>DASWSP010000018.1:0-32609 GCA_036402575.1 Allosphingosinicella sp. | reverse complement strand
TTGCCGCTGGTGATGTCGACCTGCCCGCCGCCGAAGCTCTTGGCGTAGATGCCGTTCCCGGCGCGAGCGAGGATCTCGCGAGGATCGTCGGTGCCGCCGAGCATGAAGGTGTTGGTCATGCGCGGCATCGGCGCGTGCGCGAAGCTCTCGCGCCGCCCGTTGCCGGTCGGCTCGACGCCCATCAGCCGAGCGTTCAGGCGGTCCTGGATATAGCGCTTCAGGATGCCGTCCTCGATCAGCACGTTGCACTGGGTCGGCGTGCCCTCGTCGTCGATCGACAGCGAGCCGCGCCGCTCGCCCAGCGATCCGTCGTCGACCACCGTCACGCCCGGCGCGGCCACGCGCTCCCCGATCCGGCCGGAAAAGGCCGAAGTGCCCTTGCGGTTGAAGTCGCCCTCCAGGCCGTGGCCGATCGCCTCGTGCAGCAGCACGCCGGGCCAGCCGGGCCCGAGCACCACCGTCATCTCGCCCGCCGGCGCGGCGACGGATTCGAGGTTCACCAGCGCCTGCGCCAGCGCCACATCGATCGCCCGGTTCCAGGTCTCCGGCTCGAACAGATTGTCGTAGAGGTTGCGGCCGCCAAGGCCGTGATAGCCGCTCTCGCGCCGGCCGTTCTGCTCGACGATGATCGAGACGTTGAGCCGCACCAGCGGCCGAACGTCGTGCGCCACGAAGCCGTCGGGGCGGACGATGTCGATCACGCTCCACGATCCGGCGAGCGACACCGACACCTGCGCCACCCGCGGGTCGCGGGCGCGGGCGGCGGCGTCGACCTGCTGGCAGAGCGCGACCTTCCTCGCGAACGGGATCGCGCTCAGCGGATTGGCGTCGGTGTAGAGGACGGCGTTGGTCCGCCGCGGCGGCGCCGGCCTGGCTCCGCTGGCGGGATCGAGCACGGCCATGGTCTCGGCCGCACGCCGGATCGCGGCCTCGCTGAGCTCGTTGGCGTGGGCGAAGGCGGTGGTCTCGCCCGATACGCCGCGCAGGCCGAAGCCGGCCTGGGTGTTGAAGTCGGCGTTCTTCAGCCGCCCGTCGTCGAAGCTGAAGCTCTCCGAAGCGGTGTACTGGAGGTAGAGCTCGCCGTCGTCGCAGCTCTTCAGCGCGTCGGCCGTGAGTCGCCGGGCGGCCTCGGGGCTGAGCCCGTCATCGCGGTAGAGGAAGCGGCGGGGATCGGCGGGAATGTTCATGCCGCCGATATAGACACCGCCCGCCGTCATTGCGAGCGCCAGCGAAGCTATGACGTTGTAAGGACGTCAGGTCTCCGACACGCCCTGATCGGCAGATCCGCCCTTCAGGATGAACCTTTTGTCGCAATAGCCGCAGTCGACGAAGCCCTTCTCGTCGATCTGCAGGTAAACACGGGGGTGGCCGAGGGCGGGATCGATATCGGAGGCGCCGTCGCAGGCGACACGCGGCGTCTCGACATAGCTGACTTCAGGTACGAAGGGATCATCCATGGCGGCGGCCTTAGCAACCGCCCCCCGGAGGTACAAGATTTGCTCAGGCGAGCCCCGGCCCGCTCGCGGCGGCCGCCGCAAGCCCGGCGAGCGCGCCTGCCAGCAGGAGCGCCCAGCGGCGGAGGTTCGGGGTAAGGTTCGCCGTCATTGCCGCCGGATTAGCGCGCCGCCGGTAAGCGAAGCGTTGCCCTTCATGGTGAACCGCGCCTTCGCCATTGCGCTCAGTAATAGTCCACGGTCACGTTGAACGTGCCGACATAGGTTCCGGCGCGCTGGTTCGCCCCGACCTGCAGCGTTCCGCCGATGTCGAAGCTGAACGCCTGGCGGGTGAAGAACAGGCGGAACTGTCCTCCGCGAATGGGCAGAGCGGTGACCCGCATCGTCTCGCTGCCGCCGACTCGGGTGAGGATCACCGGGGTTGCGGGCTGGCGGATGATGATCAGGTTGAGGCCGGACGCGGCTCCGAGAAAGGAAGCGGCGGAAACGGTTCCGCCGAGCATCGTGACTCCGCCGGTCACGGTGCGCGCGCCGCTATTCTGGTCGACGGTCACCGTGCCAGGGGCCGCGCCCGAGGCGAAATCGCCGAACGAAAGGTCGCTGGTGTTGATCAGCGACAGCGGCTCGATCACCGAGACCCGGCCGACCGCGGACGAATTCTGGCCCGCCGCGGGCGACGCCGTCAAAACGAGCGCCGCCAGCAGCGCCATCCGGCGCAACCGCGGGAGGAAATGCTTAGCCACCCGTTCACCATAAGCAGGCGTGACTAAGCTATGGTTGACATAAAGGGTTAACGGATCGCTGCCGCGGCTCGCTTTGCGGAAGCGCAACTTGCGGCTATGCGCCGGCTATGCCGCAACCCGCCGACACCACCGCCGCAATCTCGATCCAGAGCCTCGAGAAAGTCTATGCGGGCGGCAAGCGCGCGCTCGAAAGCGTCAGCCTCGACGTGCCCCGCGGCCAGATCTTCGGCCTGCTCGGGCCGAACGGCGCCGGCAAGTCGACGATGATCAACATCCTCGCCGGGCTGGTGAACAAGACCGGCGGCAGCGCCTCGATCTGGGGCTTCGACATCGACCGCAACCCGCGCAACGCGAAAGCCTCGATCGGCATCGTTCCCCAGGAGATATTGTTCGATCCGTTCTTCACGCCCGCCGAGACGCTAGACCAGCAGGCCGGCCTCTACGGCGTCCCAAAGGCGCGTCGGCGGACGATGGAGCTGCTGCGCGCGCTCCACCTCGAGGACAAGGCCAACGCTTACTCCCGCACCCTCTCGGGCGGGATGAAGCGGCGGCTGCTGATCGCCAAGGCGATGGTCCATTCGCCGCCGATCCTGGTCCTCGACGAGCCCACCGCCGGCGTCGACATCGAGCTTCGCCAGCAATTGTGGAGCTATGTCCGACAGCTTAACCGCGACGGAGTCACCGTCGTCCTCACCACCCATTATCTGGAGGAGGCCGAGGAGCTGTGCGACCGGATCGCGATCATCAACCACGGGCGGCTGATCGCGAACGAGACCACCCGCACCCTCGTCGGCATGGCCCAGGAGAAGGCGGTCGAAGTCACCGTCGACCGCGACCTGACGGTGCCGCCCGACGCGCCATGCTTCGACAAGATCGAGCTGAAGGGCGAACGCACGCTCGCCATCACCTACCGCAAGGACCGGGTGAACGCCGGCGAGGTGCTGGCGGCGCTGCAGCGCGAGGGGCTCGGGATCGTTGACGTCTCCACCCGCGAGGCGGACCTCGAGGACGTCTTCCTCAACCTCACCCGAGCTGCGAACGCCGGTGGCTGACCGGGCGTTCGACGTCGTCATCGTCGGCTCGGGCGCGGCGGGGCTGACGGCGGCGCTGAACCTGGCGGCGCGCTTCAAGGTGGCGGTGCTCGCCAAGGGCGAGGGCGCAACCGGATGGGCGCAGGGCGGGATCGCCGCGGTGCTGGAGCCTGGCGACACGTTCGAAAGCCACATCGAGGACACGATGGTTGCCGGCGCCGGCCTCAACAACCGCGCCACGGTCGAGTTCGTCGTCGGCAACGCGCCGGCCGCCATCGCCCGGCTGGCCGAGCTTGGCGTGCCGTTCAACGTCGCCGAGGGCAGCAACGGCTGGCACCTGACGCGCGAGGGCGGGCACAGCCATCGCCGAATCGTCCATGTCGACGACGCCACCGGCTGGGCGGTGCAGCAGGCGCTGGAGAAAGCGGCGGCCGAGCACCCCAATATCACGCTTATCCCCGACATGGTGGCGATCGACCTCGTCACCAGCCGGCATGGCGAGCGCTATTCGGGCGATGGTCATGTCTGGGGCGTCTACGCGCTCAACCGCGAGCGCGGCCGGGTCGAGACCTTCACCGCGCGGGCGACGATCATCGCCACCGGCGGGGCGGGCCGTGTCTACCTTTTCTCGACCGCGCCGCGCGGTGCGACCGGCGACGGCATCGCGATGGCGTGGCGGGCGGGCTGCCGGATCTCGAACATGGAGTTCATGCAGTTCCACCCGACCTGCCTCTACAATTTCGGGGTCAAGAACTTCCTGATCACCGAGGCGGTGCGTGGCGAGGGCGGGCAGCTCAAGATCCCCCCCAGCTCATCAGGGACGCCGGGCCACCGCTTCATGCCCGATTTCGACGAGCGGGCGGAGCTGGCGCCCCGCGACATCGTCGCCCGGGCGATCGACCATGAGATAAAGCGGCTCGGTCTCGATTTCGTCCACCTCGACATCAGCCACCGCGAGCCGGACTTCGTGCGCGCCCATTTCCCCAACATTCACACGCGCCTCGCCGAGCTCGGCATCGACATCACCCAGGAGCCGATCCCGGTCGTCCCGGCCCAGCATTACACCTGCGGCGGGGTGGTGATCGACCTCGACGGCCGCACCGACCTTCCCGGCCTCTATGCGGTCGGCGAGGTCAGCCAGTCGGGGCTCCACGGCGCCAACCGCCTCGCCTCCAACTCGCTGCTCGAATGCTTCGTGTTCGGCGAGGCGGCGGCCCGCCACATCGCTGCCGGTTGGGACGACCTGCCGCCGCCGCCGCCGATCCGCGCATGGGACGAAAGCCGAGTCGCGGATTCCGACGAAGAGGTGGTGATCAAGCAGAACTGGACCGAGATCCGCCGCTTCATGTGGAACTATGTCGGCATCGTGCGAACCACCAAGCGGCTGGAGCGCGCCAAGCACCGGATCGAGCTCCTGACCGAGGAGGTCGAGGATTATTACGGCCATTTCCGAGTGACGCCCGACCTCATCGAGCTGCGCAACCTGCTCCAGAGCGCCGATCTCATCGTTCGCTCGGCGCTGCGTCGTAAGGAAAGCCGCGGCCTCCACTACACGACCGATTATCCCAAAACGCTGGCGAAGGCGGTGGATACGGTGCTGGCGCCCTGATCCCGCACGCGCGGGGGGGAGGGACTATCGCCCGAGGAACGCCTTCAGCGCGGCGCGGAACCGTGCCGGCTGATCGTACATGATCATGTGGCCGCTGCCGTCGACCCGGATCAGCTTTGCCCCGCGCTTGCGCGCATAAGCGGCGCGATAGTCGCGGTCGAGCAGCGGCGCCTCCTCGGCCGTGGGCGCGGCGTAGACGACGGTGAGCGGCGCCGCGATCCGCGGCAGCTCGGGAGTGAGGTCCGTCGTCGCAAGCTCGTGAGTCGCCCGCGCCACGACATCGGGATCGCTGCGCGAATCCTCCTTCTCGGGCGGAGCGAACATGTCGACCACCGACGCCACCAGCCGCCGGCCGCCTTCGGTGGCGGTGAGGCCGCGCAGGCTGTCGGCGAGGCCGCGCACGCCGGTCGCTGAGGATCCGAGCAGCCCCGCGGGCTGCGGCAGCATGTCGACGACCATCACCTTGCCGACCCTTTGCGGATGCCGCGCCGCGGCCATCATCGCCAGCGTCCCGCCCATCGAATGGCCGACCAGCGCCGGCCGCTGAAGCCCCCTGGCCGCGATGTAGCGCGCGATCTCGTCGGCGACCGGCGCGACGACCGCGCCCGAGGCGTTGGCTCCGGCCTTCTCGCCCGCGAAGCCCGCCACCTGGATGAGATGGTAGCGATAGCCCGGCACCGCCGCGACCGTTCCGCTCCACACGTCGCGCGATGACGACAGGCCGGGGATCAGGATGACGTCCGGGCCGTGGCCCTTGACGAGCACGGAGAAGCGCTTGGACGAGAATGCCGGCGCGGCCTGCGCGGCTGCCGGCGCGGCCTGGGCGGCGGCCGGGACAGAGGCGCCGACACCGGCGAGCGCCGTCGCGGCGAGGAGGAGAAGTCTGCCTTTCATGGCGTCATGATTAGAGTGAGCCGCTTGAACCCAGCCTTACGCTGCAGCCCTCTCCCAAACAGCCGGGTAGTTCGCTACATCCGGCAGATGAATTCCCCCCATCTCTATCTCGTCGACGGCTCCAGCTACATTTTCCGCGCCTTCCACCGGCTGCCGCCGCTGACCAACCGGCACGGCCTCAACGTCGGCGCCGTCTACGGCTACACGACCATGCTCTGGAAGCTGGCCGAGGATCTCGGCAAGTCGGACGGCCCGACCCACCTGGCCGTCATCCTCGACAAGTCGGCGAGCACGTTCCGCAACCAGATGTACGATCAGTACAAGGCGAACCGTCCGCCGCCGCCGCCCGAGCTGGTGCCGCAATTCCCGCTGATCCGCGACGCCACCCGCGCCTTCTCCATCCCCTGCATCGAGGAGGACGGGCTGGAGGCGGACGACATCATCGCCTGTTACGCCCAGGCTGCGCTCAGGCAGGGCTGGAAGGTGACGATCGTCTCCTCCGACAAGGATCTGATGCAGCTGATCGAGCCCGGGCTCGACATGCTCGACACGATGAACGACCGCCGCATCGGCCGCGAGCAGGTGATCGAGAAGTTCGGCGTTCCGCCCGAGCAGGTCGGCGAGGTGCTCGCGCTGATGGGCGACAGCGTCGACAACGTGCCCGGCGTGCCCGGCATCGGCCCCAAGACGGCGTCCCAGCTGATCCAGCAATATGGCACCGTCGAAGGCGTGCTCGCCCATGTCGACGAGATCACCAAGCCCAAGCTCAAGCAGAATTTGATCGAGCATGCCGAGGCGGCGCGGATGTCGCGCGAGCTGGTGCGGCTGATCTGCGACTCACCCCTGCCCGAGCCGCTCGACGGGCTGCAGATGAAGCACATCCCGGACGGGCCGCTGCGCGAGTTCCTGGAGGAGCAGGGCTTCAAGTCGCTGCTGGCGCGGCTCAACGGGGCCGCGGCGACGCGCGCTTCTCCGGTCGACCCGACGAAGGTGCCGGTGCAGCGCGAGGTGCGGCCGGAGCCGAAGATCGACCGCACCGCTTACGAGACGGTGGTCACCGAGGAGGCGCTCGACCGCTGGATTGCGGAGGCCGCGGCGAACGGCCTGCTCGCGCTCGACACGGAGACCGACGGTTTCGACTGCGTCAGCGCCAAGCTGGTTGGCATCAGCCTCGCCACCGAATGCGGCAAGGCCTGCTACATCCCGCTCGAGCATGGCGGCCACGACCTGCTGTCGGATCGGCCGGACCAGCTCCCCGCCGCGCTGGTCCTGGCGAAGCTCAAGCCGCTGCTCGAAGACCCGGCCATCCTCAAGATCGGTCACAATTTCAAGTTCGACTGGGTGCTGTTCAACGTCCGCGGGATCGACGTCGGGCCGATCGACGACACTTTGGTGATGAGCTTCAACCTCAATGCCGGCGGCCTCGCCAGCCACGGCATGGACGACCTCGCCAAGGAGCATCTCGACCACGAATCCCTCACGTACAAGGAAGTCTGCGGGTCCGGGCAGAAGCAGATCAAGTTCAACCAGGTGCCGCTGGACCGCGCCACTGAATATGCGGCCGAGGATGCGGACGTGACGCTGCGGCTCTGGAACCGGTTCAAGACCCGGCTGGCGCATGAGCGGGTCAGCCGCGTCTACCAGATGGTCGATCGCCCGCTCGTCCCCGTGATCGCCCGGATGGAGCGCGAGGGCGTGAAGGTCGACCGCGAGGAGCTGCGCAAGCTCTCGGCCGAGTTCAACGAGCAGATCCAGGCGCTGGAGGAGCAGATCTGCGGGGAAGCGGGCTGCAAGTTCACGATCGGCAGCCCTCAGCAGCTCGGCGACATCCTGTTCAACCAGATGGGCCTCAAGGGCGGCCGCAAGGGCAAGTCCGGCACCTGGTCGACCGACGTCACCGAGCTCGAACGGCTGTCTCGCGAGGGCGTGCCGATCGCCCGCCTCGTCCTCGACTGGCGCCAGCTGACCAAGCTGAAGAACACCTATACCGACGCGCTGCAGCAGCAGATCAACAAGGTCACCGGCAGGGTCCACACGACCTACAGCCTGTCGGGCGCGCAGACCGGCCGCCTTGCCTCGACCGACCCGAATCTGATGAACATCCCGATCCGCACCGAGATCGGCCGACGCATCCGCGACGCCTTCGTCGCCGAGCCCGGCTATGTGATGCTCGCCGCCGACTACAGCCAGATCGAGCTTCGCCTGGCCGCGCATATGGCCGACGTGCCGCAGCTCAAGCAGGCTTTTGCCGAAGGCGCCGACATCCACAACCTGACCGCGCAGGAGCTGTTCGGCGCGGTCAACCGCGACACCCGCGCCAGCGCCAAGACGATCAACTTCGCCATCCTCTACGGCATCTCGCGCTGGGGCCTGGCGGGACGTCTTGGCGTCACTGCCGACGAGGCGCAGGAGATCATCGACCGCTACTTCCAGCGTTTCCCCGGCATCAACAACTATATCGCCGCCACGCTGGAGCATGTTCGCGAGACCGGCTTCACCACCACCCTGTTTGGGCGCAAGACGCACTTCCCCTACATCAAGAGCAGGGTCCAGCACGAGCGGCAGGGCGCCGAGCGCGCGGCGATCAACGCGCCGATCCAGGGCACCAGCGCCGATATCATCAAGCGGGCCATGGCCCGCATGTGCCCGGCGCTCGAGGCGGAGGGGCTCGGCAGGACCCGGATGCTGATGCAGGTCCACGACGAGCTCGTCTTCGAAGTGCCCGAGGGCGATGCCGACCGCGCCGCCGCCGTCATCAAGCGGGTGATGGAGCGTTCGGCCGAACCGGCGGTGAAGCTCAGCGTGCCGCTTGGCGTCGACATCGGCACGGGCGCCAACTGGGGCGCTGCCCATTGAGGGAACCTCTCCCGCCCGGCAGCGAGGATATTGCCGCGCTCGCCAAGGGCGGCCGGACCAACTTCTTCGGCTTCCTGCTGCGGCTCGCCGCCCGCCTCCCCTTCCTGTTCATCGCCGGCCGGCTCTACGGCGCCGACCAGCTCGGCCGCTTCGCCTACGCGATCCTCGTGGTCGAGTTCGCCGCCCAGATCGCGACCCTGGGGCTCAAGCGCGGCCTCGCCCAGCAGCTCTCGACCACGGACAAGGAGCATGTCTGCGTGGTGTGGGACGCGATGCTGGTCGCGTTCCTGGCCTCCGCCGCGGCGTCGATCCTGCTCGTGATCTTCCCGCAGGCGATGTTCCCCAACAGCCCGATCCTGGGCGTCGAATGGCTGCTTCCGCTGATCGTGTTCGCGATCGCCGGCACCGACGTCGCGCTGGCCGCGCTCGCCTACCGGCACAATGTCCGCGCCACCGTGATCGCGCGGGCGATCGTCGAGCCCTGGACGATCAGCATCGCGGCGGCGCTGCTCTACTTCACGCTGTCGCGCCGCGACGGCCTCATCATCGCCTATGTCATCGCGATGCTGGCTGCGTTCGCCGCCGCGCTCTGGCCGCTGTTCAAGAGCTATGGCGTCCCGAGTGGCTGGCGGCCCGAGCCGGGGACCTTGTGGCAGCTCGCCCGACGCAACACTCCGCTGGCGGCGGCGGACGCGATCGAATGGGGATCGCGCAGGCTGGACATCGCCATCCTCGGCCTGTTCTTCTCTCCCGCGATCGTCGGCGTCTATTATGTCGCCCAGCAGGTCGCGTCGCTGCCGCAGAAGCTAAAGACCAGCTTCGATCCGATCCTCGGGCCGGTCATCACCCAGAAGCTGGCGGAAGGCGACAAGAAGGCGATCGCCAAGCAGGTGCGGCAGGTCGGCTTCTGGATCATCGCCGCCCAGGCCGCGATCGCGCTGGCGCTCGGCATCCCCGCCGAGGCGGTCATGGGGCTGGTCGGAGCGGCCTTCATCGGCGGCACGGCCGCATTGGCCTTCCTGCTGGCAGCCGAAGTCGTCGCCGCCACGGCCGCGGTGTCCGAGGCGGCTTTGGTCTACGTCGCCCGCCACCGCAATCTGATGATCTCGACCTTCATGATCGCGACTCAGGCCGTGCTCAGCGTCGTTCTGATCTCCGCCCTTCGCGCCGTCCGCCTCCCCTCGGATTTCGCCGCCCAAATGGGGCTGTCCGGCAACCGGCTGCCCGAGACGTTCACCGCCGCCGGACCCGCCATCGCGCTCCTGCTCTCGCTGGGGATGGCGTCGATCCTCAAGGCGCGGCTGCTGTGCCGGATCCTGGACGCGCCGGTGCAGGGCTGGCGCTGGCCGCTCGTCTGGGCGGCGGTGGGCGCGGGCCTGGTCGGCTATGTCGTGACCCTGCTGCCGCCGTCGCTGGAGTTCGTCGAGCTGATCGTCGGCATCCCACTGATCCTCGCCACCTTCGGCGCGATCATCTGGAAGCGCGGCTTCACCGACGAGGACCGCGTGCTCTTCCGCATGGGCAAGCGCGAAAAGCCTACTCTGCCTCCGCCAAAGGTTGCACCGCGGGACCGTTGAGCACCTGCCCGTCGGGCGCGAACTGGGAGCCGTGGCACGGGCAGTCCCAGCATTTCTCGAAGCCGTTCCAATGGACGAGGCAGCCCATGTGGGTGCAGACGGCCGAGCGGCGGATGACGCCGCCGTCTTCGCGCTTGAACACGGCGAGCTTGCTCAGCCCCTCGCGGATCACCGCGCCCTCGCCGGGCCGCAGCTCGTCCGCGGAGCCGACCTCGCCGGGCGTGACGAACTCGGCATAATCCTTCACGACCCCCGCCTGGCCGCGCACGAACTCGCCGATCGACGTGGTGGTGAGCGATTTGCGGCCCGGGTCGAGCAGCGGGGCGTAGCGGCTGTCCTCGCCGATGATCAGCGGCAGGATCGTCAGGCTGCCGGCGACGCCGTTGGTGATGCCCTGCCCTGAATCGCCGGTGTGGATGTAGATGTTGGTGTTGCCGGGGTTCCTGCCCGAGAAAGGCATGAAGTCGATCGGCTCCAGCACCTGCCCCGACCAGCGATAGTCGGCGCGGGTGAAGGAGGGATAGCGCTCGCGGGTCCACTGCTCGAGCCGCGCCAGCCGCTCGTCCATGTCGTTCTCTTCGCCCGAGCGATGATCCTCGCCGCCGACGATCAGCAGGTCCTCGGCCTCGCCCAGCGGCTGTATTCGCACATAGTGATATGCGTCATGGCTGTCCCAGACGAGGGCGTCCGCAACGGAGCCTTTCGGCACGCGTCCGGCAACCACGTAGGTTCTATCGGGAAGCTGCTTGGTGTGGATCGCCACCTTGTTGTTGGTCGGCGAGTTGGTGCAGAAGACCGCCGCCGAAGCTCGGATGACGGGGCCCGCCTCGGTCGTGACCTCGACCCGCCCCTCCTTCTCCTCATCGGAGACGTGGGTGGTGTTCGCATAGAGCCTCCCGCCGCGGGCGATCAGCGCGCGGGCGAGGCCGGCAAGATATTTGGTGGGGTGGAAGCGGGCCTGGTTCGGAAAACGAAGCGCCATCCCCGTGTCGATGCCGGGCACCGGCGCGCGGTCGGCCCATTCCACCTCGACTCCGATCCTGCGGCAGGCCTGATATTCCTCCTCAAGGTCGGCTCGGTGGCTCTCCTCGGCGGGGAAGAGATAACCCTCCACGCGGGCGAAATCGGCGTCGATGCCTTCGTCGCGGCAGATCGCCTCGATCCGGTTGACCGCGCTCACCTGGCTGTCGTGGTACAGCCGCGCCTCCTCCTCGCCGCGCACCCGGATCAGCTCTGAGTAGAAGTCGTCGAGCTCGGTGGCGAGGTGGGCGGTGGTGCGCGCGGTCATGCCGTTGCCGATGCCGCCGCGGTCGATGACGATCACCGAGCGGCCGAAGCGGCTCAGCTCGTAGGCCGTCGAAAGGCCGGCGATGCCGGAGCCGATCACGACCACGTCGCAGCTCTCGTCGCTCGCAAGCTGTGGCGCGTCGATGACCGGCGCCGCCTCCATCCAATAGGATCTGCTGCGTTCCTCGCCGACGTTCATTTCCGTCTCCCTTCGTGAGCGCCAACGGCACCCGCGCGGGAGGGTTCCGGCTCAGTGTCGGAAGTGACGGATGCCCGTGAAGAGCATTGCCAGGCCCGCGGCGTCGGCGGCGGCGATCACTTCGTCGTCGCGGATTGAGCCGCCGGGCTGGATCACGGCCGTTGCGCCCGCTTCGACAGCGGCCAGCAGGCCGTCGGCAAAGGGGAAGAAAGCGTCCGAGGCCACGGCCGAGCCGATCGTGCGGGGCTCCGGCCAACCCGCTTTGTCCGCCGCGTCGCGCGCCTTCCAGGCGGCGATCCGGGCGGATTCGAGCCGGTTCATCTGCCCGGCGCCGATCCCCGCCGTCGCTCCGTCCCGGGCATAGACGATGGCGTTGGACTTGACGTGCTTCGCGACCGTCCAGGCGAACAGGCAGTCCGCCAGCTCCCGCTCGGTCGGCGAGCGCTCCGTCACCACCCTCAGCTCGTCGCGTCCCAGGCTGCCATTGTCGCGCGACTGGACCAGATAACCACCGGCGATGGATTTCACGGCCAAGCCCGTGCGCTGTGGGTTCGGGAGCTCGCCGGTCAGAAGCAGTCGGAGGTTCTTCTTGCGGGCGAACACGGCCAGCGCCGCCTCGTCCGCGCCGGGGGCGATCACGACCTCGGTGAAGATCCGGGTCATCGCTTCGGCCGTCGGGCCCGTCAGCGGCTCGTTGACCGCGATGATCCCGCCGAAGGCCGAGACGGTATCGCAGGCGAACGCCTCCTCATAGGCGTCGAGCAAGGTTGCCGCGGTCGCGACGCCGCACGGATTGGCGTGCTTGACGATGACGCAGGCCGGGCCGGCGCCGCGGAACTCGGCCACCAGCTCGAGCGCCGCGTCGGCATCGTTGTAATTGTTGTAGCTGAGCTCCTTGCCCTGGACCTGCTCCGCCTGGGCGATGCCGCGGCTGTGGGGCCCTGCGGGGAGGTAGAGCGCGGCCTTCTGGTGCGGGTTCTCGCCGTAGCGCAGCACCTCGCGCTTGTTCATGATCACCGGCAGCATGTCGGGGAAGGATTGCTGCTGGTCGGCAAAGGCGAACCAGGAGGCGATCGTCGCATCGTACGCGGCCGTCGCTGAAAAGGCCTTGGCGGCCAATCGCTTGCGCAGCTCGAGTGACGTCATGCCGCCGTTCTCGTCGAGCGCCGCGATCAGCTCGCCATAGTCGGCCGGATCGGTGACGATGGCGACGAAGGCGTGGTTCTTGGCGGCCGAACGGATCATCGACGGGCCACCGATGTCGATATTCTCGATGATCTCGTCGCGCCCGGCGCCCTTGGCCACGGTCTGGGCGAACGGATAGAGGTTGACGACCACCAGATCGATCGCGCCGATGCCGTGCGCGTCCATCGCCGCGGCGTGATCGGGATCGTCGCGCACCGCGAGCAGCCCGCCGTGTACCTTGGGGTGGAGCGTCTTGACGCGGCCGTCCATCATCTCGGGGAAGCCCGTGAGATCCGAGATGTCGCGCACCGCCAGCCCCGCCTCGCGCAGCGCCGCGGCGGTGCCGCCGGTCGAGACGAGCTCGACTCCGTGGCGGGCGAGCGCCTGGCCGATCTCCACCAATCCCGTCTTGTCGGAGACGGACAGCAGGGCGCGCCCGATCTTCACCTGGTCCATCAGCATTCCTCGCGTTTGTGGTCAGATCGCGCGGCGCAGACGCCAGGAAACCGTCATTCCGTCGGCCGGCGTCTCACCGCCAATGACGAGCTGCAGGCTGCCGTTAGGCCGGGCCGAGCCGTCGATCCAGAGGCTGTCTTCGATCGACAGCATACCGCCCTGGCAGCGGAACTGCCAGGCGGGCCCGCCGCGGATGCGGAGCAGCGCGCCGCTGCCGTCGGCGGTGGTCGTGACCTCGACCGACGGCGCCAGGTGGAAGCGGATCGCAAAGGCGAGCGGACCAGCCCGCCGCCTGCGCCCCGCCGACACGAGCGAATCCTCGCCCCTCAGCTCGCGCCCCTCGGCGCTGAGCGTCAGCTGGCGGCGGTGGAGCAGCCCGAAGCGCCGGACATAGCCGTCATGGACGCCTTCCACGCTGGCGCCGCCGCCGATGTCCTCGCGCGACAACTCGACCTGGCCGACGCCCTTGCCGAGCGTGCCGTCCGTGTGGATCGCGGTCGAATTGCGGTCGCCGAGCGTCAGCGTCGAATGCGCGGCGGTGGTGCGAAGCGCCTGGAGCAGCTCGGGCGGCAGGTCGGTCTTGGCCCAGCCGACGCCGCCGCAATTGACGATCAGCCGCTCCTCGCCGTCGCTGAACTCGAACGCCAGCGTCGAGGCGCAGCCGCCGGTCAGCGTTCGGCTCGCGGGCGGCGGCGCGGCGTCGAACACGACGACGCTGCCCCTTGCATCCAGGCGGTGATAGCCCCAGCCGCGCGCCTGCCGGAGCGGCCGCGCCCTAACGCCCGACCCCTCGATCGCGGCGGCGACGCGGCGGCGCGAGAGCATGTTGCCGCCCTGCCAGTTGCCCAGCGCCTCGTCTCCCATCGTCACCGCCAGCAGCGCCGCGACCGAGCCGGAGAGCGCTTCGGCGGCAGCTTGCGGCAATTCGCGGCGGCCGGCGATGTAGACGGCGCGAAGCTGGCTCAGCAGCTCGACCAGGACGAGCTGCTCGAGCGGCGAGCGGCTGACGATGCCGCCGTCGTCGTGCAGGGTGGCGGCCAGCGCTCGGATGAGGCCGCTCTCGCCGCGCGCCAGGCGGCCGGGCACGCCCTGGACCACCAGAGCGGAGGCGATCACGCCCGACCAGGCCGCGATCCGCGGCAGCCCCGCCGCCGCTTTGTCGGCCGTCTTGTCGAGGTGGCGCGCCCCGCGGGCGAGCGTATTCAGGATAGACGAGCGGTGGACGAGGTCCTTCGACTGCAGGATGTAAGGCGAGTAAGCGGTCCAGAAGAGGATGCGCAGGCCCCACAGATCGGGGCGCCAGGCGCGTTCGCTGAACTCGTTGCCGTAGGCCTGGAGCCAGTTGCGCGTGAGCCGCTCGGCGATCGGGAACGCCTTGTCGCGGTTGGCGGCGGCGGCAAGATCGCGCAGCCAGGCGAAGCTCTGCAGATAGTCCGAGCAGCGCTGCGAAAGCGCCGGATCGTTGAAGTCGAGGGTGCGAAGCGGGAAGCATTCCTCGCCGAAGCAGAGCCGCCCCTTCAGGATCGCCTCGCCCCGCACCTTGTTGCCGGCGACGGGATCCTTCGGCACCGAGAGCAGCTTGACGGGGAAGCGGCCGCGCAGCCGGAAACTATGCAGCGGCGTCTTCCAGCTCATCCGGTGGAGCCGGTAGGACAGCCGCTCCGACAGCGAGGCGCCGTGGTCGCTGCCGACGCAGATCAGCCGCTTGCCGGGCTCGATCTCGGCGAGCCCCTCGTCGGCCTCAATCCGTTCAAGAACGCTCATTGCCCCTCAACCCCCTGATATTCTCGGCATAGCGCTCGCGCCCGCCGCGGAATGTCGCCGTCCCCGCGACCAGAACGTCCGCGCCTGCGTCGATCGCGCGGCGCGACGTCTCCGCGTCGATCCCCCCGTCCACCTCGAGATCGATCGGCTTGCCGGAAGCGTCGATCTGCTTGCGGATCGCGCCGATCTTGCGCAGCTGGCTGTCGATGAAGCTTTGCCCGCCGAACCCTGGGTTGACGCTCATCACCAGCACCAGGTCGATCTCCTCCAGCACATAGTCGAGCATCTTGGCCGGCGTCGCGGGATTGAGCGACACGCCCGCTTTCTTGCCGAGCGACTTGATGCGCTGGATCGTCCGGTGAAGATGCGGGCCGGCTTCGGGGTGGACGGTGATGATGTCCGCGCCCGCCTCCGCGAAGGAATCGAGGAAGGCGTCGACGGGGGAGATCATCAGGTGGACGTCGAAGGTCTTGGCCGTATGCGGCCGAAGCGCCTTCACCACCGCCGGGCCGATCGTGATGTTCGGGACGAAATGGCCGTCCATCACGTCGATGTGGATCCAGTCGGCGCCGGCTTCGTCGATTGCCCGCACCTCTTCCCCCAGCTTCGCGAAATCGGCGGACAGGATCGACGGCGCGATGCGGATGGGCTGCTGCACGGACAAGGCGTAACCGTGCGAGTCGCAGCCTACAACCGGAGCCGGGGACTTATCCCCACTATCCTCAGCCGGTTCGTTTCATTCGCGCGACGAAAAAGCCGTCGGCGCCGCCGAATTCCTCCAAAGCACCCGGCAGGAGGCGGAGGACGCCGCCCGCCGCGGGTGAGAGTGCGGGCGCAAGCTCGTCCGGAAGCACCGGATCGAGCGTATAATCGGGATGGGCCTCAAGGAAGCTGTCGAGCACCGCCTCCCCTTCCTCAGGCTCGAGCGAGCAGACCGAGTAGACCAGGGTCCCACCGGGCTTGAGCCAGGCCGCCGCGCGCGCAAGCATCGCCTTCTGCCCCTCGGCCAGTTCGGAGACCGCGCGCGGGCGGACTCGGTGGAGCACGTCCGGGTGGCGGCGGAAGATGCCGGTCGCCGAGCAGGGCGCGTCGAGCAGGATCGCGTCGGCCGGCGCCGCGGGCGCCCACTTCATCACGTCGGCCGCCACCGTTCGGGCGCTGAGGCCGGTGCGAGCCAGATTCTCGGAAAGTCGCGCCAGACGACTATCCGACGCGTCGACGGCAGTGACATCGAATCCGGCGGCGGCGAGCTGCATCGTCTTGCCGCCGGGCGCCGCGCAAAGGTCGAGCGCGGTGCGGCCGGCGCCGAGGCCGAGCAGCCGCGCCGGGATCGAGGCGGAGATATCCTGAACCCACCATCCGCCTTCGCCATATCCCGCAAGGCCGGAGACGGCGGCGCCGCGCGCCAGCCGAAGGTGGCGCGGCATCAGGCTCACGCCCTCCATCGGCGGCGGTTCGTCGCCCCCGAAGGTGAGATCAAGCGGCGGCGGCTGCGCGATCGCGCGGGCGGCCGCCGCGACGACTCCGTCTCCCCACGTCCTGCGCCACCGTTCGGTCACGGCAGGCGGAAGCGAGGGAATGGCGGGAAGCGCGGCGCCGTTGCGCATCAGCGTGCCGAACACGCCGTGGACGAGCCGGCGCGGACCGCCGTCGACCAGCGGCAGCACGGTCGAGATCGCGGCGTGCGGCGGCGTGTCGAGCGCGAGCGCCTGGACCAGCGCGATCCGAAGCGCGGCCCGGGCCTTCGAATCCTCCGGCAGCGGCTTGCGGGTCGCACTGTCGATCAGCGCGTCGAGGTCGGTGAGCCGGCGCAGCGCCTCCGAAGCGATGGCGTGGGCGAATGCGCGATCGTCGGCGCGTTCGAGCTCCCGGGCAGCCGTGTTCAGCGCCGATTCGAGCGGCAGCCCCTTGCGGAGCACGGCGTCGAGCAGCCGCAGGGCCGCCCGGCGCGAAGCCGTGCCGATGCCGTCGGTCAGTGCCGCCGCCCGTTAGGATCGAGTGCGCTCGAGCGCCGCTTGCCGCTCTTCGGAACGGCAGTCGGCCGGACGGTGTCGGCGAGCGGCGGCGGCGAGGCCAGACCCATTTCGTCCGCCATCGCCTCCAGCGCGGCGATTCGGTTGCCCGTGTCGGGGTGGGTCGAGAACAGTTTGTCGCGGCCGGTGCCGGACGGGACGATGTAGAGCGAGGCCGCCGCCGGGTTGCGCAGGCTGACCGGATTCGGGACCCGGGCCGCGCCGTGGTGCAGCTTGGCGAGCGCCGAGGCGAGCGCGCGCGGATTGCGGCTGATCTCGGCCGCACCACGGTCGGCGCCGTATTCGCGGGTGCGGCTGATCGCCATCTGCACGATCATCGCGGCGAACGGGGCGACGAGCACGGCCATGATCATCGCCAGGGCATTGCCGCGGTTGTCGTCGCCGCCTCGGAAGAACAGGCCGAAATTCGCCAGGAACGAGATCGCGCCGGCGATCGTCGCCGTCATCGTCATGATCAAAGTGTCGCGATTCTTCACGTGCGCGAGCTCGTGCGCCATCACCCCGGCGATCTCGTCGCGGCTCAGCATGGCAAGCAGGCCCGTGGTCGCGGCGACGGCGGCGTTTTCCGGGTTGCGGCCGGTGGCGAAGGCGTTCGGGTGCGGGGAATCGACCAGGTAGACCTTCGGCATCGGCAGTCCGGCGCGGCTCGCGAGCTGCTGGACGATTCCGACCAACTCGGGCGCGGTGCGGCCGTCGACCTCGCGCGCGCCGTGCATCCTCAGCACGATCTTGTCGGCGTTCCAGAAGGTGAACAGGTTCATCGCCGCGGCCAGCGCGAGCGCGAGCAGCGCCCCGCCCGATCCACCGAACGTGTAGCCCAGCCCCATGAACAAGGCGGTCATCGCCGCCAGCAGCATCAGAGTCTTGAAACCATTCATCTTGCGAAATCTGCCTCCAGGCCCGAAATGTGGGCTTCAGAGCCCCGAAATTCAATCGGATCAAACGCCATGAACGGTCGCCGCCCCAACCACGTCAAACCGCCCGCGCACTTGTCGAAAAGCCCGCCGGTGCCGAAGCCGCAAAGCTCGCAGCCCGGCGAGGAGCATGGCGGGCCCAAGGGGCGGGAGCCGACCCGCTACGGGGACTGGGAAAATAACGGGATCTGCTGGGACTTCTAAAAGCCTTCGGAACGCAGCGGCCGCGACAGGAGCCGCTCCACAACCTCGTCCACCGAGGCGCGGCCGGAAAGCAGCGCCTCCACCGCGGCGACGATCGGCATATCCACATGCGCCTCTTCCGCCGCCCTCTTTAGAACCGGAGCCGTGAAGGCGCCCTCCGCGACGGTGCGGCGGTCGGCGAGCAGCGCCTGCGCGGTCGCGCCTTCGCCGAGGCCCTTGCCGAGGCTGAAGTTGCGCGAGCTCGTCGAGGAGCAGGTGAGGACGAGGTCGCCGAGGCCCGACAGCCCCGCCAGCGTCTCGGCGCGGGCGCCCCGGGCGAGGCCGAAGCGGGTCATCTCCGCAAAGCCGCGCGAGATCAGCGCCGAGCGGGCATTCAGACCGAGCCGGCGGCCCTCCACCACGCCGCAGGCGATGGCGAGGACGTTCTTGACCGCGCCGCCGATTTCGGCGCCGATCACGTCGCCCGACAAATAGGTCCGGAACGCGCGCCGGGCGAGGCGGGAGCGCAGCGCCTCGCCGACCGCCCGGTCCTCGACCGCCAGGGTCACCGCCGCGGGCAGGCCTTTGGCGACTTCGTCAGCGAAGGTAGGGCCCGACAGCACGGCGATCGGCGAACCCGGCTGCTCCTCGCGCGCCACGTCGTGCATCAGCTTGGTCGACGAGCCCTCCATGCCCTTGGCGCACAGCACCAGCGGAATGTCGAGCGCGGGCAGCGCCGCGAGCACGGCGCGCATATGCTGGGCGGGCGTCACCACCAGCAGCGCCTCGCAATCGGCGAGGTCCAGCAGCTCGCCGGTGGCGCGGACCGACTCCGACAACGGAATGCCGGCGAGGAAGACCGTGTTTTCGTGGCGGCCGTTGACCGCTTCGACGACCTCGGGCTCGCGCGCCCACAGCAGGGTCTCGCCGCCGCCGGCCGCGACTTGAGCCAGCGCCGTGCCCCAGGCGCCGCCGCCGATCACGCCGATCCGCATCGTCACGCCTTCACGCCCGCGCCGCGCGCCCGTTCGGCGTCGGGATCAAGCGGCCAGCGCGCCCGCGCCGGCGCGTCGAGGCCGTCCACCAGCCCCGCCTCGAAGCGAAGCGCGCCGGCCCAGGCGATCATCGCCGCATTGTCCGTGCACAGCCACAGCGGCGGCGCGACGAAGGGCAAGCCGCGGGAGGAAGCCAGTTCCGTAAGCGCCTGGCGGATGGTTTGGTTGGCCGCGACGCCGCCGGCGACAACCAAAGCGGTTGCATGGGAGGCATGTTCCATCGCGCGGCGGGTACGATCGACCAGACAGTCGACGACCGCCTGCTGAAACGAGGCCGCAATGTCCTCGGCACTCCAGGTGCCGGCGTCGCGGGCGCGCAGAACGGCGCTCTTGAGGCCGGCAAACGAGAAATGCGGCTCGTTCGATCCAAGCAGCGGCCGCGGCAGCGGCACCGCGCGCGGGTCGCCCGACCTCGCCGCCTCCTCGACCGCCGGCCCACCCGGAAAGCCGAGGCCGAGCAGCTTGGCGCTCTTGTCGAAAGCCTCGCCGGCGGCGTCGTCGATCGTCGTGGCCAGGCGGCGGTATCTGCCGACCCCCTCGACCAGCAGCAACTGGCAGTGGCCGCCGGAAACGAGCAACAGCAGGTAGGGGAAGTCGAGCGAGGGATGGGACAGCATCGGCGAGAGCGCGTGGCCCTCGAGATGGTTGAGCGCGATCAGCGGCTTCCTCGCGGCAAACGCCAGGCCCTTGGCCGTGACGAGGCCGACCAGCACGCCGCCGATCAGCCCCGGGCCGGCCGTTGCGGCGATCGCATCGACCTCGTCGAGCGACACGTCCGCTTCGGCAAGCACGTCCTCGATCAGGGCGGGCAGGATCTCGACATGGGCTCGGGCGGCGATCTCCGGCACGACGCCGCCATAGGGGCGGTGGGCGCTCTCCTGCCCCGCCAGCTTGTGCGCGAGCATCCGACGGTCGGACGTCACCAGCGCCGCCGCGGTTTCGTCGCAGCTCGATTCAATGCCGAGGATCAGGCTCATGCCGCCTTCCCTGCCACCCCCGGAGCCGCTAGCACAAGCGCCGCATGATCAGGCCCCTGCGTATCGGGACTCGCGGCTCGCCGCTGGCGCTTGCCCAGGCGCGGATGGTCGCCGACGCGCTGCGTGATGCGCACGGCTGGGGTCCGGAATGGATCGAGATGGTGCCGATCACCACCAGCGGCGACATGATCCAGGACCGGCCGCTCGCCGAGGTCGGCGGCAAGGGGCTGTGGACCAAGGAGCTCGACCGCGCCCTCCACGACGGCCGCACCGACCTTTCTGTGCACTCCATGAAGGATGTGGAGACGCTGCGCCCCGCCGAATTCGTGCTGGCGGCAATGCTGCCGCGGGCCGACGTGCGCGACCGGCTGCTCGGCGCGTCCAGCCTCGCCGCGCTGCCGCATTGGGGGCGGGTCGGCACTTCCTCGCCGCGGCGCACCGCGCAATTGCTGGCGCGGCGACCCGACCTCAATATCGTCGCCTTCCGCGGCAACGTCGCCACCCGCATCCGGCGGCTCGAAATGGGCGAAGCCGATGCGACCCTGCTCGCCGCCGCCGGGCTCGACCGGCTCGGCCATCCCGAAATCGGCGTCCCGCTCGACGAACTGCTGCCGGCGCCGGCGCAGGGGGCCATCGGAATCGAGTTGCTTGCCGTCAACAAGCGCGCCCGCGAGGCAGTGTCGGCGATCAACGACGCGCCGACCTGCGCGTGCATCGCGGCCGAGCGCGCGCTGCTGGCGGGGCTTGGAGGCGACTGCCGTTCGCCGATCGCGGCGCTGGCTACGATCGAGGGCGACATGATCGCGCTCACCGCCGAGCTGCTGACCAACGACGGCCAGGAGGTCGAGCGCGGGTCGATCCGCTTCCCGGCCGGCGATGAAGCCGGTCCGGCGGCGCTGGCGCGGCAGCTGCTCGAGCGCGCCTCGCCGTCGCTGCGGGCGCTGTTCGCCGGGTGAAGCTGCTCATCCTGCGGCCGCAGCCCGGCGCCGGCAAGACGGCCGCCCGCGCGGCCGCCAGGATGCTGGAGCCGGTGGTCGCGCCGCTGTTCACGGTGCGGCCCCTGGACTGGGATGCGCCGGATCCCGCTGATGTGGAGGGGGTGCTGCTGACCAGCGCCAACGCGGCCCGCCATGCCGGCGAGCAGCTGGGGGCTTTCATCCCGCTGCCCTGTTACGCCGTCGGCGATGCGACCGCCGCGGCGGCTCGGGAGGCGGGCTTCACGGACGTGCGTGTCGGGTCCAGCGACGGCCAGCGCCTGATCCGGATGCTGGCGAGCGATGGCATCGTCCGAGCGCTGCATCTCTGCGGGCAGGATCACATCCCGCTCGATCATCCGCAGATCGCGCTCACCCGCCGCCGCGTCTACGCCGCCGATGCGGTCGCGAAGCTGCCGGACGAGGCGCGCCGCGCGATCGAACGCGGCGCCGTGGCGCTGATCCACTCGGCACGCGCCGCGCGGCTGTTCGCCAGGCTGGTCGATGAAGCCGGACTTCGCCGGGACGGCACCGCTGTCGTCGCGGTCAGCGAGGCTGTCGCCGCCGCGGCCGGCCCAGGCTGGCGGAGCAAGGCGTTCGCCCCCGCCCCGCGCGACGACGCGCTGCTGGAGCTTGCCGCCAAGCTGTGCCAGAACGAGGGTGAAAGGATGGGACAGGCGGATGAGTGCTGACTACGGAACCGTCGACGGCGACGCGCGGCGGCGCTCGCGGCTGTCGATGCTCCTCCTTCCGGGCCTCGCCTTCCTCGCCGGGCTGATCGCGATGGGCTGGATCCTCGCCAACTGGAGCAGCGCTGCGGCCTATATCGGCGTGGCACCCAAGGCGCCCACCACGGTCGTCCCGGTCGTCCGGCCCATGCCGGCCACTCCGGCGCCCGTTGCGGGCGCCGGCGCCGGCGCGCCCGAGCCCCAGCGGCTGGTGATCGACCCCGAGATTACCCGGCGGGTCAGCCGGATCGAGCAGAGGATCGGCGAGATCGACAGCCAGTCGCGCGAAGCGGTCGGCAATGCGGATCGGGCGGAGGGACTGCTGGTCGCCTTCGCCGCCCGCCGCGCGCTCGATCGCGGCGTGGCGCTTGGCTATATCGAGGGCCTGCTGCGCCGGCGCTTCGGCGAAACCCAGCGCGCCGCGGTGGCGACGATCATCACCGCCTCGCGCCAGCCGGTCACCTTGGAGGAGCTTCAGGACGGCCTCCAGCAGGTCGGGCCGGAGCTCACCGGCGGCGGCCCGGACCAGGATTGGTGGACGGCGCTCAAGACCGAGTTCGGCGGCCTCGTCACCGTCCGCAAGGCCGGAACGCCTTCGACGATGCCGGGCGAGCGCCTCCGCCGCGCCACGCGCCGGCTGGAAGCGGGCCAGGTCGACGTCGCGCTCGCCGAGGTGCTGCGCATGCCGGGCCGCGAGAATGCCGAGGAATGGATCGCCGCCGCGCGCCGATACGTCGCCGCCCGCCGTGCCCTCGACACGATCGAGACCGCGGCCCTGCTCGAGCCGCGCACGCCGCCGCCCGACGCCGTCAGCCGCCGCGACTTCGGGGCGCCCTCGGCGCACCGTCCAACCTGAGAGAATCTGGAGCGGGCGAAGGGATTCGAACCCTCGACCCCAACCTTGGCAAGGTTGTGCTCTACCCCTGAGCTACGCCCGCTCTGAGCTGCGCCGCGCGCTGCGGCGGAGGTAAGGCGGCGGCTGCTAGCATGGGGCATGGGGGCTCGCAAGCCCCGAGTGCCGCGACCATGCCGGGGTTGGCAGACTCGACCGCAATCCCACATAGGGGGCCGCGAATGATTGGCCGGAGACAGGTGACGTGGCGACATTGGGCATGAGCGCCGGCGAGCGCGAGGCGCTGGACAAGTTTAAGCGCGACGTCGTCGAGCCGTCGATGACGGCTCTGGTGCTGCTCGACTTCTGGGCGGAATGGTGCGGGCCGTGCAAGCAGCTGACGCCGGTGCTCGAAAAGATCGCGGCGGACTATGCGGCCAAGGGCGTCAAGCTCGTCAAGGTCAACGTCGACGAGAACAAGATGATCGCCGCGCAATTCCGGGTGCAGTCGATCCCCACCGTCTACGCCGTATTCCAGGGCCAGATCGTGGCGGACCTGACTCCGGCGCGGACCGAGGGGCAGCTTGCCCGCGCGCTCGACCAGATCCTCGCGCAGATCCCGGTGCAGGGCGAGGCGCAGCAGATCCAGGCCGAGGTCGAGCCGCTGATCGCGATGGGCGAGGACGTGCTTGCCGGCGGCGACGCCGAGCGCGCCGCCAACATCTTCCGGCAGCTGCTGGAGATAGCGCCCGAGCATCCGGAAGTGATCTCCGGCCTTGCCCGCGCGCTGATCGCCGGCGGCGAGGCTGACGAGGCTCGGGCTCTGCTCGATGCCGTTCCCGAAAAGGCGGTCAAGGACCCGGCCATCGCCCGCGCCCGCTCCGCGCTCGCCTTGGCCGAAGTCGCGCCGCCGGACGCGGACACGGCCGCGTTCGAGCAGCGGATCGCGGCCGATCCCGACGACCATGAGGCGCGCTACGAGCTCGCCGGCGCGCTGATGGCGAGGGGCGAGCGCGACGACGCCGTCGAGGCCCTGTTCGAGATCATCCGCCGCGAGCGGGACTGGAACGACGGCGCGGCACGCAAGCGGCTGCTGCAGTTCCTCGAAGTGATCGGACTGGAAGATCCCTGGGCGTCGCAGCAGCGCCGGCGCCTCTCCGCGATCCTGTTCACCTGATGGCGGGGGACGGTCCCCTTCGGGTCCCGATCTTTCCGCTCGCCGGTGCCCTGCTCTTCCCGCGCGCGCAGCTTCCGCTCCACATTTTCGAGCCGCGCTACCGGGCCATGGTGCGCGACGCGTTGGCGAGCGACCGGCTGATCGCGATGGTGCAGCCCAAGCATGTCGTTAGCGAGGCCGCAGGCGGCGTCGAAGGGCGTTTGCGGGAACCGCCCGAACTGTTCGAGATCGGCTGCCTCGGCCGGATCGTCGGCTCCGAGGAACTGGACGACGGCCGCTTTAACATCGTCCTGATCGGCCTCTCCCGCTTCCGCATCGCCCGTGAAGCCGAGGTCGAGACTCCCTATCGCCAGGTCGAGGCCGATCGCAGCGGCTTCGACGACGATGCCGAGCCCGATCCGCTCGCCAGCGTCCAGCGCGCCGAGCTCGAGCGGGAGTCGCGCCGCTATGCCGACGCGCTCGGCTATGCGGTCGATTGGGAGGCGGTCGGGCGGCTCGACGACGAGATGCTGGTCAACGGCATCGCCCAGATCGCGCCGCTCGACACCGGATCGAAGCAGGCGCTGCTCGAGGCGAAGGACCTTACGGCGCGCGCCGATCTGCTGGTGCAATTCATGCAGTTCCAGCGCATGCTGCCGGGCGGAGCCGACGGTCCGGAGACGCTGCAATGAGCGGGCGCTTTGACGAGATGCTGCTCGACAAGCTCGTCTGCCCCGCGACGCGGACCAAGCTGCGCTACGACGCCGACGCGCAGGAGCTGATCTCGGACGAGGCGGGGCTCGCCTACCCGATCCGCGACGGCACTCCGGTGATGCTGGTCGAGGAAGCGCGGCCGATCCGCTGAGCGAGGGGAAGGCGCATGGCCGGCGAGACCTTCTCGAAGCCGACCGACGAACAGAGCGATCGAAATCGCGCGAGACGGTTCGGTAGCTAGATCGGCAGGCCTCGGAGCAGCAGGGGCAGCTCGCCGCTTTCGCCGCGCGCCTCCGCCATCAAGCGGTTCTTGAGCGGCCCGATCCGCTGCACGGCGCCCATGCCCAAGCGGCGGATGGCTGACGCCGTGCGGCCGGGGATGCCGTAGAGGCGGGTGAGGCCGTCCGTGGCGGCGGCGACCATGAAGGTGTCGAGGCTGCGCCAGCGCTCATAGCGGTCGAGCAGCTGGCGGTCGCCGAGGTCGAGGCCGAGCCGTGCGCCCTCCACCAGCACCTGGGCGAGCGCGGCCGCGTCGCGGAAGCCGAGGTTCAGCCCCTGGCCGGCGATCGGGTGGATGCCGTGCGCGGCGTCGCCGACGAGCGCGAGGCGCTGGGCGGTGATCGTCGCGGCGTGGTGGAAGCCAAGGCGGTAGAAGGAGCGGGGGCCGGCGAGCTCGAGCTTGCCGAGGAAGCCGCCCATCCGCTTCTCGATCTCGTGCGCCATCGCGCGGTCGGGCAGCTCCATCATCGCGGTGCTGTCGTCGGCGGGGACCGACCACACGATCGCGGAGCGGGTGCCTGGCAGCATCGGCAGGATCGCGAAGGGACCGGTCGGGTAGAATATCTCGTAGGCGGCATTGTCGTGGTGCCGCTCGTGCGTGACGGTGGCGACGATCGCCGCATGATCGTAATTCCACCGTGCGATCGCCATGTTGGCCGCTTCGCGGGTCGGCGAATGGCGGCCCTCCGCGCCGACCAGCAAGGGGGCCGCAAGCAGCCGCCCGTCCTCGAGCGCGACCCGGACTCCGGCTTCGTCGCGCACAATGTCGGCGGCGCGGGCCGGCATCACCATTGTCACCCGCGGCGCTCCCGCCGCGGTGTCGCGCAGCGCGGCGCGGAGCAGGCGGTTCTCGAACATGATGCCGAGCGGATCGTCGCCCGCCGGCGGATCGAAGACGAGCCCGCCGGGTTCCAGGCCGTCGCTGACCCGGATCGACTCGATCGGACAGCCCTGCAGTTCGAGGCGCTGACCCACGCCAATGGTTTCGAGCATGCGCCATGAAGCGCTGGCCACCGCGGTGGCGCGGCCGTCATATTGCGGCGTCAGCTGCGTGGCCGGATCGGCCGGATCGACGACGATGCTGGTAAGGCCGTGCCGGTCGAGCGCGATCGCCAGGGTGAGCCCGACCAGGCCGCCGCCGAGGATGATGACGTCCGCGCGCTCCATTTTTCCGCAGTAGCGATGCAGCCGCGCAACGCCAAGCGTCGCAGCGCCGCTTGACCGCGGAGTCCGGCAAGGCGCATGAATATGCAGGAACATTTGGGGCACGGGCATGGCGGCGACAGTGGCGGGAACGGGCCGGCAGGAGCGGCTGGCGCAGTGGCGGGCGGGCGTCAAGCGCGGCGCCAGGAGATCGACTGAGGTGCTTCTCGGCGGCGGCCTGATCGGCGGCGCGCTGCTGCTGGCCGCGGCGCTGGTGAGCTACCGGCCGAGCGACCCCTCGTTCAACACCGCCGCCGCCGGTCCGGTGAAGAACTGGATGGGGAGCGCCGGCGCCTACGGATCGGATCTGCTGCTGAGCCTGTTCGGCCCGCCCGCGGGGCTGCTGCTGCCGCTGGCGCTGGTGCTCGGCCTGCGGCTTGCGCGCGGCGCCGAACCCGGGCGCTGGGGGCGGGCGCTGGCGCTGACGGTGTTCGGGCTGATCTTCATCGGAACGGCGACGGGCCTGCTGTTCGGCGGCGCGGTCAACGGCCTTCCGGCGAGCTGGGGCGGAGCGCTCGGCCTGTCGCTCGCCAAGCTGATCGGGACCGGCATCGCCGCGATCGGCGAACCCGGCATCGCCCGGCCGTTCGAAATGGTCGCGGTGGCGCTGACCGCGCTTGCCGGCCTGTTCCTCTGGTATCTCGGCCTGGGCCTTCGCGCCGAAGAGCGCAAATGGCTGCTGACCCGCCGCGAGCGCGCACCGCGCAGCGCCGAGCTGCCGCGCATGGTCCATGAAGAGGATGACGAAGAGCCGGTCCGCCGGCCGGCGCGGACGCCGATCATCACCTCGCCCGATCCGCCGCGCACCGTGATCAACGACCGGGTCAAGCCTGACAAGGGCCAGCGGCCGCTGCGCGAGCGCCAGCCCTCGCTCGCGCTCGGCGACACCTACCGGCTGCCTACGCTCGATCTGCTGAACCCGCCGCCGCCGCCGCCCACCACCACGCTCGACAAGGCGGCGCTGGAGCGCAACGCCCGCCTGCTGGAATCGGTGCTCGAGGACTTTTCGGTCAAGGGCGAGATCGTCGAGATCCGCCCCGGCCCGGTCGTGACCATGTATGAGCTCGAGCCGGCGAGCGGGATCAAGGCGAGCCGAGTCATCCAGCTTGCGGACGATATCGCCCGCAACATGTCGGCGCTGTCCGCCCGCGTCGCCACCATTCCGGGCCGCAGCGTGATCGGCATCGAGCTTCCCAACGCCCAGCGCGAATCAGTCGTCCTGTCCGAGCTGATCGCCAGCCAGGCGTTCGAGGATCAGGTCGCCTCGCTGCCTTTGATCCTCGGCAAGAACATCGCCGGGGATCCAGTGGTCGCCGACCTCGCGCCGATGCCGCACCTGCTCGTCGCCGGCACCACCGGATCGGGCAAGTCGGTCGGCCTCAACTGCATGATCCTGTCGCTGCTCTACCGGCTCACCCCGGAGCAGTGCCGGATGATCATGATCGACCCCAAGATGCTGGAGCTCAGCATCTACGACGATATCCCGCATCTTCTCTCGCCGGTCGTCACCGAGCCTGCGAAGGCGATCCGCGCCCTGAAGTGGACGGTCGAGCAGATGGAGGAGCGCTACCGGATGATGGCCTCGGTCGGGGTCCGCGCGCTTTCCAGCTTCAACACCAAGGTGCGCGAGGCCAAGGTGAAGGGCCAGCCGCTCGGGCGGCGCGTTCAGACCGGCTACGACGCGGAGACCGGGCAGCCGAAATACGAGATGGAGGAGCTCGAATACGAGGTGCTGCCGCAGATCGTGGTGGTGGTCGACGAGCTCGCCGACCTGATGATGACGGCCGGCAAGGAGGTCGAGTTCCTGATCCAGCGCCTCGCCCAGAAGGCGCGCGCGGCCGGCATCCACCTGATCATGGCCACCCAGCGCCCATCGGTCGACGTCATCACCGGCGTCATCAAGGCGAACCTGCCGACCCGGATCAGCTTCTCGGTCACCTCCAAGATCGACAGCCGCACCATCCTGGGCGAGCAGGGCGCCGAACAGCTGCTCGGCAAGGGCGACATGCTCTACATGCCCGGCGGCAAGCAGATCGCCCGGGTCCACGGCCCATTCGTCTCCGACGACGAGGTCCGTCGGGTCGCCGACCATTGGCGCGGCCAGGGTGTCCCCGACTACATCTCGGCCGTCACCGAAGAGCCCGAGGACGGCGGCTATATGTTCGAGGGCCAGCCCACCGGCGACGACGATGCCGAGACGCAGCTCTACCGGAAAGCGGTCCAGATCGTCGCCGAAAGCCAGAAGGCTTCGACCTCCTACCTCCAGCGCCAGCTGCGCGTCGGCTACAACAATGCGGCGCGGCTGATCGAGCGGATGGAGAAGGAGGGGAAGGTCAGCGTTCCCGACCATGTCGGCCGCCGCGAAGTGCTGGTCGATTCCGACGGCCACGCCATCTGAGGCCCCCAGCGTTCAAATGAGCCGAAAAGTGTCTCGCATAGAGACATGTCGGCATCCGATGCTGAGACTAATGCTTCGAACCGACTCGTATTGGGCACGGTTCGACTCGAACCGCGTGAGCCGCGGCGCGAGGCAGGTTAGGCTGCGAAGGAGCGAGACGATGGGGGCGTATATGGAGATTGCCCGGAAAGCGGGTGACGGCGGCCAGGAGTTCGGCCCGACCGAGAATGAGCTGACGACGCAGCTTCGGCTCGTCGGCAAGCCCTACGCGCTCTACAAATCGCTCAACCTGCTCGGCTATTTCGACAGCCCCGGCGAGGCGTTCGCGGCCGGAATCTCACAATTCCCGGACGGCGCCTTCTCGATCCAGGAAGTCGGCCGCGGCAACCTCGGCCAGGATCCGCTCCAGGCCTGCAACTGACGCACGGGCGGGCAGCCGCCCGCCTGATAACGGGAGCGCCGGACCTCCCCATCGGCCGCCGCAGCCGCCGCCGTGCCGTCCGGCCGGAACCTCCGGGGTTCAGTGGGCATTCAATCGGCGATCCCCATATCGCCACCCAAACCGAACCATTGGAGACTCGTTCATGAAGCGTCTCGCAACGCTCGCCCTCATTGCCGCCGCCGTGCCCGTCGCCGCGATCGCGCAGGCTTCGGCGCCACTCGCGCAGGTGACGGCGCACCTTCGCGCCGTCGAGACGATGACCGCCAACTTCGCCCAGACCGACCGCCGCGGCCAGACGCTCGGCGGCACCCTCACCATGAAGCGCCCCGGCAAGGTGCGCTTCCAGTATCAGCGCGGCGTGCCGATGCTGATCGTCGGGGACGGCAAGGCGCTGACCATGATCGATTATGAGGTGAAGCAGGTTTCGCGCTGGCCGATCGGCAACTCGCCGCTGTCGGTGCTGCTCAACCCCAACAAGGACCTCGCCGGAGTCGCCAAGGTGGTCCAGAACGATCCGCAGGTGCTGCTCGTCCAGGCGCGCGACCCGAAGAAGCCGGAATTCGGCACCATCACCATCGCCTTCGCCAAGGTGGCGAGCGCGCCCGCGGGCCTGCTGCTGCAGGGCTGGACGACGATCGACGCGCAGAACAACCGATCGACCGTCAAGTTGTCGAACCAGCGCTTCAACGTCGCCGTGGCCGATACCGCGTTCCGCTGGACGGATCCGCGGCGGCGCGGCCCTAGAGGGTAAATACCCGCAGAAATGCTGAAGAAAAAGTTAACGGCGTTCATCCGCGCGACAGGAATTCGGCTTTAAAGAGAGGACTGCAATTGCGGATCCTCCGGCCCGGGTTTTCCCCCTGTTGCCCGCTCCGGACTTCGCAATTGACCTCGCGTAACAAACGCTTGGTTGGCCCTCGCTCCACGCCCCCGGAGCGGGGGCCATTCCTTATCCGGCGGCGCCGGATGTCGACAGCCAAACCCAGGCCCGTTAGAGCCCGCTCATGCCGTCCACGCTTACCGTCGCCTCCTGGAACATCAATTCCGTGCGCGCCAGGATCGAGATCGTCGAGAAGTTCCTGGCCGAGCAGAAGCCCGATATCCTGTGCCTGCAGGAAACCAAGGTGATCGACTGCGACTTCCCGGAAGGCGCGTTCAGGCGGCTCGGCTACAACCATCTGATCCTGTGCGGCCAGCGCATGCACCATGGCGTCGCGATCCTCAGCCGGGTGCCGATGCGCGAGGACGGCGAAAGCCGCTGGCGCCACGACTGGCAGGACAATGGCGAGGCCCGGCATGTCGGGGTCCAGCTCGACTGCGGAATCCGCATCGAGAACGTCTACGTGCCGGCGGGCGGCGACGTCCCGGACCGCGAGCAGAACCCCAAGTTCGGCCAGAAGCTCGACTTCATCGAGCGCATGACCCGCTGGTCCGAGCTGTGCCGGCGCCCGACGCTGCTGGTCGGCGACCTCAACGTCGCGCCGCTCGAATGCGACGTCTGGAGCCACAAGCAGTTGCTCAATGTCGTCAGCCACACGCCGGTCGAGGTCGCGGCGCTGACGAAGCTTCAGCAAAGCGGGGAATGGGTCGATCTCGGCCGTCACTTCCACCCGGCGCCAGGGCGGCTCCACACCTGGTGGAGCTACCGCTCGCCCGACTGGACGGTGAACGACCGCGGCCGCCGGCTGGACCATATGTGGGCCACGCCGGACGTGGCGAAGCTCGCCCGCTCGCACGCCGTGCACGAGCATTGCCGGAGCTGGACGCGGCCTTCGGACCACGTCCCGCTCGTCACCGAGTTCGCGATTTGAGCGGCGGGCGCCCGGACGCCCGCGACATCGCCCGCGCGATCGACGCGCTTCGGCGCGGCTGGCCGGTCGAGATCGACGGGACGGCCTTCCTTGCCGTCGAGACGGCCGACGATACGGGGCTGGCGGCGTTCGACGCGGCCGCGCCCGCCGACATCCTGATCTCCGGCAACCGAGCGGTGACTCTGAAGCTCGCCAACCAGCGCGACGCGGTGCCGACGGGGCCGGTGCGGATCGTCCGGGCGCCGTGGGTCGATCTCGCCGGCGCGACGGCGATCGCCGATCCGGCGCTCGATCTCAGGAGCCCGCTCAAGGGACCGTTCCAGACCGTCCCGCTCGGCTGCGACCAGGCGGCGCTGGCGGCGACCCGGCTCGCCCGCCGGGCGGGGCTGCTGCCGGCGCTGTTCATCGGCGGCGTGGCGGGCGAGGACGTCGTCACGATCGCGTCCGAGGCCGTCGCTGCCTTCGACGCCCGCCCTTCGCTCGCCATCGCATCGCGCGCCAGGCTTCCAAACCGGTTCGCTGAAAGAGCCGAGATAGTGGCGTTCCGGTCAGAAGAGGACGCCGCCGAGCACATCGCGCTGGTGATCGGCGAACCGGCCGGCCAGCCCCCGCTCGTCCGGCTGCACAGCGAGTGCTTGACCGGCGACGTGCTCGGCTCGCTCAAGTGCGATTGCGGGCCCCAGCTCGACCAGGCGCTCGCCGCCATCGCCGCCGCCGGCTGGGGGATCCTGCTCTATCTGCGCCAGGAGGGGCGCGGCATCGGCCTCGTCAACAAGCTCCGCGCCTACGCCCTGCAGGACCAGGGGTTCGACACGGTGGAGGCGAACCACCGCCTCGGCTTCGCCGACGACGAGCGCGACTTCACCGTCGCCGCGCGGATGCTGGAGCTGCTCGCCCAGGACGAAGTGCGGCTGCTGACCAACAATCCGCGCAAGGTGGCGGGGCTGGAAGAGGCCGGCATCCGGATCAGCGAGCGGGTGCCGCTCCACGGCGGGGTCAACCCGCACAACCAGGCCTATCTGGACATCAAGCGGCTGAAGAGCGGCCACCAGCTTTAGCGCCGTCCAGGCCCAAAGCGGCCGCGACGTCGTCGAAGCTGCCGGCGACCTGATGGACCCCGAGCGAACGCAGCCTTTCGCCATGGCCGGGCGCGCAGTGGCCGCCGGCGGTGAGGCCGATCACGGTAGCGCCCGACGCGACGGCGCCGGCCACGCCGACCGGCGAATCCTCGACGATCAGGGTCCGCGAAATATCGACGCCGAGCGCCTGGGCGGCATGCAGGTAGAGGTCCGGCGCCGGCTTGCCGCGGGCGACATGCTCCCGCCCCGAGAAGATGAAGCTGCCGAAATGAGCGCGCAGCCGAAGGTGCTCGAGGTGGCGTTCGATCCAGGCGGTCGAGCTCGAGGAGGCGATGGCGCGCGGCAGCCCGGGCGGAAGGCTCTCGACGAAGCGGATCGCGCCGGCGACGGCGGGCAGCCCCTCCTCCATCGCCCGCCGGTCCTCCTCGGCGCGGGCGGCATGGAAATCGTCGGGCAGCGGCCGGCCGATCCAACGCTCGATGGCGGACTGGAAGGCCTGGCCGGCGAGACCCATGAAAGCGGCCATCGACTGTTCGGGGCTGGTGGGATGGCCGATGGCCGTCAGATAGTCGGCGATCTGCTTGTTGCCGGCATATTCGCTTTCGACCAGCACGCCGTCGAAATCGAGGATCAGGGCATCGAACCGTAGCGGCCGCGTAGAACGGGGCTCCTCACGCTGGAGGGGATCGCCGGAATTCACGCCCGCGCCCCGAACAAGGCGGTGCCGATGCGGACGTGGGTGGCGCCGATCGCGACCGCCGTCTCGAAATCGCCGG
>DASWSP010000017.1:0-50465 GCA_036402575.1 Allosphingosinicella sp. | reverse complement strand
GGCGGCACCCAGCGGCTGCCGCGCGTGGCCGGGGTGCAAAAGGCGCTGGAGATGGCCGCGACCGGCAATCCGATCGGCGCCAGGGAGGCGTACGAGATCGGCCTCGTCGACAAGCTGATCGAGGGCGAGCTCGAGCAGCACGCGGTCGCCTACGCCCACGAGGTCAAGGACGTTCGGCCGATCCCCAGGAGCAGCGAGGCCGACGACAAGCTCGCCGAGGCGCGCTCGAACCCGGGCATCTTCGATGAATTCCGAAAGGCCAACGCGCGCAAGATGAAGGGCTTCGACGCGCCCGAGGCGAACGTGAAGGCGATCGAGGCGGCGGTGAACAAGCCCTATTCCGAGGGCGTCCAGGACGAGCGCCGGCTGTTCATGGAGCTGATGAGCGGCACTCAGGCGCGCGCCCAGCAATATTTCTTCTTCGCCGAGCGCAAGGCCTCCAAGATCGAAGGCCTGCCCGACGACACCAGGCCGCGCGAGATCAAGCGCGTCGGCGTGATCGGCGCCGGGACGATGGGCGGCGGCATCTCGATGAACTTCCTCTCCGCCGGGATCCCCGTCACGATCGTCGAGATGGAGCAGGCCGCGCTCGACCGCGGCACGGGCGTGATGCGCAAGAATTACGAGGCGACCGCCGCCAAGGGACGGATGAGCGCCGATCAGGTGCAGGGCGCGATGGGCCTGCTCAAGCCGACGCTCAGCCTTGAGGACCTTGCCGACTGCGACCTCATCATCGAGGCCGTGTTCGAAAATATGGAGGTCAAGAAGGAGCTGTTCGGAAAGCTCGACAGGATCGCCAGGCCGGGCGCGATCCTCGCCTCCAACACCTCCTACCTCGACGTCGACGAGATCGCGGCGGCGACCTCGCGCCCGCAGGACGTGCTCGGCCTGCACTTCTTCTCGCCGGCCAACGTCATGAAGCTGCTCGAGGTCGTGCGCGGCGCGAAGACGGCGCCGGACGTGCTCGTCACCGCGATGCAGCTCGCCAAGAAAATCCGCAAGGTCGCCGTCGTCGCGGGCGTCTGCTACGGCTTCATCGGCAACCGCATGCTGATCCCGCGCCAGACCGAGGCGACCAAGCTGCTGCTCGAAGGCGCCACCCCGGAGCAGATCGACCGCGTCCATGTCGAGTTCGGAATGCCGATGGGGCCGTTCCAGATGGCGGACCTTGCCGGAGTCGACATCGGCTGGCACCGCGACCCGGCCCGCATCGAGAACATCCGCGACGCGCTCTGCGCGGTCGACCGCTGGGGCCAGAAGAAGGGCGCGGGCTTCTACGATTATGACGAGAAGCGCCGTCCCTCCCCCTCGCCCGCGGTCCAGCAGATCATCGAGGACTTCCGCCGCAAGGAAGGCGTTCAGCCGCGGCAGATCGACGACCAGGAGATCATCGAGCGCACGCTCTACACGATGGTCAACGAGGGCGCGAAGATCCTCGAGGAAGGCAAGGCCCAGCGCGCCTCCGACATCGACGTGGTGTGGGTCTACGGCTACGGCTGGCCGGTCTATCGCGGCGGGCCGATGTTCTGGGCCGACACCGAAGGCCTCCCCAGGATCGTCGAGGGCCTGAAGCGCCGCGGCTTCGAGGTCTCGGGGCTGCTCGCCCGCAAGGCCGAGGCCGGGGAGAAGCTCAGCCGTTGAGAGCCTTGCTGCTTGCGCCGCTGCTGCTGGTCGCGGCCTGCGCCGCCGAGCCGGCCGCGCCCGATCCCAAGGTCGAGGAGGCGGCGATCCGCCACGTCATCGCCGACATGGAGAAGGCGTGGAACCGGGGCGACTTCCGCGGCTACATGGCGGGCTTCAGGAACCCCGACGTGATCTTCGTCTCGCGCGGCGAGTTCCAGCGGGACTGGCAGGGCACGCTCGACCATTATGTCCGCGACTATGGCGGCGCGCCCGAACGCCGCGGCCGCCTGCATTTCTGGGACATCCGGGTCGAGATGCTCGCCCCCGACGCGGCGCAGCTGATCAGCCGCTACCGCCTCGACCGCCCGGAAAACCCGCAGGACGGCATCAACACCCGGCTGATGCGCAAGGTCGAGGGACGCTGGGTGATCGCCCTCAACCACGTCTCGTCGAAGGAGCCGCGCTGAGGATCGGCCCACGTGAAATATTCACCTGGCCGCCGCCGGGACTGGACGTTTTAAGCCCGGGCTGGCGAGGATGCGGCGCGCGCTTGCGCGATTCTCGGCAGGCGCGGATCGATCTTTCAAAAGGCAGTGACAAAAAATGGCGAATGACGCGGGCAGCATCCTGAAGCGTATCAAGGACGAGGAGATCGAGTGGGTCGACCTTCGTTTCACCGATCCCAAGGGCAAGTGGCAGCATCTCTCCATGGTGTCCGGGCTGATCGACGAGGACCAGCTCCAGGACGGCTTCATGTTCGACGGCAGCTCGATCGCCGGCTGGAAGGCGATCAACGAGAGCGACATGATCCTCAAGCCGGACCTCGACGCGGTCTATGTCGACCCGTTCAGCGCGACTCCGATGCTGATCCTGTTCTGCGACGTCGTCGATCCCGGCACCGGCGAGCTCTACGCCCGCGATCCGCGCTCCACCGCCAAGCGCGCCGAAGCCTATGTGAAGTCGACCGGCATCGGCGACACCGTCTTCATTGGCCCCGAAGCCGAATTCTTCATGTTCGACGACGTGCGGTTCGAGGACGGCTACAACAGCTCCTATTTCCGCATCGACGATATCGAGCTGCCGACCAACACCGGCCGCGAATATGACGTCGGCAACACGGGCCACCGCCCGCGCGCCAAGGGCGGCTACTTCCCGGTCGCGCCGGTCGACAGCGCCATGGACATACGCGGCGAGATGGTCTCGACGATGATCGAGATGGGCCTGCCGATGGACAAGCACCATCACGAGGTCGCGGCCGGCCAGCACGAGCTCGGCATGACCTACGGCAGGCTCGTCGAAACCGCCGATCGCATGCAGATCTACAAATATGTCGTGCACATGGTCGCGCACGCCTACGGCAAGACCGCCACCTTCATGCCCAAGCCGATCAAGGCCGACAATGGATCGGGCATGCACACCCATTTGTCGATCTGGAGCGGGGGCAAGCCGCTGTTCGCCGGCAACGGCTATGCCGGACTCAGCGAGACCGCCTTGTTCTTCATCGGCGGCATCATCCACCACGCCAAGGCGGTCAACGCCTTCACCAACCCCACCACCAACAGCTACAAGCGGCTGGTGCCGGGCTTCGAAGCGCCGGTGCTGCTCGCTTATTCCAGCCGCAACCGCTCCGCCTCGTGCCGGATCCCATACGGCACCGGCGAAAAGGCCAAGCGCGTCGAGTGCCGCTTCCCCGACCCGCTCGCCAACCCCTACCTCGCCTACGCGGCTCTGGTGATGGCGGGCCTCGACGGCATCCAGAACCGCATCCATCCCGGCGAAGCGATCGACAAGAACCTGTACGATCTCCCCCCGGCCGAGCTCGTCAACGTCCCGACCGTTGCCGGCTCGCTGCGCGAGGCGCTGATCAGCCTGCAGAACGACCGCGCCTTCCTCACCAAGGGCGACGTCTTCAGCGACGACCAGATCGACGCCTATATCGAGCTCAAGTGGGAGGAGCAGATGCGCTGGGAGACCACCCCCAGCCCGGTCGAATACGACATGTACTATTCGAGCTGAGGCCCCGCACGTCAGCCGGTCCGCCGTCCGCTCAGGCGCGGCGGCGGAACCGGGGGGTCAGCATGCCGACCCGGGCGCGATAATGCTCGTAATCGCGCCCGAACACACCGACCAGGTCGCGCTCCTCATAGGCGATCCCGATCAGCATGTAGACCGACATGCCCGCCGCCAGCAGCAGATGCCCGGCGGTCATGTGCGGGATCGCCCAGAAGGCCATGAAGAAGCCGACATAGAGCGGATGCCGCACCCAGCGGTAGAATAAGGGCTCGCGCATCACCGGCGCCGCGGCTTCGCGGCTGCGGGCATGGAACCAGGCCTGCTGCAGGCCGAACAGCTCGAAATGGTTGAGAAGGAAGGTGCTGAGGAGGACGACGCCCCAGCCCAGCGCGAAGAGCGTCCACACGATCGCCTGGCCCGCCGCGGAGTCGATGCTCCACACCGTCACGGGAATCGGCCGCCAGAAGAGGAACAGGACGATCAGCGCGAGGCTCGCCGCCAGGACGAAGGTGCTGCGCTCCGCCTGCGGCGGCACGATCCGGGTCCATGCCCGCTTGAACCCCTGCCGAGCCATCACGCTGTGCTGCAGCCCGAACAGCGAGATCAGCGCCGCGTTCACGACGACGGCAAGAGCGGGCGCCGCCTCGGGGCCGCGGTCGACCGTCCGCGGCACGAGGCCGAAGTCGCCGACGAAGGCGATCAGGTAGAGGAACGTCGCGAAGAAGATCGCATAGGCCGTGAGCGCGTAAAGGAGCGTTGCCGCCTTGGACATGTGAAGCCTCCCCAGCAGCCCACATGATGCGCCAGGTTCCGGCCCGCTCCAATGATCGACTGTCCGGATTTATTGATCGAAACGCCGGCAATGGGCTATGCTGGCCAGGCACGCGCGGGGGGGCATGCCTATGATGGGGCCGCCAATGCAGCAGTCGGCCGTCGGCGCGCTCCCCGCGCCGCTGGGCGGTCTCGCCGACCGCGCCGCCGCGTGCCGGGACCTGGCGGTGGGACGAGCGCTCGACATCATCCATGAGCGCTATTCGGAACCGCTCGACATCCATGCGCTCGCGCGCGAGGCGGGCGTCTCCCGAAGCGTCCTGGCGGAAAGGTTCACGCGGCTGCTCGGCACCCCGCCGATGCGCTATTGCACGCGCTGGCGGCTGCGGATCGCGGCCGACATGCTCGCGGGAGGCGACCGCAGGGCCACCGAGATCGCCTTCCTGGTCGGGTTCGGAAGCGAGGCGGCGTTCAACCGGGCCTTCAAGCGCGAATATGCCAAGCCGCCGGTCGCCTGGCGGCGAAGCTGCCTGCCCGGCGCCGCCACGCCCGATCTTCCCAAGCAGCAGATTCGATATTGCACGGCGGCCGACGGCACGAGGCTCGCCTGGTCGGCGACCGGCACGGGCATGCCGCTGCTCAAGACCGCCAATTGGCTCAACCATATCGAATTCGACTGGCAAAGCCCGGTCTGGCGCCACTGGCTGAAGGAGCTGACGCGCGAGAACCGGCTGATCCGCTACGACGAGCGCGGCAACGGGCTCTCCGACTGGGACTCGGCCGATCTCTCCTTCGAAGCCTTCGTCGACGATCTCGAAACGGTGGTGGACGCGGCCGGAGTGGATCAGTTCGACCTGCTCGGCATCTCGCAGGGCGCCCCGGTCGCCATCGCTTATTCGCTGCGCCATCCCCGGCGGATCCGCCGGATGGTGCTGCTGGGCGGCTATGCGCGCGGCTGGGCGCTTCGTCTCAAGGGCGACGACCTCGCCCGCCGCGAGGCGATGGTCACGCTGACCCGAACCGGCTGGGGCAGCGGCAATCCCGCCTACCGGCAGATGTTCACCAGCCTCTACATACCCGGCGGCACCGCCGAGCAGCTCGGCTGGTGGAATGAGCTTCAGATGGTATCGACGTCGCCCCACAACGCGGTGCGGCTCCAGCGGGCGCTCGCGACGATCGACGTGACGGCGATGCTCGCCAAGGTGACGGTGCCGACGCTGGTCGCGCACGCCACAAGGGACCAAGTCATCCCGCTCGAGGCCGGCCGCGAGCTGGCGCTCGGAATTCCCGGCGCCCGCTTCCTCGAGCTCGACAGCGACAATCATATCCTGCTCGAACACGAGCCCGCCTGGCAGGCGTTCCTCACCGCGACCCGCCGCTTCCTGCGCGGCTAGCGCCCGGGAGGAGTCCTCGCGGCGCTAGCCCTCGGCGTCGACAAATGACGGCGGCGCCGGCTCGGGCGCGGCCGCCGCCGCACCGCGCCGGCTGCCGTAGAGCAGGTAGATCAGCAGCCCCACGACATGCGCTCCGAAGAAATAGAGCTGAGTCTTCTGCGGCAGGCTGACGAACAGATAGAGGCAGCCGAGGATCGCGAAGATCCCGACCGGCCAGGCGAACGGCGTGCGGAACTTGCGCGGCGCATCGGGCTCGCGGCGGCGCATCACCAGCATGCAGGCGGCCACCGCGATGAAGGCGGTGAGCGTCCCCGCATTGGCCAGCGCGGCGAGGTCGGCGAGCGGGATGAAGCCGGCAAGCACGCCGACGACGATCGCGGTGAAGATGGTGATCCGCACCGGCGATCCGCGGCCCGAGACCTTCGCCAGTCCGCGCGGCAACAGGCCGTCGCGCGCCATCACGAAGAAGATGCGGCTCTGGCCGTAGAAGAAGGCGAGGATCACGGTGGGAAGCGCGATCACCGCGGACGCGGCGAGGTAAGTGGCCGCGCCGCCCCGGCCCAGCTCGCGCAGGATCAGCGCCAGCGGCTCCGGGCTGTTGGCGAAGCGGGTGTAGGGCAAAGCGCCGATCGCCGCCGCGGCGACGGCCATGTAGATGATCACGCAGGCAAGCATCGATCCGACGATGCCGATGGCGAGGTCGCGCCCGGGATTCTTGGTCTCCTCGGCTGCGGTGGCGATCGCGTCGAAGCCGTAGAAGGCGAAGAAGATGATCGCCGCCGCCGCCATGACGCCGCGCTCGACGCCGTCGGGGGTGACGGTCTTGCCGAACCCGAACGGGCTGAACGGCTCAAGGTTGGCGGCGTTGAAATAGGGCAGCGCTACGGCGACGAACACGACCAGAGCGACGATCTTAACCAGCACGAGCAGCGCGTTGATCGTCGCGCTCTCGCGGGTGCCGAGGATCAGCAGGCCGGCGACGACCGCGATGATGAAGATGGCGGGCAGGTTGATGATGCCGCCGAGCTCCGGCCCCTGCATCAGAGTCATCGGAACACCCGCCGAGGCCTGCAGCAAGGGCGCCGCATAGCCCGACCACCCGACCGCGACCGCGCTCACCACCAGGCTGTATTCGAGGATCAGGCTCCAGCCCACCACCCACGCCACAAGCTCCCCGATGATGACATAGGTGTAGGTGTAGGCGCTGCCCGACGCCGGGATCATCGTCGCCATCTCGGCATAAGCGAGCGCCGCCGCCGCGCAGATCAGCCCGGCGATCGCGAACGAGAGGATGACCGCGGGCCCCGCTTTGTCCGCGCCGACGCCGATCAGCGTCAGGATGCCCGTCCCGACGATCGCACCGACCCCCATCGCGATCAGGTGCGGCCAGCCGAGGCTCTGCCGAAGCCGATGCTCGGGCGCCATATCCTCGCGCGCCACCACCTTCTTGCGCGCGTTCCAATGCTTCATCCCGCCCCCCTTTCCTCTCCCGTGAGGGGAGAGGGATCAATAGTCCTTCGAGACGCGCACATTGACGCTTTCGCGGCCGATCGTCGAGATGCTGGAAAGAAGCGAGAGCCAGCGGGTGATCTGGTACTCGATCTGGGTCGCGGAATAGCCGCGGCCGTCGGTCACCACCTCCACATAGACCCGCCGCCCGATATATTTGCCGGCGGCGATCGAGGTGCCCTGGCCGCGGGTGATGTCGGCCGGAAGGATGCGCAGGCGGTCGAGCCCGGTGGCGGCGCGAACCGCGTTGATCGGATCGAGATAGCTTCCGGTCTCGCTCAGCGAGGCCACCGCGGCGGCGAGCTGCAGCGCCTCGGGCGCCGACAGGTTGGCGATCGAGGTTCCGAACAGCAGGCGGGAGAGCAGCTCGTCCTGCGGCAGCGCGGGGGTGCTGGTGAAGGCGATCTCCGGCTTGAGGCCGCGCCCGGTCACCCGGATGACGGCGTTGAGGCCCTGGACCCCGCCCTCGGCGGTGATGTCGAGGACCGGGTTGACCGGGTTCTCGCCCTGGAAACGGATGATCCCGCGCTCGAGGTCGAAGCGCCGGCCGGCAAAGTCGTAGCTGCCGCGGATCAGGTCCGCGCGGCCCGTGATGCGCGGCTCTGTGACGGTGCCGCCGATGGCGAGGTCGGCGCCCCACTCGCTGTTGATGCCGAGCCCGGTGACGGCGAGCTCGTCGGCGGCGTCGACCTCGAGGTCGAGCCGCCACGGCGACAGCCTGCGCGGGGGCGGCAGATCGTCGTCGGCGCGGTTGAACTCGCGCACCCGCAGCCGCGGCACCTGCGCGGCCGAGGTCGCGCTGCCGAGCCGGAAGCTGCCGCGGACCAGCCTGACCTTGCCGGCGATGAGGCCGGTGTCGCCCTGCGACCGGATCGTCAGCGGCCCGGTGACCTGCGCCTTGATGTCGTCGCGGTCGATCAGCTGCGCGGCCTGCGCCTGCAGCGACACGTCCATGCCCATCCGCGCCGCCGAGAGATCGAAGACGCCGCTTCCGGCGACGCTGCCGCCGCCTTTGGTCGCGCCGGTGAAGCTGTCGATCACCAGCCGCGAGCCGTCGAAGCGGCCGCTCGACCGGATCGTGTCGACCACCGTCCCGGTCACCGCGCTCTCGAGCCGCGCGCGCTCGGTGCGCAGCGAGCCTCGGATCTGCGGGTTGCTGAGCGTGCCGCGGGCGTCGGCGCCGACCGCGACCGGCCCGCTGAGGTCGAGCAGCTCGACCCCGGTCAGCCGCCACAAGGTGTCGGCGGGGCCGTTGTAGCGCAGCTGCGCGAACAGCGGCGCGTTGGACAGCCGGGTGCCGATGTCGCCGCCGGCCGCGAGCGGCGCGAGCCGGGCCTGGGCGCGGCCGATGGTCCGGCCCTCGCTGACGGCGACCGCGCGCATGGCGGCGCCCGCGCCGGTCAGCCGCGCCGCCAGCCCGATGTCGACCGGCCGCGAGGAGAGGATGAGGCCGGAGCGGGTGAGGCCGCGAACGCGCAGGTTGGCGGCGCCGGTCGGCGGCCCGCCCGCCGCGGAACGGTAGCTGAGCGTGCCCGAGGCGATTCCGCCCAGGCCCAGCCGCGGATAAGCGATGTCGACGATGGTCAGCGGCATCGCCTCCATCCGCGCCGTGAGCTCGGTGTCGGTGGGGCCGAAAAGCCCGCCGACCGTCGCCCGCCCGCCCGCGAAGGTGAGCGAGGTCGGCGCCAGCCGCCAGGCCTGCGCGGCCTTGGTGAAGACGGCGGGCTCGCTGAGCTGGATCGGCCGCCGGTCGACGATTCCGCCGCCGCTCAGCCGGATCCGCCCGGGCGCGACGTCGGCGACGGTCTGGAACGAGAAGTCGCGGCCGCGGCGGCCCGACACGCTGGCGCGGACCTGGCCCACGCCGCCGCGCATCCGCGCCTCGGCGCTGACGTTGGCGATCGACAGCGCGCCGCGGCTGACGCCGCGCGCCGTGAGCGTGCCCTCGATCGACGTCGCGCCGGGGTCGAGCAGGATCACGCCGTCGAGCTTGCCGCGGCTTATCGCGATCGGCGGCGGCCCGGCGAAACGCGCGTTGGCGGCGACGAGGTGGACCTCGATCCGCTGCACCGAACCCGTCCCGGTCGCCGCCGGGGCCTGCGTCGGGCCGGCGGGGCTGAACAGCAAGTGCCCGTCGAGGCCGCCGCCGGCGACGTCGAGCCGGCCGGTGAAGCCGCCGGGATCGGAACGCAGCAGGCCGGCCGCGTTGGTGCCCGACACGTTGAGCGCCCGCACCTGGATCAGCGCCGGCTGGTCGCGGGGAAGCAGGATCGCGCCCTGCGAGGTGAACGGGCCGAGATGCGATCCGCCGGCGGCGCGGTAGGCGTAGCCCTCCGGCGTCGGATCGAGGTTGAGCAGAACGTCGCTCAGCCCCATCGCATCGTTCGGCCGCTGGAAGCGGAACGTCAGCCGCGGCCGGTCGATCCGGCCGTCGAGGTTCATCGCGAACGGCCCGTATTCGGCCTGCGTGCCCGAGCCCTCGAAATGGAAGGTGCCGTCGGTCCTTCGATAGCCGTTGCCGGCGATCCGCACCGACGGCCCGGTCAGCCGCAGGTTGCGGAAATGCAGCACCTTGTCCGGCCCGCGCACCAGCCCGGTCTCGATCTGCGGAAGCCCCCCGGCGAGGCCGGCGAGGAACCGGTTGTCGAACCGCCGCACCCAGGCGCGGCCGGTGCCGGTCACCATCGTGCCCTTGCCGCCGGGGCCCTCGACCACCTTCAAGTCGCTCAGCACATCGACCAGGCCGAGCCCCGGGATCAGGTAGCGGGTGAGGCCGCCCGACAGCGCGACGTCGTAGCGGCCGGTGACCAGATCGACGAGCAGGCTCAACTTGCCCTTGAGCTTGTCGGAGGTGAGGCTGAGCCCCTCCCCCGTCAGCCGCCGCGCCGTGACCTTGAGCAGGCCGTCGACCCGCAGGTTGGCGAGGATTCCGCCGGCGACCTCGCCGACGCCGGTGACGCGCCGGGCGGTGAAGACGATCGGAACGCTGACCGGCTCGCTCGAGAAGCGGCCGCGGCCTTCCGCCTTCACGTCCTCGAAGCCGGTCTCGTCGAACGCGAAGCGCGGCGATGTGACGCGATAGGCGAAGGCCGAGCGGCCGAACGGCCCGTTGAGCAGCGCCGTCAGCCGCACCGAGCGCCCGCTCATGTTGCGGAACAGCGCGGTCGGCTGGAGCAGGTCGATGCCGATCCGGACGTCGTCGAAGCCGCTGCGGGCAAGATCGATCACGCCCTTGCCCTCGGCCTTGAGCGCCGCCGAGCGCAGCGACAGCGTGCCGTCCAGGCGCCGGTCCGCAAGCGTTGCCCGGGCGCTCACCAGCACGCGCGGCGCGGACAGGCGCTGGAGCTTGCCTTTGAGGAAGGGCGCGGGCGCAAGCCAGCCCGACAGCGCGTAGCGGCCGCGGTTGGCGCGAAGCGCCAGGTCGGCCGTGCGGCGGCCTGAAAGGTCGAGCCGAGCCGTCCCCGTCCAGGCGCTCCAGCGGCCGTCGCCCTCGACCTCGAGCACGACCGGCCGCCGGGTCCCGACCATCGCTCCGAGCACGCTGTTCGCGGGCGTGCTGACCCGCACGTCGAGGTCGAAATGGTCGCGATCGGGCTCGGCGTCGAGCAGCAGCCGCAGCCGGTCGCCGCCGCCGCGCACTTGCGCATTGAGGTCGACCAGCGCGCGGCCGCTGCGGATGTCGGCCTCGCCGGTCACGCTCGCGATCCGCCGCTCGCCGGTCAGCGGCTTCTCGAAGCGCAGCTGCTTGATGTCGAGCCGGCCGATGCGGATGTCGAAGCCGGGCAGGATCGGGCGCGGCTCGTCGCTCGGCCGGAGCTTGGGCAGCCGGTGGAGGATGACGAGGTCGGCGGTCAGCTCGTCGATCAGCAGCCGGTTGGTGATCCACGCCAGCGGCTGCCAGTCCATGTCGATGCGCGGCGATTCCGCGAACAGCCCGGCCGGGTCGTAGAGCCGCACGTCGCGCAATCGGGTCTCACCCCAGATCGATCCGTCGATCCGCCCGATCCGGATGTCGAGCCCCGATTGCGGGGTCATCGCGGCGATCCGGTCGGCGATCCAGCGGTGGCCGGCGTCGGTGTCGAGGAAGGCGACCAAGGCCGCCGCCGCGATCATCAGCGCCAGCAGCAGCCCGATCACCGCCTTCGCCAGCCCAGACGCCAGGCGCGAGCGGCGGCGGCGGACGGGGCGCCCCTCCTCCCCGCTTTGCTCGCGGCGATGGAGGGGCAGCGCCTCGTTCATCAGAAGGCCTGGCCGAGCGAGACGTAGACCGCGATCCGCGCGTCGCCCTGGCGGCGGTTGAGCGGGGTTCCGACATCGACCCTGATGGGCCCGAAATTGGTGTGGTAGCGAACGCCGAGCCCGGCGCCGAACTGGAGGTCGTCGAACCGCGGCAGCGGCGAGGTGTCGATGTTGCCCGCGTCGAGGAACGGCACGATCCCGATCTTGTCGCCGAGCAGGTCCACCCTGATCCGCGCCTCGAGCGCGAACTCGGCGAGGCTGCGGCCGCCGATCGGGTCGTTGAACACCGGGTCGCGCGGGCCGAGGTCCTGATAGCCGTAGCCCCGCACCGATCCGCCGCCGCCGGCGTAGAAGCGCCGCGAGGGCGCGATCCGGTCGCGGCCGGCGCCGAAGATGGTGCCGAGCCGGGCCCGGCCGGCGATCGTCACCCGCTCGGAAACGGGCTGGTAGAAGCTGCCGTCGAGCTGCAGCCGCGAATAGCCGAAGGTGCCGCTCTGGAACGAAGCCTCGGGCGAGAAGCGGCCCGACAGGCGGAAGCCCGAGGTCGGATCGAGCAGGTCGTTCGAGCCGTCGTAGGAAAGCGTCGCCGGCAGCGCGCCGATGAAGAAGGTGCGCCGCCGGGTCATCCCGCTGTCGAGGTCGAAATCGCGCTCGTCGGTGGTGATCAGATCGGCGCCCACCGACCAGGTCCACTTCTTCTGCCAGATGATGTTGGTCTGCCGCTCCAGCCCGATGCCGAGCAGGAAGCTGCGGGCGTTATAGGCGTCGCGGTCGATGTGGCTGGCGACGATGTTGCCGGTCAGCACCTGGTCGCGCCTTCGGAAATTGCTCCGGCGCAGCGTCGCGCCGACCAGCTGCTCGCGCGTGCCGAGCACGCCGCGGAACGTCACCGCCCCCTCCGGCCGGATCAGGTTGCGGTGCTGCCAGCTCGCTTCGACGCGAAAGCCCTCGCCGGTGCCGTAGCCGGCCTCGCCCGCGATCGTCCGCATCGGCGCCGGCTCCAGCGCGACGGCGATGTCGACCGTGTCGCTATCGGGCTGGGAGATGGGGCGGATCGTCACCGAGGAGACGAGACCGGTGGCGACGATCGCCCGGCGCAGGTCATCGAGCCGCTGCGCGCGGAAGCGTTCGCCAGGTTCGAAGCGGGCGACCCTCGCGATATGGTCGGCGCTGAACAAAGCGGCGCCCTCGACGACGATGCGGCCGAAGCGGCGGGTGCCGTTGGGCTCGACCGGAAGCACCAGGTTCGCGGCCCGCGCCTCATGGTCGACCGCGATCTCCAGCGCGCCCATGTCGGCAAAGGCGTAGCCGCGCTCGCCGAGCGCGCTTCGAAGCGCCGTTTCGCCGCCCGCGACCGCGGCCGCGTTGACGGGATCGCCGGGCTTTATGCCGAACGCCTCGCGAAGCGCCGCCGCGTCCGTACCGGCAGCGTCGATGCCGGGGAGCCTGACCTCGGCGAAGCGGTAGAGCGGCCCCGGCTGCGCCTCGAGCACCACCTGGGCCGCGCCGCCCGCCGCCGGCGCGGCCTCGACGCGCGTGTTCACCTGCGCGTCGTAATAGCCGTAGGCGCGCAGCAGCTCGCCCAGAAGGTCGGCATCCTCGCGCGCCCGGCGGTCGAGCTGGGCGGCGTTGGCGGGGTCCTCGCGGTTGGTCTCGAGCGCGGAAAGCTGGGTGAACTGGAGCAGCAGTCCCTGGGTCTCGACGTCCGGCAAGCCCTCGATCCGGACCGCATAGGCGCGCTCGGTGGAAGCGTCGGCGATGCTGGTGTCGGGCGTGTCGGGAATGCCGTCCTCCCTTTCCTCCTCGATGTCGGGCCATTCGACGCCGAGCCCGGGCAGCGGGTCGAGCGGCGCGGACGGGTCGAGCGGGGCGTTCAAATCCTCAAAGCCGCCAGTCTCCTGCGCCGGAGCGGCACTATGGCAGGAAATGAGGGCAGCGGCAGCCAGGGCAGCCACCACGCGCCGCCCCGCAGCGACTTGTAACATGCGGGGAATCTAGCGGCCGGACCTGTACGGCGCCAGAACAGAGTTGACGGCGCCTGCGCCGTCGCTTTGGCTCGGGTTCAAGGATCCGTCGTGGAAGGGCCGGCGCGGCGCGCGGCCCGATGCCGAAACCGGTTCAGGATGACGAAGCGTGGGCGCTCAGTGCACCGTCCCGACGACGTCGGCGGCGCTCAGCATCTCGATGGTGCGCTCGATCTGCCGCCAGCGGCAGAAATGCAGGACGTTGCCGACCGATCGGCTGCGGTCGGCGCGGATCGCGGCTTCCGAGGTGGCATAGTCGCCGTAGCGGGCCATCAGCTCGGTCGCTTCCGCAAGCGCCTCGCGATCGGCGACATGGACGTATTCTCGCACCTTCGGCTCCCTTTCTTCCCTCGCCCGGAGCAGCCTTAGCGACGGGCGGTTTCGAAATGCCGCACCCGCGTCCTCAACAAACCGTTCACCACAACCCGCCTGCTGGAAAAAAGCTCCCGCCGGTGCGATGAGGGCCGCCATGGAGTCCCGGAACAGCACTGAAGCCGCGGGCTCGCTGCTCGCCGCCAGCATCATCGCCGGCGTCGTCGGCGGGGTCGTCGCCGGCCAGCCGAGCATCGGATTCCTCGTCGGCGCGGCCGCGGGCGCGGCATTGGCCATCCTCTGGTGGGTGAAGGACCGGCGCTGACTCTCCCTCCGGGGCGCCCCGGGAGCGAAATCACGCGATCTTTCGCCCCGCCCACACCACCCGCCCGACGATGTCGACCGATCCCGTCGCGCAGTCGGGCCAGCCGGGATAAGCGGGATTGTCGCTGCCGATCGAGAGCCGACGCTCGGCGGGGTTGAGCGCCACCCGCTTCACCAGCAGCGCATCGTCGATCCGAAGAACGTAGATGCCGTCGCGCAGGCGCTCGGCCGCGTCGCCGCGGTCGACCAGGATCTCGTCGCCGTCGCGAAGCGTCGGCTCCATCGAATCCCCCGCGACCGTGATGATCGACAGCCGCGCCGGGTCGCCGGGCGCGAGGCGGCGCAGCCATTGCGGGTCGAAGGCGATGTGCGCGCGCGCCGCCTCGTCGCCGGCGAACGCACCAGGTCCGGCCGAAGCGCCGATGTCGAGCCGCGGCACTTCGACCGCGCCGGCCGAGGGCGGGGCGTCCGGCCCGCGCCCGCCGAGCAGCGTCTCGTCGACACCGAAATAGCGGGCGAGCAGGCGGCGGTCGTTCTCGTCGAGGCGCCTGGGCGTCCCGCGCTTGATATATTGCTGAACATAAGCCGCGTTCCGGCCGATCAGCCGCGACAGGCTGGAATAATCCTCGCCGCGCTCGCGGATCAGCCGGTCGAGCGCCGCCCGTGCATCCTGCTCAGCCATGTCCGCACCCTACTACTAGGAATTTTCCTAGACAAGTAGGAAATGTCCTCTGAGAACATATCAGGAACTAAGCTGATTCGGAGGATCCTCATGCAGCTGCTGCGACGCATCGAGCGCCACCTGAGGCGCAGCGGCACGCCGCCCACCCGCTTCGGGCGCGACGCCGTCCACGACCCTCGCTTCGTGTATGACCTGCGCTGCGGCCGGGAGCCCCGACCGCCGACCGAGCAGCGGGTCCACGCCTATCTCGACCGCCTTGAGGCGCGGCCGGAGCGGCGCCCGTGAAGCCGCCGGTCAACGACGCGACGACCGCCTTCCTGCGCGCCATTGGTGTCAACTTTGTCAACTTGACCGTGGTGATCGAGGAGGTGAGGAGCCGCGCCTGGGCGAGCGCCACCTTCGGCGGCGCCCGCCATGAGCTCGGCCTGCACATTTCGGGCGAGGGCGCCGAGGCCGCCGTCGAACGCTTCGCCGCCACGCTCGACGCTCGGGAGTTCGAGCTGCGCGGCCACATCCTGGCCGACATCGCCCTGGTCGCGAAGGAGCGGGTGGAAGGCGGCGTCAGGCTCCGTCTGGAGGCGCTGACCGTCGAGGAATGCTAGCGCCCGCGATTGGCCATCTTGCGCAGCATCCCGAGCGCGCTGCGGAGCCGGTCGTCGATGGGCGCATCGCTCGCCGACGCAGCGTCCGGCTTGCTTGTCCAGCTGGCACGGTCGCGGCGGCCAAGGCCGACTTCGAGACGCCCCATCAATTCGCTGACGCTCTCGTTGCGCGGCTCCGGCAGCTCGGGAATGCGGGCGGCAAGCGCCCCGATCGGCTCGGCGTCCGTCGCCGCGGGCGCAGGCGCAGCCTCATCGGCCCTGGCCGGCGCCGCATCGTTCGCCGCCGGCAGCTCCTGCTGCGCTTCAGGCTCTTCCTCGACGGCGGCGGCAGGCGCCGCTTGCTCGGCGACGGGCTCATCCCCGGGGAACGTGATCGCTTGCTCGGCGGCAGCCCCCTGCCCCTCGAGCAGAGCCCCGAACTCGTCGACCGCCGGGGAGACCGGCGCCTCCTCGGCGATTGCGGCAGGCTCTTCCTCGGCCGCGGCGGCAAGCTCCTGCTCGGCAACCGGCTCGGCCTCGGCCTCGACGGCAGCGATTTCCTCTTGCGCCGGGGCAGCCTCTTCCGGCGCCGCGACAGCCTCTTCCTCTTCCGGCGCCAGCCAGCTCGGCGTCTCGGCGATCACCGCCGGCTCTTCCTCTGCGGCCGCGGCAGCTTCCGCTTCCTCGGCCACCGCCGGCTCTTCCTCTGCGGCAGCGACAGCTTCGGCTTCCTCGGCCACCGCCGGCTCTTCCTCTGCGGCAGCGACAGCTTCGGCTTCCTCGGCCACCGCGGGCTCGTCCTCGATCGCCTCGACGATGGGCTCGGGGCCCTCCGCCACGGGAAGCTCGGCTTCCGGCTCCGGCGCCGGCAGCGGCTCCTCGGCGGCGATCTCCTCGACCGGCTCGAAATTCTCGGGAGCCTCGATCCGCGGCTGCTCCTCGGCAGCCGGCTCCTGCTCCGCTTCAACCGGCGCGATGAAGCTCGGCAGCGGGTGGTCGGGCTCTGCGTCGGCCGGCGCCTCGCGAGCGACCGGCTCGCCCTCGCTGATCTCCAGCCCGGCGCCCAGCAGCCCCGGCAGCGATTGCTCTTCCTGCGCTTCCGCGGCAGGCGCCTCGGCGGTTTCCGCGAGCGGCTCGGCCGCCGCCTCGGGCAGTTCCTCGGCGTCCTGCGCCTTGGCCTGCTCCGAAACCAGCGGATCGCCCAGGTCGAAGCGCGCGAACAGCGGCCGGCGCGCGGGAGCGTCGGGGTGAGCGTCGGCGCGGCGAAGACGCGGCGGATCGGCCGAAACCTCGGCGCCCCTGCTGCGGTTGCCGGACGGCAGCCGCTCGAGCGCGCGCAGCAGCGCATAGATCAGGGCAAAGGTCAGCGCGGCCGCGCCGGCGATGATCGCGTAGCGCGAAATGGCGCCGATCGGCGGCTCTGCGTAGGCGGTCAGCGCGGCCAGGCCGGTCATCCCGACAAGGCCTTCGAAGACGCCGGCCGGCATCGCATAGCTGACGAAGCCGACCGAGGCCGCGGCCAGCGCGGCCATGCCGGCGTCGATCGACGGCTTGCCCCCGCGCATCGCTTTCACCGTGTACTTGTCTGCCATTTACAGAGCCTTGCCCGTGAGTTTTTGGTAAGCAGGGATGTAACGGGAAATATTTGACGACCAGTTACGATCTGTCTCCACGAAAAGGCGGGCGCGATCGCGCCGCTGGTCCCACGTGTCCCGATTCGAGAAGAGCCCGTCGAGCGCTGCGGCCAGCGCCGCGGGGTTGCCGGCCGGGAAGAGCGTGCCCGTCACTCCGTCCTCGATAAGCTCGCGGTGGCCGCCCACGTCGGAGGCGGCGACGAGCTTGCGCTGCGCCATCGCCTCCAGCGGCTTGAGCGGAGTCACCAGCTCGGTCAGCCGCATCGCCTTGCGCGGATAGGCGAGCACGTCGATCAGGCTGTAATAGCGCTCGACCTGCTCGTGCGGCACCCGGCCGATGAAGCGGATCCGCCCCGCGGCGGTGGATTGCTCGGCCTGCGCCTTCAGCGCCGCCTCCATCGGGCCGCCGCCGACGAGCAGCAGGTGCGTGGCCGGCCGCTTCTCGATCAGCAGCGGCATCGCCTCGATCAGGTCGTCGATCCCCTCATAATCGTAGAAGGAGCCGATGAAGCCGACCACGTCGGCGCCCTCGAGGCCGAGGCTGCGCGCGAACGCCTGGTCCGGCTGCGGCGGATTGCCGAACAGGCCCATGTCGACGCCGTTGGGGGAGACCAGGATCTTGGCCGGATCGATTCCGCGCGCGACGAGATCGCGCCGCAGCCCCTCGCAGATCACCGCCACCGCGTCCGCCTGCTTGGCCGCGTAGGTTTCGAGCATCCGGGTCAGCCGGTAGCGCGCCGAACCTTCGCTGCCGGTGCCGTTGCCGACCGCCGCGTCCTCCCAGAAGGCGCGGATCTCGTAGAGCAGCGGGATCCCGCGCCGCTTCGCCACCGGCAGCGCGGCAAGCGCGCTCAGCACCGGCGAGTGGGCGTGGAGCTGGTCGGGCCGGAACTCGGTGACGAGGCGGTCGAGGCGCCGGGCGAGCGCCCTGATCTCGCGCCACTCGCGCAGCGGCGAGGGTCCCTCGGCGGGCCTTGGCGTCCGATAGAAGGTGATGCCCTCGGCGATTTCCGGGTCCGGCCCCGCCAGGCTGTGGCGCGCACCGGTCAGGCAGGCGACCTCCCAGCCGCGCGCCAGCTGCGCCTTGACGATCGCGCGGGTGCGAAAACTGTAGCCGCTGTGGAGCGGCAGGCTGTGGTCGAGGACGTGCAAGATCCGCATGCCCGCCGCTCTGCCACAGCAAACTTAACGCCGCGTCAACCGGCTCCTTCTATGGGTCGGGCGCGATGAAGATGAGGCGCGCCGGATGATCGACACCTTCGCTCTGGCGGTCAGCCACGGCCTGATGCTGCTCGCCGCGTGGCGGCTGCTCTCCCGCGACGATCTCGACGACGACACCGCTTCGGCGGGCGCGCAGGCGAGCGCGAACCCGTGGCTGAAGCTCAAGCGCGGGGACCGCGGCGATGCGTGATCTCGCCCTCGTCGGCTTCCTGCTCGCGCTGATCGCGTTCGGCTTCAAGCGGCCGTTCCTGTTCGTGCTCGCTTATGCCTATGTCGACATCGTCGCGCCGCAGCGGCTGTCTTACTATCTGCTCAACAGCGTCCCGCTGTCGCTCATCGTCGCCGCCTTGGCGATGCTCGCCTGGCTGCTCGTCGACAGCAAGCGCGACTTCAGGGCGAGCGGGCGCCAGCTGCTGATGCTCGCGCTCCTCGTCTATGCCGGCATCACCACCCTCTATGCCGACGTGCCGGTCCACGCCGGCGACAAGTGGAGCTGGGTGTGGAAGTCGATGATCTGGGCGATCTTCCTCCCCTTCGCCCTTCGCACCCGCCTCAGGATCGAGGCCTATCTGCTGTTCATGATCCTGTCGGCGGCGGCGATCGTCATCGTCGGCGCAATCAAGACGCTGCTTTCCGGCGGCGGCTACGGCGCGCTCAACCTGATGGTGGAGCAGAATAGCGGCCTCTACGAAGGCAGCACCATCTCGATGGTCGCGATCGCCGCGGTGCCCCTGATCCTGTGGCTGGCGCGCTTCGGCACGATCTTCCCGGGCGACTGGCGCGTTCGGCTGTTCGCTTACGCGCTCGTCTTCGCCTGCCTGCTGATCCCGATCGGCACCCAGGCGCGCACCGGCCTCATCTGCATCGCCGCGCTGGTCTTCCTGATGCTTCGCGAGGTCAAGCGCCGGGCGGTCTACATGGTCGCGCTGGCGGCGGTGCTGGCGATCGCCATTCCGCTGATGCCGCAAAGCTACACGACCCGCATGTCGACCATCTCGACCTACCAGGCCGACCTCTCGGCGACGACGCGCCTCGCGGTGTGGGAGTGGACCTGGGACTATGCCAAGCGCAACCCGTTCGGCGGGGGCTTCGACGCCTATCGCCTGAACCGGATCAGCGTGCGCACGGTCGAGACAGCGAAGGAAGGCGCCGTCCAGACGATCAGCGAGGATGCGAGCTACGACGCCGCCCGCGCCTACCACAGCAGCTATTTCGAGATGCTCGGCGAGCAGGGCTTCCCGGGCCTCATCCTGTTCCTGCTCCTCCACGCGGCCGGCCTCTTCCGGATGGAGGTGCTGCGCCGCCGCCATGCCGGCGCGCAAGGCGACCAGGCGTGGATCTCGCCGCTCGCCACCGCGCTCCAGAACGGCCAGATCGTCTACCTCGTCGGCGCCCTGTTCATCGGCGTCGCCTGGCAGTCCTTCATCCTCATGCTGCTCGCCGTCCAGATCGGCTTCGACACCTATGTCAGCCACCGGAAGCAGGCGGAGACGCGCCGGCCGTTCCGGAGCCCCCCGCCGGGGCTGAAGTCGGCGCCCGCGGACGCATGACCGGAGTCGTCGAGCCGAAGGCGAACCTGCCGGCGCTGACCGGGATCCGCGGCCTCGCCGCCTGGTTCGTGGTCCTCTATCACATCCGCCTGTCGGCGGCGGCACAGCTGCCGCCCGAGCTCATCTCCGCCCTCGCCAAAGGCTATCTCGCGGTCGACCTGTTCTTCATGCTGTCCGGCTTCGTGCTGTGGCTCAACTATGGCGAGCGCCTGCGCCGCGACGGGCTTGCCGCCGCGCCCCTGTTCCTGTCGCGGCGTATCGCGCGCATCTGGCCGCTCCATCTGTTCATCCTGGGCGGGGCGGTCGCGTTCGCGGCCGTGCTGACGCTCGCGGGGCGTCCCAATCCCGAGGACTTCCCCTGGCACGAGCTTCCGCTGCACATCCTGCTCGTCCAGAACTGGGGCTTCACCCCCGATCTCAGCTGGAACGATCCCGCCTGGTCGATCAGCTGCGAGCTTGCCGCCTACCTGTTCTTCCCGTTCCTCGTGCTGGCGGTGGACTGGCGCCGCCTCCCCTCGGCGGCGCTCGTCGGGCTGCTGCTGGTTGCGGCGCTGGCGCTGCACGGCATCATGACCGCGGGCGGCGCCGATTCCCTCAATTACGAGATCACCCGCTTCGGCCTGGTCCGAGCGCTCGCCGAGTTCAGCATGGGCACGATCCTGTGCGCGCTCTGCCAGCGGTGGCGCGCGGCGCCGGCCCTGCCCGCCATCGGCGGCGCGGCCGCCGCCCTGCTGATGACCTCGCTGTGGCTTGCGGGCGCGGTGCACGAGACGCTGGCGATGCCGCTCGCCTTTGCGGGACTGCTGCTTGCGGTCGGCCTCACCGCCGGCCATCCGGCCAATCCGCTCGGCTGGCGCCCGATCCACTATCTGGGCGAGATCAGCTACGCCACCTACCTCGTCCACTTCCTGCTGTACGTCGCGTTCAAGCTCTTCTTCGTGGACGATCCGGCCCATGTGCCGCTGCCGCTGCTCGGCCTGTTCCTGCTGATCACCCTGCTCGCGTCGGCGGCGCTGTACCACGGCGTCGAACGGCCGGCCCAGCGCCTGCTGAACCGCGCGTTCGACAATGCCGCGCTGCGCCTGCCAAGCGCCTCCGCCCGCCGGACCTAGGCGGTCTCGAGCGGCGCGTCCGCCGTTTCCACGAGCCTGATGAACGCCTCGGTGAAGGCGGGGATGTCCTCGGGCTTGCGGCTGGTGACGATGTTGCCGTCGGTAACGACCTCCTTGTCGACGACGGTGGCGCCGGCGTTCCTGAGGTCGGTGCGGATCGAGGGCCAGCCGGTGACGGTGCGGCCGCGCACCGCGTCGGCCTCCACCAGCAGCCACGGCCCGTGGCAGATCGCGGCGACCGGCTTGCCCGCATCGACGAACTTCCTCACCGTATAGACGACCTGCTCCTCCATCCTGAGCTTGTCCGGGCTCTTGGTCCCGCCCGGCAGGACGAGCGCGTCGAAATCCTTGCTGTCGACGTCGTCGATCGTGGCGTCGGGCTTGATCCTGGCGCCGTTGGACCCCTCGATCTCGGTCATGTCGAGCGCGGCCAGGGTAACGGCGGCGCCGCGCTCCCTCAGCGTCTTCAACGGGTCCAGCAGCTCGGAATCCTCAAAGCCGTCGGTGGCGATGAACAGGATCCGGGAGTCCGAAAGGCTCGGCATGGGAAGCTCCTTGCTGGCGTGAAGTCGGTTGGTGAACGACGCCCGCCCTGGGCCCGTTCCGGAACGAAGCGGCGGCGCGACGAATTATCGCGCTGTCACGAAAGGATCCGCGGATGCTGCGCTATGTCGACGATTCCATGCTGCCCGGCATCACGCGCAAGCGGCGCGGGCGCTACTGGCAGTATTTCGGCCCCGACGGCAGCCGCATCACCGACCGCGACGAGATCGACCGGCTGAACGCGATCGGCCTGCCGCCCGCCTATGAGCGCTGCTGGTTCTGCCCCCAGCCCAACGGCCACATCCAGGCGATCGGCTTCGACGCCAAGGGGCGCAAGCAATATCGCTACCACCCCGATTTCCGCGCCGAGCAGGAGACCCGCAAATATGAGCGCATGGCCGAGTTCGGCCGCAAGCTGCCGAAGCTTCGCAAGAAGATCGAGGAGGACATCGCCGGCCGCAAGCTCAGCTGCGACACCGTCGTGGCGGCGGTCGTTCGGCTGATCGACGAGACCCACATGCGCGTCGGCAACGAGGAGTATGCCCGGGAGAACAAGAGCTTCGGCGCGACCACGCTGCGCAACCGGCACGCCAAGGTGGCGGGCGGGAAGGTCAAGCTCAGCTACACCGGCAAGCACGGCATCAAGCGGACGGTGACCGTCACCGACAGGCGCCTCGCCCGAATCGCCAAGCGCACCCAGGACCTGCCCGGGCAGCAACTCTTCTCGTTCATCGACGATGACGGCGCCGTCCGCCCCGTCACCTCCAGCGACGTCAACGACTATCTCAAGGCCGCGATGGGCGAGGAGTTCACCGCCAAGGATTTCCGCACCTGGGGCGCGAGCGTGCTCGCCTTTCAGGAGATCGTCCGGCGGATCGACAGCGAACGCAGCCTCCAGCTCAAGAACGTGATCGCCCCGGTCGCCGAGGCGCTCGGCAACACCCCCGCCATCGCCCGCAAGAGCTATGTCCACCCGGCGCTGATCGAGGCGCTCAAGGATGCCGGCGCGATCGGCGAAGGCAAGCTGCCGCGCCCAGGCAAGCATTTGAGCTCCTACGAGCGCGGCCTCATCGAATTCCTCGAAGCTCTGCCCAAGGAGCAGGCGAGGGTCGAAGCCAAGGTCGAAGCGAAGACCCGCAAGGGCAAGGGCAAGGCCCAGGCGAAGGCCGAAGTCGCAGCCGAGGCGCAGGCCACGCTGGAGACGGAGGCCGCCTGATGACCGTTCAGCTACTGGCCTGCCGAGCGGCCGCGGCATAAGGCGGGGCGATGAGCAATGCCAACAGTGCGAGCGTCACCGACGCCGCCCAGAACCTCACCGAGAAGAGCGCCGAGTTCGCGAGCGAGCTGTCGGTCTGGATCACGGCCAACAGCGTCGACCTGCTGATCGCCATCGGCATCGGCACGCTGATCGCGCTGGTGCTGCTGGGGCTGCGCGCGTTCGGCCACAGGCTGGTCGGCGACCGCAGCGCCGACCTCCACTGGCGCACCATCATCGGCCGGGTGCTGGCCAGGACCAGCCTGTTCTTCATCATCATGTGCTCGGCCGAGCTCGTCGCCGAACATGCGGAGACGCCGGCGGCGCTGCTTCGAGTCATCAACATCCTGTTCGTGATCTCCGCGGCCTTCCAGGTGGCGGTGTGGGGTCGCGAGCTGATCCTCGGCCTCATCCGCCACCGCTTCGGCGACGAGGATGGGCAGAGCACGCTCGGCTCGGCGATGGGGATCATCCGGCTGCTGGTGTCGGTCGCGCTGTTCGCGATCGCGGTGATCGTCATCCTCGACAATCTGGGAGTCAACGTCACCGGCCTGGTCGCCGGTCTCGGCATCGGCGGAATCGCGATCGGCCTCGCCGCGCAGGGCATCTTCAAGGATCTGTTCGCGGCGCTGTCGATCATCTTCGACAAGCCGTTCCGGGTCGGCGACGGCATCCGCTTCGAGAACATCAACGGCTCGGTCGAGCAGATCGGCCTCAAGACCACTCGGGTACGCTCGCTCGACGGCGAGGAGGTGGTCGTCTCCAACGCGATGCTGCTCGACAAGCAGGTCCACAATTTCAGCCGCCTCGAGCACCGGCGAATGATCCTGCGGTTCGGCGTGGTCTATCACACGTCCCCCGAAACGCTTGCCGGCATCCCGCAGATCGTGCGCGGCGTCGTCGAGGCCCACAGCCATACCAACATGGTGCGCTGCGGCCTCACCGGCTTCGGCGCGTCGAGCCTCGATTTCGAGCTGCAGTTCGACGTGCATTCGATCGACTACGAATATGTCTTCGAAACCCGCAGCCGGATCGTGATCGAGCTGCTCAAGACGTTCAACGAGGCCGGGATCGAATTCGCCTATCCGACCCAGACCACCTTCACCGCGGCGCCGGACGGCACGCTGGTGATGCCGTACGCGCCGGCGAAGGCGGCCGAGCCGGAAGCGGCGAAGAGCTAGGCGCCGCCGCGCCTCCAGGTCGCGAGCCGACGAAAGCCTAGAAGCCGACGTCCTCCAGCGACAGCAGCGTCGCATTGCCGCCCGACGATGTCGTGTCGGTGCTGGTCACCCGTTCGGCGCAGAAGCGCGGCAGATAGTGCGGCCCGCCCGCCTTGGGCCCGGTGCCGGAAAGCCCCTCGCCGCCGAAGGGCTGCGAGCCGACGATCGCGCCGATCATCGAGCGGTTGACGTAGAGGTTGCCGACCCGCGCCACGTCTTCGACCGCGTCGGCCGCGCGGGCGATGCGGCTGTGGAGCCCCATGGTGAGGCCGAAGCCGCTCTTGTTGATCCGCGCCACGGTCTCGGCAAGCTCGCCCGCCTTCCAGGTGGTGACGTGGAGCAGGGGCCCGAACCATTCGCGCTTCACGTCCTCGATCGCCTCGACGCGGATGAGGGTTGGAGGCACATGCAGGCCTCGTTCGTCGCGGGCCCGGTCCGGGCTCGAGCGGGAAGGATCGATGGTGTGGATCCAGCTCTCGCGCATCGCTTCGCGGTGGCCCATCAGCCGGTCGTAGGCGCCCGTGTCGATCACCGGGCCGACGTCGGTCTCGGGATCGGCGGGATCGCCGACCACCAGCGTGTCCATCGCGCCGGCGAGCATCTCCAGCGTGCGCTCGGCGATCTCCTCCTGGAGCAGAAGCACGCGCAGCGCCGAGCAGCGCTGGCCCGCGGAACGGAAGGCCGAGGTGACGACGTCGGCGACGACCTGCTCGGGCAGCGCGGTCGAATCGACGATCATGGCGTTGATCCCGCCGGTCTCGGCAATCAGCGGGATGATCGGCCGGTCGTCGTCCTCCAGCAGCGTTCGAGCGATGCGCTTGGCGGTCGCGGTCGATCCGGTGAAGGCGACCCCGGCGATGCGGACGTCCTCCATCAGCGCCTGGCCCATCTCGGGCCCGCCGGTGGCGAGCACCAGCGCGTTCTCGGGAATTCCGGCGCCGTGGGCGAGGCCGACGGCGTAGGCGGCGATCTGCGGCGTCTGCGGCGCGGGCTTGGCGACCACGGTGTTGCCGGTCACCAGGGCGGCCGCGACCTGGCCGAGGAAGATGGCGAGCGGGAAGTTCCAAGGCGCGATGCACACCCAGGCGCCGCGCCCTTCCATGCGCATCACGTTGCGCTCACCGGTCGGGCCGGGCAGCTCGATCGGCCGCAGCCCGCTGCGCGCCTGCGCCGCATAATAGCGGCAGAAGTCGACCGCCTCGCGCACCTCGCCCAGCGCGTCGGGGATGGTCTTCTTGGCCTCCTGCACCGCCAGCGCCATCAGATTGTCGCGCTCGCGCTCGAGCAGGTCCGCGAGCCGGTCGAGGCAGTCGGCGCGCTGCTCCACCCTTAGCGCCGACCAGCCGGGGAAGCCTTCCAGCGCCCGGTCGACCGCCCGCTTCGCCTCCTGCTTGTCGGGCTGCGGCGCATGGCCGGGCTGGGGGTAAGGTCCTCGATTGCCCGACACCGGCACCGGGCTCCTCGACACGGCCTTGGCGACGCGCCGAAGCTCCGGCACGTCGCTGAGGTCGAGGCCTTCGCTGTTGCTTCGCTCGGGCGCGAACAGGTCGCGGGGAAGCGGGATGCCCGGGTGCCGCGTTCCGCCCACCGCCGCGATCTTCGCGACCGGGTCGGCGAGGATCTCGGCGTCGGTCATGCGCTCGTCGGCGAGCTGGTGGACGAAGCTCGAATTGGCGCCGTTCTCGAGCAGGCGACGGACGAGATAGGCGAGCAGGTCGCGATGGCCGCCGACCGGCGCGTAGATGCGGGTGGCGTAACCCTGCTCGCGCACCAGATTCTCGTACAGCCCCTCGCCCATGCCGTGCAGCCGCTGGAATTCGAAGTCGCGGCTGTCGCCCGCCCATTCGAGGATGGTGGCGACGGTCAGCGCGTTGTGCGTGGCGAAGGCGGGATAGATGTTCCTCGCCGCCAGCATGTCGCGCGCGCCGGCGAGATAGGACACATCGGTCGCCGCCTTGCGGGTGAAGAGCGGATAGTCCGGCAGCCCCTGCTCCTGCGTGCGCTTGATCTCGCTGTCCCAATAAGCGCCCTTGACGAGCCTGACCGCGATCCGCCGCCCGGTCGCGGCGCCGAGCGCGTCCGCCCAGGCGAGCACCGGCCGGCAGCGCTTGCTGTAGGCCTGCACCGCCATGCCCAGCCCGTCCCAGCCCTTGAGCGACGGCAGCCCCGCGACCTTGCCGATGATGTCGAGGCTCATCTCGAGCCGCTCGCTCTCTTCCGCGTCGATCGTGAAGGCGATTCCGACCTTCTTCGCCAGCGTGGCGAGCGCCTCGACCTGCTCGGTCAGCGCGGAGACGCAGCGGTCATATTGCGCGACCTCGTAGCGCGGGTGCAGCGCCGAAAGCTTGACCGAGATCGAATGGCCCTGGTCGGAGGCGCGGCCGACGGCGCGGATCGCCTCTTCATAGGATCGGAAATAGCGCTCGGCGTCAGGGAAGGTGCGCGCGGCCTCCCCCAGCATGTCGAAGCTGGCGGTGAAGCCGCGATTCTCCGGCTTCTTCATCCGGGTCAGCGCCTCGGCGATGGTTCGGCCCATCACGAAGATCTCGCCCATCATCCGCATCGCCGCGCCGACCGCCTGGCGCACGAACGGCTCGCCGGCGCGCGCGATCAGCCGCTTGAGAGCGCTCGCCTGCTCGGTCTCGCTGACCAGGGCGCGGCCGATGACGAGGCCCCAGGTCGCCGAATTGACCAGGGTCGAGTGCGACTTGCCGGCATGCGCCTTCCAGTCGGCGTTGCCGAGCTTGTCGGCGATCAGCTGGTCGGCGGTCTCCGGGTCGGGCACGCGCAGGAACGCTTCGGCCAGCGACAGCAGGGCGATGCCCTCCGACGTGTTGAGCCGATACTCCTGAAGGAACTGGTTGACCCAGCCCGACGATTGCGCGCCGCGCAGGTCGGCGAGCATGCCGAGCGCTCGGCTCTCGACGCGCCGCCGCGATTCGCCGGCGAGCGCCGCGTCCTTGAGGAGCGGCGCCAGCACCTCCGGCTCGCCCGCGCGGTGCAGCCGCCGGATCTCCGCCCGGGCCGATGCCGTAGCGTCCGACAAGGGCGGGTCGAGGTTCGCAGTAGCCAAGGCTTGTTTCTCTCGCGGGCCGATGTTTAAGGCGGCCAAGTAGCGGACCGGTCCAGCCGGCACAATGTTGGGAGGATCGATGCCGGTTGCCACTCTCGATGAGATCAGGGCGAAGGTCGGCGGCGAAATCGGCGCCTCGCCCTGGATCGAGGTCAGCCAGCAGAGCATCGACCGCTTCGCCGACGTCACCGGCGACCACCAGTTCATCCACGTCGATCCCGAGCTGGCCAGCCGGACGCCGTTCGGCGGCACCGTCGCCCACGGCTTTTTGACGCTGTCGCTGCTGAGCCAGATGGCGGCCTCGGTGATGCTGGTCCCCGATACGCTCAAGATGGCCGTCAACTATGGCTTCGAGAAGGTGCGCTTCATCGCCCCGGTCAAATCGGGCAAGCGCGTCCGCGGCCGTTTCGTGCTCGCCGCGGTGGCGGAGAAGCGCCCCGGCCAGTGGCAGTTCCTCCACAGCGTCACCGTCGAAATCGAGGGCGAGGACAGGCCCGCCCTTACCGCCGACTGGATCGGCCTTATCTTCATCTGATCACTTGGGAGAACACGCCATGGCTACCCGCGACGCCGTCATCGTTTCCACCGCACGCACGCCGATCGGCAAGGCCTATCGCGGCGCGTTCAACGCCACCCCTTCCCCCACCCTCGCCGCCCATGCGATCCGCGCCGCGGTCGAGCGCGCCAAGGTCGATCCGGGCGAGATCGAGGACGTGATCATGGGCGCCGCGCTCCAGCAGGGCGTTCAGACCACGATCGGCCGAACCGCCGCGCTTCGCGCCGGCCTTCCCGTCACCGTCGCCGGCATGTCGATCGACCGCCAGTGCGCGTCGGGCCTGATGTCGATCGCCACCGCCGCCAAGCAGGTGATCGTCGACCGGATGGACGTCTGCGTCGCCGGCGGCGTTGAATCGATCTCGCTGGTGCAGACGCCCGACATGCGGCTCGGGCCGGATCCGGAGCTGCTGTCGATGCACAACGGCGTCTACATGCCGATGATCAACACCGCCGAAGTGGTCGGCAAGCGCTACAGCGTCAGCCGCGAGCGGCAGGATGCCTATGCGCTTCGCTCGCAGCAGCGCACCGCCGCCGCCCAGGCCGCCGGCCGCTTCGACGAGGAGATCGTCCCCGTCACCGCCAAGATGGCGGTCAAGGACAAGGCGACCGGCGAGACCTCGATGAAGGAGGTGACGCTCGACAAGGACGAGGGCAACCGGCCTGAGACCACGCTCGAAGGCCTCGCCAGCCTGCAGCCGGTGATGGGGCCGGAGGCGATGATCACCGCCGGCAACGCAAGCCAGCTCTCCGACGGCGCCTCGGCCTGCGTCATCATGGAAGCCGGCATCGCGGCGGAGCGCGGCCTCACCCCGCTCGGCCGCTACGTCGGCATGGCGGTGGCCGGCACCGACCCCGACGAGATGGGGATCGGACCCGTGTTCGCGGTGCCCAAGCTGTTGAAGCGCTTCGGCCTCACCGTCGCCGACATCGACCTGTGGGAGCTCAACGAGGCGTTCGCGGTGCAGGTGCTCTACTGCCAGGACCAGCTCGGCATCCCCGACGACAAGCTCAACGTCGATGGCGGCGCGATCTCGGTCGGCCACCCCTACGGCATGTCCGGCGCGCGCCTCGTCGGCCACGCGCTCATCGAGGGCAAGCGGCGCGGCGCCCGCCACGTCGTCGTCACGATGTGCGTCGGCGGCGGCATGGGCGCGGCGGGTCTGTTCGAAGTGCTGTGATGGCGACGCCGACCAACCTGCGCTTCGTCGACGGCGCCGCGCTCTGAAGCGGCGAGCGCCGGGATCCGCTTCGCTCGCCCGCCGCCTGCGCGTCGATGCGCACGCGGCCTGGCTGGCGGCGCGCGACCCGCGCACGCCGTGGCATGCCCGCGCGTTCGGCCTGCTCGTCGCCGCTTACGCGCTGTCGCCGATCGACCTCATCCCGGATTTCATTCCGGTCCTTGGCCTGCTCGACGACGCGGTGCTGATCCCGCTCGGCATCTGGCTGTTCGTCAAGATGCTCCCGCCCGGCCTTTTCGAAGAGCACCGGCGGGCGGCGGCAGCGGCGGCGGAGCGGCCGGGCTCGGCCTGGGGCATCGCGATCGTGCTTGCGGTCTGGCTGCTCGCCGCCTTGCTCGTCGCGCGCCTGCTCGGCTTCCACTTCGGCTAGCGCAACCCGCGGCCCGTTCTTCCGTTTAGGGCTCGAAACGAGGAGGAATCGATGCCGGTATCAAACCTAACGCTGGTCGAGCGGATCGCACGCGTGCTCGCGGGCCGCGCGCTCAGCATCAACGCCGAGGGCGATGATCCGTCGGCCGGTCCGAGCGTCGATGAGACCTGGCACGAGCATGTCGCGGATGCGACCGCCATCCTGCGCACGATGCGCGAGCCCGATCCGGTGATGGCGGCGGCCGGCGATGCGGCGGTGTGGGAGCGGATGGTCGAGGCCGCGCTCCAGACCGAGCCCAAGCGCGGCTGATCCGCCTCAGTCGCGGCCCGGGGCCGCCGTCGCTGCGCTCAGGTACACGCTCTTGAGACCGTCAAGGCTCGCGCGCATGCTCAGCGGTTCGCGCTCGGAGCCGTCGCGCAGCTGCTTTTCGAGCCGTGCCTCGCGGAATTCCGGATGCGCGTCCTGGCGGCGCATGCACGCTTCCGCCATGGCGAGCCCGGCGTCGCTGTCTTCGCTGAACTGCCTGGCCAGCGCCCCCGCTTCGGCCTCGGAATCCGCCGCCTTGGGGAAGCGCGCCGCCGCGAAGGCCTGCCACACCAGCCGGCCGTGCAGCTCGCGCGCCAGCTCGCTGTCGGCGCCCTGCGCCGCCTTCACCAGATCGTACGAGACCTGGAAAGCGATGCTGCAATGGAAAGGATTGCGGGCTTCCGGAGCGCCCGCCTGGGCCGCGCCGACAGCCATCGAAGCCGTTGCGCAAAGACCAATAACCGCCGCGTGACGCATGTCTGCCCCCAGTTGCGAACGGGGACAGTCTAAATCGACAGGGTAAAGATACGGCTAATGCGCCCGCACGAGGTCAGCCGTCGTGGGCGGCGATCCACTGCTCGACGGCGGGGGCAATGCGTTCGCGCCACTTGCTGCCGTTGAAGATGCCGTAATGGCCGACGCCCTTGGCGAGGTGGTATTTCTTCATCGCCTTGGGCAGCCCGGTCGAGATGTCGAGCGCCGCACGGGTCTGGCCGACCCCGGAAATATCGTCGCGCTCGCCCTCGACCGCCAGGATGGCGATGTCGTGGATCGCGTCCGGCTCGACCAGGCGGCCGCGGTGCATCAGCTCGCCCTTGGGCAGCAGATGGCGCTGGAAGACGGCGTCGACGGTCTGCAGGTCGCATTCGGCGGTCATGTCGCACACCGCCCTGTACTCGTCGTAGAAATCCTTGGTCGCGTCGGCGCCCTCGCCGTCGCCCGCGACCAGATGCTTGAACATCTCCCAGTGGCTGACGACGTGGTTGCCCAGGTTCATCGTCATGAAGCCGGCGAGCTGCAGGAAGCCCGGATAGACCTTCCGTCCGCCGCCCGGATAGAGATAGGGCACGGTCGCGATGACGTTGTTCTGGAACCAGCTGTGCGGACGCTGGGTGGCGAGCGTGTTGACCGCGGTCGGCGCTTTGCGGGTGTCGATCGGGCCGCCCATCATGGTCAGCGTCTTCGGCCGCGCCGGGTGCGCGTCGGCCGACATCAAGGCGGCGGCGGCATAAGCCGGCACCGACGGCTGGCAGACCGCCAGCATGTGCGCTCCCGGCCCGATATGGTCGAGGAAATCGATCAGATAGTCGATATAATCGTCGAGGTCGAAACGGCCCGCGTCGAGCGGCACCAGCTTCGCGTCGCGCCAGTCGGTGATGTAGACGTCGTGCCCCGGCAGCATCCGCTCGACGGTGCCGCGCAGCAGGGTGGCGTAGTGGCCGGACATCGGCGCCACGATCAGCAGCCTGGGCGATCCCTCGATGCCTTCACGGCGGAAGCGCTTGAGCTGGCCGAACGGCTTTCGAAGCACCACCTCCTCGGTGACGGTGACGGTCTTGCCGTCGACGATCGTCGTTTCGAGGCCGAATTCGGGCTTGCCACGCGGCGCGGAGGCATGGGCGAAGACGTCGAGCGCGGATCCGACGATCGGGCCCATGCCGCTGTACGAAAGGGGATTGGCGGGGTTCTGCATCCATCCGGCGCCGATATTGGCGAGCGTGCTGGCTCCGGCGAGCAGCGAACGCTGCATTTCATAGGCGTCGTAGAGCATCCAACCTCCAGGCGGTAAGGCGCGAGACTAGCGTCAACTCCCCATTAAGCCAGTGATAAACCGACCGGTCGGTCAAAAGCTCCCGAAGCGGTACAAAAGCACCACAACGCCGCGGGATTGAGCCGCCCGGCGGGCGCTGCTACGCCAACCGATATGGCGAGTAGCGCAGACCCCCTGCCGGGCAAGAAGATCGGCAACCTCACGATGGTGTGGCAGCGCGCGGTGCGCTACCCGGGCCATATCGCAATGGCGGCGCTGGCGCTGTTGATCGCGGCTCTGGCCACCCTCGCCATCCCCGACGGCTTCCGCCGAGTCATCGACAAGGGCTTCGCGGCCTCGGGCGGCGACGTGGCCGAACATTTCTACTACCTGCTGTTCATCGTCGTGGTGCTGGCGCTGGCGACGTCGGTCCGCTTCTATTTCGTCTCGTGGCTCGGCGAGCGCGTCGTCGCCGACGTCCGGACCGAGGTGCACCGCAACCTGCTCCGCCTCGAGCCGCGCTTCTTCGAGGAGAACCGCCCGTCCGAGATCGCCTCGCGCCTCACCGCCGACACCGCCGTCATCGAGATGGTGGTCGGAACCACGGTGTCGGTGGCGCTGCGCAACATCGTGATGGGGATCGGCGGCATCATCTACCTGTTCACGCTCGCCCCCGGGCTCACCGCGACGTTGCTGCTCGGAATCCCGATCGTGATCCTGCCGATCATGTTTCTCGGCCGCCGCGTGCGCGACGTCTCGCGCTCCAGCCAGGATCGGATCGCCGACGTCGGCGCGATCGTCGCCGAGACCCTGGGCGCGATGAAGATCGTCCAGGCGTTCGGCCAGGAAGCGCGCGAGAGCAGCCGCTTCGGCGCCGCCGTCGAGGACGCGTTCGGCACCGCCCGCCGCCGCATCCGCCTGCGCGCGGTGATGACCGCGATCGTCATCGCCTTGATGTTCGGTTCGATCACGATGGTGATGTGGCAGGCCGCGCTCGACGTCCAGGCGGGAGTGATCACCGGCGGCACTGTCGCCGCCTTCGTCTTCACCGGAGCGCTCGTCGCCGGCGCCTTCGGAGCGCTCACCGAAGTTTACGGCGAGCTGCTTCGCGGCGCCGGCGCGGCCGGGCGGCTGGCCGAGCTCCTCGCCCAGGTGCCCGAGATCAAGGCGCCCGCCGACCCGGTGAAGCTGCCGCAGCCGGCGCAGGGCGCGCTGTCGTTCGAGGACGTCACCTTCCACTATCCCACCCGGCCCGAGGTGAGCGCGCTCCAGAACTTCAACCTCCGCGTGGAGCCGGGCGAGACGCTCGCTTTGATCGGCCCTTCGGGCGCGGGCAAGACCACGCTCTTCCAGCTCGCCCAGCGCTTCTACGATCCCGAGGCCGGCGTGGTGCGGCTCGACGGGGTCGATCTCAAGACCGCCGATCCGGCCGACATCCGCGCCCGCATCGCGCTCGTCCCGCAGGAGACGGTGATCTTCGCCGCCTCGGCGCGCGACAATCTGCGCTACGGCATGTGGGACGCCGGCGACGATGCGCTCTGGGCGGCGGCCGAAGCCGCCAACGCGGCCGAGTTCCTGCGCAAGCTGCCGGAGGGCCTCGACACGTTCATGGGCGAAGGCGGCGCGCGCCTCTCCGGCGGCCAGCGCCAGCGCCTCGCCATCGCCCGGGCGATCCTTCGCGACGCTCCGCTCCTCCTCCTCGACGAGGCCACCTCGGCGCTCGACGCCGAGTCCGAGCGGCTCGTCCAGGCTTCGCTCGAGCGGCTGGTCGAAGGGCGCACCACGATGGTGATCGCCCACCGGCTCGCCACCGTCCGCAAGGCCGACCGCATCATCGTCATCGACCATGGCCGGATCGTCGAGGAAGGCACCCACGACAGCCTGCAGGCCCGCGGCGGCCTCTACGCCCGCCTCGCCCGCCTCCAGTTCGAAGGGCTGGCGGCCTGACGCCCAAACGAAAAGGGCGGCCCCGCGGGACCGCCCTTCAAGTCGCGACGAGAGCGCCGGCTTACCAGGTCGCGTAGGCCTCGTTGCCGACGAAGCCCATCGCCGTCACGTTGGCGCGCTTGGTGATGGCGAGCACCTCGTCGACCACTTCGTAGCGGGCCTCCGGGTGCGGCTGCAGGTGAAGCTCGGGCGTCGGGGTCATCGTCGTGGTGATGTCCAGATACTGGCGAAGCGTCACCGGATCGACCGGGGCACCGTTCCACAGGATGGCGCCGGACGGCTCGATCACGATCTTGTTCTTGACCGGGTCGACGGGCGGCGGCTCGTTGGTCTCGCTGTCGACCGGAAGGTCCAGCTTCACCGCATGGGTCTGGATCGGGATGGTGATGATGAACATGATGAGCAGCACCAGCATGACGTCGATCAGCGGCGTCGTGTTGATGTCCATCATCGGCTCGCCTTCGGCTCCACCAGTCGACATCGCCATTATTCGTTACTCCTGTACGTGAAGCCTAGAGCCGGACGACGCTGCCGCCGGGCGCAGGCTCGGAAATGAAGCCGACCCGGGAGAAGCCGGCCCGCTGCATCGTGAAGATCGCGCCGCCGATGCACCGGTAGGGCGTGTTGACGTCGCCGCGGATGTGGGCCTCGGGAAGCTCGGTGACGTTTTCCACGCCGCCTTGCCGCTCGATCTCGGCCTTGAGCTTCTCGACCGCACGGTCGAGCAGCTGCTGCGGCTCCATCTTGGAGAGGCCCCAGTAGACTTCGCAGCCGCCCGCGCCGTCCGAGCGCACCGACAGCGACACGTTCTCGGGCTTGGTGGAGGTCGGCTCGAAGCGCACCTTGGGCAGGTTGACCGGCACGGACTGGATGACGACCGGCACGGTGATCAGGAAGATGATCAGAAGCACCAGCATGACGTCGACGAGCGGCGTCGTGTTGATGTCCGACATCGGGCTTTCTTCAGCCTGTTCCTGCGGGCCGATTTGCATGGCCATAGCGACAATATCCTGTTCGTTTTGTCCCGGCGGAGCAGCACCTGCTGCTCCGCCGGAAAGCCTGCTGGACTAGACCTTCTTGGGGCTGCCGGTGGTCGCGCCGAGCGGCGAACCGGTGGCGGTGGTCCCGCCCGGCGAAGCGGCCCCGGTGGAACCGCGGGCGGCGGCGCCGGCGGTCGCTGCGATCGGACGCACGGTGCCGCCCGACATCATGTAGCCGTGGATGTCGTTGGTGAACTTGGCGAGCTCTTCGAGCACCGCCTTGTTGCGACGCATCAGCCAGTTGTAGGCCATCACCGCCGGCACCGCGACCGCAAGGCCGAGCGCGGTCATGATCAGCGCCTCGCCGACCGGGCCGGCGACGGCGTCGATCGACGCCTGACCGGCGGCGCCGATCTTGATCAGCGCGCGGTAGATGCCGATCACGGTGCCGAACAGCCCGACGAACGGAGCGGTCGAGCCGACCGTGGCGAGCAGCGCCAGGCCGGTCGAAAGCTTGGACGCGATCGCGCCCTGGCTGCGCGCCAGCGAGCCGAGCATCCAGTCATGCTGGTCGATCGGGTCGGTGAGCTTGTTGTGCTGCTCCTGGGCGATGATCGCGTCGTCCACGATCTGGCGGTAGGCGCTGTTCTTCTCGAGCTTGTTGGCGCCCTCGCGCAGGCTGGTGGATTGCCAGAAGGTGGTCCTGGCGCGCTTGCCCTGGTTGATGATCTTCTGCTGCTCGAACAGCTTGACGAACAAGATGTACCAGGAGGCCGCCGACATCACCACGAGGATGAGGAAGGTCGCCCAGGCGATGGTTCCGCCCTGTTCGAGTGCGGCCATCAGGCCATAAGGGTTTTCGCCGCCTGCCGGTGCTGCTGCTGGGGTAGCCATGATGTTACTTTCCTCTCGTCTCAGAAAAACACGTGCTCACGTTGTAGGTCGGCTCACTCATCGGGGATCCGCCAGGTGATCCTGCCGGCGTTGGTGTCCGAGGTCGGCTGTCCGCTGCTGTCGCGGGCAGGGGTGAACCGGGCGCGGCGGGTCAGCAGCCTGCAGGTCGCTGAATCGAGCGCCGAAGAACCGCTCGACGAGGTGACCGTGCAATTGGTGACCCTGCCGTCGGGGCCTACGTCCAGCCGGAAGCCGGTCGTCCCTTCCTCCTCGGCGCGCAGCGACGACGCCGGATAGTCGTCGTCCGAGAACAGCGACGCCAGATTGGCCTTGGCCTTGGCGGGCTGCACCTTGACCGGCGGCGGCGGCGGTGCCGGCGGCGCAGGCGGAGCCGGCGGCGCGGTCGGAGTGATAATGGGCGGCGGCGCCTCGCGCACGGTCCTCACGATCGGCGGCGCCATCGTGTTGGTGCGCACGATCGGCGGCGGCGACACGACCGGCGGCGGTTCCATCGCCTGGTCCGGCGGCGGGGGCGGCGGCTCCTCTTCGGGGGGCGGCGGCTCCTCCACCACGTCGAACGTCTTCAGATCCTCGGCGACCTGCTTCACCACGTTGTAGGCAAGCCCGGTGATGAAGGCGTAGCCGAGCAAGGCGTGTAGCAGAGCGACGATGACGATGGCCGCGATGCGGCCGTTGCTCATCTTTTGATCAGCATATGCCATTGATCAGCCACACTCCCTCTCTTGCGTTGGTAGCTCGGCGATTCATCATAACGCAGCCGGGCCGTTACGGGTCCATTGACGTTCGATGTCGCCTTCCAAGGCCGGTGTCTCTATCGCGCGACCCGAAACGACGCAATGCTCCTGTTAGGGGCTGAAAACCCGCGGGAAACCGGGCTGCAATGGCGGGTTAATCCGGCTAAGCATATGGGATGTTTCGAGTTAGTGGCGTAACGAAGTCCGCGAGGGGAGAGCCGGGTTGTTCAGGTTCGGAATTATTGCAGCGTTTGCAACGGCGGCGGCGAGCGTTTCTGCCGAATCACAGGTGCCCGCGGCGCCCACCGCGCTGACCTATGCCGACCTCGCCGATCTCGCGCTCGCCGCTCCGGTCGCGGCCCATGTCCGGGTGACCGATGCGGCGCGGCTGAAGGCGCAGGAGGCGCCGGGGCTGGCGGCCGGCAAGACGCGTTTCTATGTGCGCGCCGACGTCGTATCGCTGATCCGCGGCGCGCAGGGGCTTCCGGCCAGGGTCAGCTACCTCGTCGATCTTCCCAACGACGCGGCGGGCCGGCCGCCCAAACTTCGGCGCAAGGCCGAGTTCATCCTGCTCGCCGCGCCGGTGCCCGGCCGCCCCGGCGAGCTCCGGCTGGTCGGGCCCGACGCGCAGCTTGCCTACAATCCCGCCGACGCCGATCGGCTGCGCGCCATCCTGCGCGAAGCCGTGCAGCCCGGCGCGCCGCCCCGGATCGTCGGCATCGGCAAGGCCTTCAACGTGCCGGGCTCGCTTCCGGGCGAGAGCGAGACGCAGATCTTCCTGCTCGCCTCGGACCAGCGGCCGGTGTCGCTGGCGGTGCTGCGCCGCCCGGGCGAGACCCCGGCCTGGGCGGTGTCGCTGACCGAGATCGTCGACAATGCCGCGGCGCCGCCGCAGCGCGAGACCCTGCTCTGGTACCGGCTCGCCTGCGCGCTCCCCCGGGCGCTCCCGGCCGCCAGCCTCGCCGAGGCGGAGCCGCGCGAGGCGGCGGCGATCCAGTCGGATTATCGGCTGATCCTCGACCGGCTCGGGCCGTGCCCGCGCACCCGGGCCCGGAATTCCTGATCGTCAGAACGACGAGAGGTCGACTCCGACGCCGGCACAGTCGGGATAGACGTCGGGCTTGCGGCTGCGCACGCGCAGCGCCGTCACCCCGCGCCGCGCCGCGACCAGATCGTAGATCTCGCGCACCAGCGTCTCCTGCAGGTTGAAGCGCCGGCCGGACGCCAGCACGGCGATCTCGGTCCTCAGGAAATCGTAGTTCCACGCCGCTGCGGAATCGTCGTCATACGGGAACGAGGCTTCGTCCACCCACACCTCGACGGTGATGGAGAGCCGCTGCGGATTGCCGACCTCGAATTCGTGGAAGCCGATGTCGACCGGCAGCGAGAAGTCCTCGAGCACGATCTTGCGGCTCTTGGGCGCCAGCCGCTCCGGCACCAGCCCCTCGATCTTGGCGGCGAGGTTCATGGCTTGGGCTCCAGGAATTGGACGTCGCGGGCAAGCGATAGGAAGCGCTGGCCGCCGTCGAGGGTGATGGTCTGCCCGGTGATGGTGGGCGTGGCGATGATGAAGCGCAAGGCGGCGACGATCTCCGCCACGTCGATCCCGCGGCGAAGCGCGTTGAGAGCGTGCACCTGGTCGAAATTGTCGCGGCTCTGCGGGCCGGACAGCAAGGTCACCGACGGCGCGATCCCGCACACCCTTATCCCGCGCTGCGCAAAGGCGCGGGCGGTGAGCTCGGTGAGCCCGGCAAGGCCGATCTTGGTGAGCGTGTAGGTGAAGAAATCCGGGTTGGGCGCGGCGAGCTTGGCGTCGAGCAGGTTGACGATCAATCCGCCCCCTTCCCCGGTGCGCGCCGCGAAGGCCTTCGACAGCAGCGCCGGCGCGCGCAGGTTGATCGCCTGGTTGAGGTCGAAATCGTCGGCGCTGAAGCCGTCCGCGCTGTCATAGGCGAAGCGCGACGCGCTGTTGACGAGCAGGCGCGGCGGCGGGAGTCCGTCAAGCCCGGCCATGACCGCGGCGGCGGCGGCCGGATCGGCCAGCTCGGCGGCGACGACCCGGGCGTTGCCGAGTTCGGCGGCGAGCGCCTCGGCCTCCGCGACCGATCGGTTGCAGTGGATGAGCACATGCCAGCCGTCCTCGGCCAATGCCCGCACGATCGCGGCGCCGATGCGTTTGGCGCCGCCGGTCACGATCGCGGTGCGGGGTCCCTGGAACTCGGCCGTCATCGCCGCGCGCGATAGGAGGCGCGGACAGGCGCCGCAAGCTTTGCGCTCCAGGGACCGATCGCCTACCTAGCGCCGATGCCGATGCCCGAAGCCCCTACCGACCTCTCCGGCCTCTCGCTCGCCGAGATCGCGCGGCTGGCCGAGGCGAGGAAGCTGCCGCCGGTGGAAAGGTGGAACCCAAGTCATTGCGGCCACAGCGGCATGCGCATCGCCCGCGACGGCACCTGGTTCCACGAGGGCAGCCCGATCGGCCGCCAGACGATGGTGCGGCTGTTCTCGACCATCCTTCGGCGCGAGCCGGACGGCGGCTACGTGCTGGTGACGCCGGGCGAGAAGCTCGACATCGACGTCGAGGACGCGCCCTTCACCGCGGTCGAGCTCAGGAGCGAGGGCGAAGGCCCCAGCCGCTCGCTCGCCTTCCGGCTCAACACCGGCGACGTCGTCGTCGCCGGCGCGCAGCACCCGCTGCGCTTCGTGTCCAAGGATGACGGCCCTCATCCTTATCTGCAGGTGCGGCCCGGCCTCGACGCGCTGGTCGCCCGGCCGGTCTATTACGAGCTCGCCCACCTCGCGCTCGCGGAAGCGGCGGAACCGCCCGGCCTGTGGAGCGGCGGCGCCTTCTTCGCGCTGGACTCGGCACCGTGAGCCTGTCGCAGCGGCTGCGCGACGCGCTCGAGCTCGGCGCGCAGCGCACCCCGATCCTGCTCGAAGGCGATCCGCTCGACCCGCATCTCACCGATTTCAAGGCGATCACGCCGGCGGCGGTGCTCATGCCCGTCGTCGATCGCCCTGATCCGACTGTGATCCTCACCGTCCGGACCGAGACGATGCGCCGCCACGCCGGCCAGATCGCCTTCCCCGGCGGCCGGATCGATCCGGAGGATGACGGGCCGGTCGCGGGCGCGCTGCGCGAAGCGGAGGAAGAGATCGGCCTGCCGCGCTCGTCGGTCGAGGTGATCGGCGTGGCCGACCGCTACCGCACCATCACCGGATTCGAAGTGACCCCGGTGGTGGGCGTGGTGCCGCCCGGCCTGCCGCTGACTCCGCACCCCGACGAGGTCGCCGCGATCTTCGAGGCGCCGCTCGATTTTCTGCTGCGGCCCGAGCACCAGCTCGTCCGCACCGTCCAATGGCGGGGTGCCGAGCGCACTTATTACGAGATCGAGTGGGAGGGCCGCCGCATCTGGGGCGCGACCGCGGCGATGATCGTCAATCTGAGCCGCCGGCTGGCGCTCGTGTCATGAAGCTTCCCCGCGCGCCCTGGCAGGAATGGACGGGCATGAGCCAGCTGCTCGACGCGCTTTCGGCCGGCCACGGCGAGACCCGTTATGTCGGGGGCTGCGTTCGCGACACCCTGCTCGGCCTCGAGGTCAACGACGTCGATCTCGCCACCCGGATCGCTCCGCAGGAAGTGATCCGGCGGCTGGGCGAGGCGCACATCAGGGCGGTGCCGACCGGGATCGCGCACGGCACCGTGACGGCGGTGCTGCGCGACCATGTCGTCGAGGTGACCACGCTGCGCCGCGACGTCGCGACCGACGGCCGCCGGGCGACGATCGCCTACACCGACGACTGGAAGGAGGATGCGGCGCGGCGCGACTTCACGATCAACGCCTTCTCCGCCGATCCCGCCACGCTCGACGTCTCCGATTATTACGGCGGCAAGCAGGATCTCCATGCGCGCCGAGTCCGCTTCATCGGCGATCCGCTCGTCCGGATCGCCGAGGACCATCTGCGCATCCTGCGCTTCTTCCGCTTCCACGCGCGCTTCGGCGCCGGCGCGCCCGATCCGTCCTCGCTCGACGCCTGCATCGCGCGCGCCAACGACCTGATGGCGCTGTCGCGCGAACGGATCGCCGACGAGCTGCTGAAGCTGCTCGCGCTTCCCGATCCCGCGGTGACGGTGGCGCTGATGATCGAACGCGGCATCTTGCGTCCGGTGCTTCCGGAGATCGCCGGCACCGATGGCTTGCGCGCCCTCGTCGCGCGCGAGCAGGCGGCCGGCGTTGCGCCCGATCCGTTGCGGCGGCTGGCGGCCTTGCTCCCGCCGGACCCGGCGCTGGCGGCGAGCCTGGCGGCGCGGCTGCGGCTGTCGAACAAGGCGGCGCGGCGGCTGGCGGCGGCGGCGGGACGGCTGCCGGCGCTCGACGAGGCGCCGCCGGTCCTCGCCTACCGGATCGGCAGGGAAGAGGCGATCGACCGGCTGCTGCTGAGCGCGGAGGAGCCCGCGGCCGTCGCAGCCAAGGTCGCCGGGCTCCAGGGCTGGGAACGCCCGCGTCTCCCGATCGGCGGCGGCGACATCATCGCCATGGGCCTCGCCCCCGGCCCGATCGTCGCCAAGACTCTGCAGGCGATCGAGCGCGAATGGGCGGAGCGCGGCTTCGCGGCGGATGTCGAGACGGTGCGGGCGCTGGCCCGAGAGAAGGTCGATCAGGTCCGGCGCGAAAGCCAGTAGCCGATCGCTTCGGCGGGCGGCAGCGGCCGTGCGAAGAAGAAGCCCTGGCCGTGCGAGCAGCCGAGCTCGGTCAGCGCCTGCGCCAGCTCCTCGGATTCGATCCCTTCCGCGGTCGTCGCCATGCCGAGCGCGTTGGCGAGCGACAGGATGGCGCGGATGATCGCCACCGAATCCCGATCGCGCAGCAGCCCGGTGACGAAGCTCCGGTCGATCTTGAGAACGTCGATCGGCAGCCGCTGCAGATAGGCGAGCGAGGTATAGCCGGTTCCGAAATCGTCCATCGCGACCTTGGCATCCAGCCCCTTCAGCGCCTCGAGCACCTTGGTCGCGCGCTCCGGGTCCTGGATGATCGCGCTCTCGGTCAGCTCCAGCGTCAGCCGTTCCCCGGCAAGCCCGTTCGAAGCCAGCGACGACTCCACGACGGAGGCGATGTCGTCGCGGGCGATCTGGATCGCGGACAGGTTCACCGCCACGTAAAGCGGCAGCTCTTGGCCCGCCTGCCGGTCCCAGTCGGCCAGCGTTCGCGCCGCGGCGTCGAGCGCCCAGCGGCCGAGCGAAACGATCAGGCCGGATTCCTCGGCGACCGGAATGAACTCGGTCGGCGAGATCACCCCGCGCTCCTCATGGTTCCAGCGCGCCAGCGCCTCGAAGCCGGAGACGGCGCCGGTCGGCAGGTCGATCAGCGGCTGGAAGGCGAGCGTCAGCTGGTCGTTCTCGATCGCCCGGCGAAGCTCGGTCTCGATGCTGAAGCGGCGCCGCGCCGCCCGCGCCTGGTTCGGCTCGTAGACCTCGACCTGGCCGGACTGCTTGGCGCGCTTCAGCGCGAACTGGGCGTTGCGAAGCACTTCCTCGGCCAGCTCGACGCTGCCGGTCAGGAGCGCGCAGCCGATCGAGCAATCGACGCGGATCTCGAGCTCGGACAGGCGGAACGGGGTCGACAGCACCGCGTGGATCCGGTCGGCCAGCTGGAACGCGTCGTCGAGCCCGCGCGACAGCCGCATCAGGATTCCGAATTCGTCGCCGCTGGTGCGGGCGAGGACGTCGCCGCTGCGAAGCGCCGAATAGAGCCTGCGGGCGAAGGTGATCAGCAGCTCGTCGCCGGCGAGCGCCCCCATGCACTCGTTGATCCGGCTGAAGCGGCGCATATCGACCACCACGACCGCATAGCTGCCCTCGGCGAAGGCGGGGCTCTCCAGGATCGCCTCGACCCGCTCGTTGAAGGCGAGGCGGTTGGGAAGACCGGTCAGCGTGTCGCGCAGCATCTCGGCGCGCAGGCTCTTCTCGGTCTCGATCTGCGCGGTCTTGTCGATCAGCGACAGCAGGCAGCGCCGGTCGGCGTCGGCCAGCGGGCTGAGCCGCGCCAGCCTCACCGTGAAATGGCGGCCGCCGACCCTGTGGCCGTCATGGCTCTCGAACTGGCAGACCGACTCCTCGCTGGCCAGGAACTGGCGCAGGGTCTCCCCCATCGGGCCGCATCTGACGAACTCGGCCGGATCGACGCAGTCGCCGCGCTCGTTCCAGCCGGCAAGGTCGCGGAAATGCTCGTTGGCGCGCCCGATCCGGATGTCGCCGTCGCCGTCCACTTCCAGCACCGCGGCGGCGATCGGAAGCGCGTCGATATATTCCTGGCGGGCGCCGTCGAGCTCTTCGCGGGTCAGCCTGAACAGGTCCGGCTCCGGCGCCCTCGCCATCGGAGCGACCGCAGTGGCCAAAGCCTTCTTCCGCCGCGGCGACGATGCAGCCTGCATCCGGCGGGCTCTACGCCAGAGCGGTTAATCTTTGATTGCAGGTGGTGCGCCTCAGGTGGCGGGAAAGCGGCTCAGAAGCGGTTGTCGCGCGGGAATCCGTTGGGCGGCATGCGGCCGGCGGCGCCGCGGGCGGTGCGCCAGGCCGAAAGATCGGGCTCGGTTCGGGTGCGTCCGCTGTCGCCGCCCATCCCCCAGCTGAGGCCCTCCGCGATCGCGAAGGTGCGGGCGTCGGAAAGGCCGCCGTCGCGGTAGCGCTGAAGCTGGACGCCGCCGCCGCGGCCGAGCTCGGGAAGCTCGGCGAGCGGGAACACCACCATCTTCCGGTTCTCGCCGATGGCCGCGACATAATCGTCCTGCGGGGCGATCGGCCGAACGACGGTGAGGCGGGCGCCGGGGCGCAGGTTGACGACCTGCTTGCCCTTGCGGGTCTCGGCGAGCGCGCCCGCCGCCGAAGCGACGAAGCCGCGCCCGTCGGAGGAAGCGAGCAGGATCTTGGCCGCGGCTGCAGCGCGCAACAGCGCCACGATGTTGGCCTCGCCGTCCATGTCGGCCATCAGCCGCACCGGCTCTCCGAAGCCGCGCCCGCCCGGCAGCCGGTCGGCGGCGAGCGTGTAGAAACGGCCGTTGGCGGCGGCAAGCAGGAGCTTGTCAGTCGTATGCGCATGGAAAAAGTACTTGGGCCCGTCGCCCTCCTTGAACTTCATCGCTTCGGGATTGGCGAGATCGACGTGGCCGCGCATCGCGCGGATCCAGCCGCGCTGCGACATGATCACCGTGATCGGCTCGCGCTCGATCATCGCGTCGAGCGGGATCTCGACCGCCTCGCCCGCCTCTTCGATGCGGGTGCGGCGCCGGCCGATCTCGGTCTGCTCGCTGTAGCGCTCGCGCAGCGCCGCGAGGTCCTTCTTGAGCCGCGAGCGCTGGCGCGCCGGCGATTCGATCAGCTTCAGAAGCTCTTCCCGCTCCTTGTCGAGCGCCTCGCGCTCGCCGCGCAGCTGCATCTCCTCGAGCTTGCGCAGCGAGCGCAGCCGCATGTTGAGGATCGCTTCGGCCTGCCGGTCCGTCAGCGCGAACTCGGCCATCATCACCGGCTTGGGCTCGTCCTCCTCGCGGATGATCTGGATCACCCGGTCGAGGTTGAGGAAGGCGATCAGATAGCCGTCGAGCAGCTCGACCCGGTCGACGATCTTCGCGACGCGGTGCTCGGATCGGCGCACCAGCACGATGCGCTGGTGCTCCAGCCACTCGGTAAGCACCTGCTTCAGGCCCATCACCCGCGGCGTTCGGCTGGCGTCGAGCACGTTGAGGTTCAACGGGATGCGGACCTCGAGATCCGTCATCCGGAACAGCATGTCCATCAGCACCTTGGGCTCGACGCTGCGGCTTCTGGGCTCGAGCACGATCCGCACCCGCTCGTCGGATTCGTCGCGCACGTCCGCCAGGATCGGCAGTCTCTTGTCGGCTATCAGCGCGGCGATCTGCTCGATCAGCTTCCCCTTCGGAACCTGGTAGGGGATTTCGCTGATGACGGCGGTCCAGGTGCCCCTGCCCTGATCTTCGGTCTCCCAGCGGGCGCGGACCCGGAAGCTGCCGCGGCCGCTCACATAAGCGCCGGCGATCGCTGTGGCGCTGTCGACGATGATTCCGCCGGTCGGGAAATCGGGCCCGGCGACGAAATCCATCAGCGCCGAGGCTTCGGCCCTGGGATTGTCGATCAGGTGCATCGCCGCGTCGATGACCTCGGCCACGTTGTGCGGCGGGATCGATGTCGCCATCCCGACCGCGATTCCGCTGGCGCCGTTGGCGAGCAGGTTGGGGAAGATGCCGGGGAAGACCTCGGGCTCTTCCTCCTCGCCATTGTAGGTGGGCCGGAAGTCGACCGTGCCCTCGTCCAGCCCCGCCATCAGCTCGTAGGCGGCGGCGGTCAGCCGCGCCTCGGTATAGCGCATCGCCGCGGCGTTATCGCCATCGACATTGCCGAAATTGCCCTGGCCGTCGACCAAAGGATAGCGCAGCGAGAAGGGCTGGGCGAGCCGGACCATCGCATCGTAGATCGATTGGTCGCCGTGCGGGTGGTATTTGCCCATCACGTCGCCCACCACGCGCGCGCATTTCTTGTAGCCGGCCGCGGGATCGAGCTTCAGCAGCCGCATCCCCCACAGCAGCCGGCGGTGGACCGGCTTCAGCCCGTCCCGCACGTCCGGCAGAGAGCGCGCCGTGATCGTCGACAAAGCGTAGACGAGATAACGCTGCGACAGCGCGTCGTCGAAGGAAGTCAGCTGCTCGGAGAGGTGTTCAACGTCCGCCATGTCCCCGGATAGCAGGAGCGATTCCGTCTTGCGAGGCCCCAACGCCGTCCCCGCGCAGAAGGTGGGCCCGCACGCCTCCCGACCTTGGGGAAACACGTCGCGAGGCAGCCGTTCTGCTGGTCCCCCGACGTCCGATGGAGGTTAGACCGCGACCGCTGGAGCGCTAGGCCTGCGGCGCCGGCGGAGGCAGGAACGCTTCCGCCGGCCCCGCCTTCGCCTGCTCCGCGACCTGGGCCAGCAGCCACTCGCGGAAGTGCCTGATCTTGGGCTGGTTGCGCTTGTGCTCGGGGAAGACGAGCCAGTAGCTCGGCCCTTCGTAGACCGAGATCGGGAACGGCTGCACCAACCGGCCGGCGGCAAGCTCCAAGCGCCACATCAGCGGGCTCAGCATGGCGACGCCCTGCCCCGCCATGGCCGCATTGCCTTCGGCGGCCTGCGAATCGAGCCGGATGCCGGGCGACCGAAGCGCGACGGGCGCGGTCAGGCCGGCGGCGGCGAACCACAATTTCCACCACACGTCGCCGGGGCTGAGCCGGGTCGCGCCGAACAGCTTGTCGGGCGCCGCCAGGTCGTTGCGGGCAAGGAAATCGGGGCTGCACATCGGCGTGACGTGGAGCCTGAACAGGAAATGCTGCTTCAGCCCCGGCCAAGGCCCCGTGCCGGTGCGCACCGCGACATCGACATCGTCGCGCGCGAAATCGACCAGCGCCGTCTCGGTCTGCAGCCGCACCGCCAGCTCCGGCCGCTCGATCTGGAACAGGCCGAGCCGCGGCGCCATCCAGTTGGCGGCGAAGGTATGGGTGGTGCTGATCTTGAGCAGGCTCTCGTCGTCGTCGACGATCGACGAGAAAGCGTCGGACAAGGCGTCGAGCGCACCCGATACCAGAGGCGCGACCCGGCGGCCCGCGTCGCTGAGGGTCACCCGGCGCTTGTCGCGGTGGAACAGCGGCACGCCAAGCCGCTCTTCCAACAGCTTGATCTGATAGCTGACCGCTGCCTGGGTCATTCCGAGCTCGGCCGCGGCCTGGGTGAAATTCTCGTGCCGCGCCGCCGCCTCGAACACTCTGACGGACGGCAGCGGCGGGATGTGGCGCATGCCGAAGATGATAAGTCCAGCTTATCACCCTTGTCGAGCGTTTAGTTGGCGCTGCTGCTGCAGATGCCCCATTTTCTGCGGGTGCCGGACAGATCGGCAGGATCAGGCAGTGGAAGGAGCGATAAAATGCGCGACGAAATCGACAGCCGTATCTGGGTCGAACATGGTGCTGGATTTTCAGCATTTCTGGCCGGCGCCCTCACTTCGGTGAAGGTCAGCCTCAAGCGGCTCCTCGAGATCGCATTCGACGCCCCCTGGCGTCATCCGAAGCTCGGCCGCTGAAACAACGACAGGGAGACGAAAAATGTACGCAATCAACGTCAAGTTTGCGGGGCTCGCCTTTGCGGCGGCGCTCGCCACCGGCGCCGCGACGCTGCTGGCGACCGGAGCCCCCGTCCAGGCCGCCGCTCCGATCGCGGTGGAGGCCGCCCAGACCCCGGCGGCGCGCGTCGCCCATGCCGACCTGAACCTCAACGCGGCCGCGGGGGTAAACAGGTTGGAGGCGCGGGTTCGCCGCGCCGCCCGTCGGCTCTGCCTCGAGCCCGGCGCCAGGTCGCTCAAGGCCCTGGCCGACCGGCGCGCCTGCGTGAACGGGGCGATCGAGCAGGCGGGACCGCAGGTCAAGCTGGCGATCGCGCGCCAGGCGATCAGCCAATCCGGCGCGGGCGGCAAGTAAGGGCGGCGCCAGCGCTCGTCCGGCGGGCGAGCCGGCGCTGCATCCCCTGAGCGGGCGCCGCCCCCGCCCCCGGCGGCGCTCGCTCAACCGACGTCCGACCGGCCGTCGAATATCTCGCGGGGCAGTTTCACGCCCTCGCGCTCATCGTCCCAGATCACATGCATGATCCACCAGCGGCGGCCGTCGTCGAACAGCTGGATCAGGTTCATGCCGCGCTTGAGCAGCCTCCCGCCCGCCGGCCGGTCATAGGCCTCATAGGCTGAGAAAAGCTGCGCGATATTTCCGAAGCGCACGGTTCGGCGCGCGATCTCGGCCTCGTAGAAATCGATGTCCGCGAGCAGCGGCATCGTCGCTTCGCGATAGCCCTCGACACTGAACGAGAAGGCCGCCGGCTGCCCCTGCCCGTCGAGACGGGTGCGGACGAGGCGCGCGTCGGGGTGGAAAAGGAGCTTCGCGCGCTCCCAGTCCTGGCTCCCTGCCGGACCCGAGATGGTCGCGTAAAAAGCCTCGATGAGTTGATCGAGATCGTGCAGGTTCATGGCTTCTGCTCCCCTGGCCCCGAACGATCGGAGACGTCGCCTGCGCCCGCTTGTCAATCCGCTTGCCCTCACCCTTGCGCTGGCGCTAGCCGCCTGCTCGGTGAGCAATCCGACAGCCGAGCCCGGCGCCGCCCGCGCCGCGCTCATGACCTGGCCCGACCTGATCGAGCGCCCGCGCCCGGCGCCGAGCGCCACCGTCAGCTATGGCGATGAGGCGATGCAGCGGGTCGACCTCTATTTGCCCGAGGGCGAGGGGCCGCATCCGACGGTGCTGATGGTCCACGGCGGCTGCTGGCAAACGGAGATCGCCGACCGCCGGATCATGAGCTGGATCGCCGACGACCTGCGCCGGCGCGGCATTGCCGTGTGGAACATCGACTATCGCGGAGTCGACCGCGCCGGCGGCGGCTATCCGGGCACCTTCCTCGACGCCGCCGCCGCCGCCGATGCGCTTCGGACCCACGCCGGCCGCTACAAGCTTCGCCTTTCGCCGCTGGTGGCGGTCGGCCATTCGGCCGGCGGCCACCTCGCGCTGTGGCTCGCCGCCCGGCCGCGGCTGCCCGCCGGCAGCCCGCTGCGCGCGCCCGGCCCGCTTCCGATCGGCGCCGTCGTCAGCCTGGGCGGCCTGCCCGATCTCGAGGAAGCCGCGCGCGCCCCCGGCAGCGGCTGCGGCACCGAAGTCGTCGGCCGGCTGACGGGCGGCAACTTCGCCGACACCTCGGTGCCTCGGCTGGGCCCGCTCGGGGTCGATCAGGTGCTGATCAACGGCGCTCAGGATCGGATCATCCCCACCGCTTATGCCGAGGGCTACGCCGCCCCGATGCGCGCTCTGGGGGATACGGTGCGGGTCCGGATGATCCCCGACGCCGGGCACGTCGAGCTGATCGCGCCCGAGACCGCCGCCTGGGCCGCCGCCGTCGAGGAAATCGAGCGGGCGCTCAAGCGATGATCACCCTGGCCGAAGCCGAAGCGCTGGATTCAGCCGATCCGCTTCGGCCGCTGCGCGATCGCTTCCTCCTCCCGCAGGACCTCATCTACCTCGACGGCAACTCGCTCGGCGCGCTGCCCAGGGCCACGGTTCACCGGCAGCAGGAAGTCGTTCAAGGTGAATGGGGCCAGTCGCTGATCCGCAGCTGGAACGAGCATGGCTGGATCGACGCGCCGCAGCGGGTCGGCGCCCGCATCGCACCCCTGATCGGCGCCAGGCCGAACGAGGTGATCGTCGCCGACTCCGTCTCGGTCAACCTGTTCAAGCTGATCACCGCCGCGGCCGCGCTCGCGCCGGAACGGCCGGTCTTGCTGTCGGAGGCCGGCAATTTCCACACCGACCTCCACGTCGCCAGCGGCGCCGCCGAGCTGCTCCCGGGCCTGCGGCTCGAGGTGGTCGAGCGGGACGCGCTGGAGACCTCGATCGGCGCCGACACCAACCTCGTCCTCCTCACCCACGTCCATTACAAGGCGGGCACCCGCTTCGACATGGCCGCCCTGACGGCGCGGGCGAAGGCGGCGGGGGCGCGCGTCATCTGGGACCTCAGCCACAGCGCCGGCGCGGTGCCGCTCGATCTCGGCCGCGACGGCGCCGAGCTGGCGGTTGGCTGCGGCTACAAATATCTGAACGGCGGTCCCGGCGCCCCCGCCTTCCTCTACGTCGCCGAAGCGCTGCAGGAGCGGCTGGTCCCGGCGCTTCGGGGCTGGATGGGCCATGCCGCACCGTTCGCCTTCACCGACGACTATGTCCCCGCTCCCGGCGTCGCCCGCTTCCTCGCCGGAACCCCGCCGATGCTCAGCCTGCTCGCGCTCGAGAGCGGCGTCGAAACCTTCGCCGAGGTAGACATGGCGATGGTCTGGACCAAGTCGGTCGCCCTGTTCGACCTCTTCCTGGCGCTTGCCGAAGAGCGCTGCGCCGGCCACGGCCTCGAATGCATCAGCCCGCGCGATCCGGAGCGGCGCGGCAGCCACATCTCCTTCCGCCATCCCCACGCCTTCGAAATGTGTCAGGCACTGATCGAGGCGGGCGTGATCGGCGATTTCCGGGCGCCGGACGTCGCCCGCTTCGGCCTCACCCCCCTCTATCTGGGCTATGCCGAGATCTGGAAGGCGGTCGATCGCCTGGCCGATATCCTGGCAAGCGGGCGCTGGCGCGAGCCCCGCTTCGCCGTCCGCGGCAAGGTCACCTGACCGGCTCTCGAGCCACCCGGGGCAGCATGAAATCGGGCAGGGATCGCGGATAGGGCCGTTCGATGCAGGCTGCGATGATCGAAGCTTCCACAGCCTTGCCGCGCTGACCAGGATTGCCGTTCAGGACATCGTGGCGGACGACCACTCACACGGTCTGCTTCACGGCGGCCAAGTGGCGCGCGATCGCCCCGGAGACGCAGAGCGAGAAAGCCGCATACGGCAGCTTCGGCAGCCTCGATTGAAGGAGACGGCTGCCCGCGAGGCAGGGTCCGGCCTCCGGGGCGACCCTCGTTGCACCCGCCCGGCGGCTAAGCTATAGCCTGCGCACGCCCCGCCCGCGCGTTCGAGCCAACGCAGCGACGGGGCGCAGTCATTTCCCGCTGGAGGCTCAAGTCCCATGTCCCGCCGCCGCCAGATCTACGAAGGCAAGGCCAAGATCCTCTACGAGGGTCCCGAGCCCGGCACCCTCATTCAGTATTTCAAGGATGACGCGACCGCCTTCAACGCCCAGAAAAAGGGCACGATCTCGGGCAAGGGCGTGCTCAACAACCGCATCTCCGAGCATATCTTCACCCTGCTCGGCCAGATCGGCGTCCCGACCCACTTCATCCGCCGCCTCAACATGCGCGAGCAGCTGATTCGCCAGGTCGAGATCGTCCCGATCGAGGTGGTGGTCCGCAACGTCGCCGCCGGCTCGCTCTCCAAGCGCCTCGGCATCGAGGAGGGCACCCAACTGCCCCGCACGATCATCGAATATTATTACAAGGACGACGCGCTCGGCGACCCGATGATCGCCGACGAGCATATCGCCTGCTTCGGCTGGGCGAGCCAGGAGGAGATGAACGACATCGCCGACATGGCGGTGCGCGTGAACGACTTCCTGTGCGGCCTCTTCGCCGCGATCGGCATCCGCCTGGTCGACTTCAAGCTCGAATTCGGACGGATCTGGGAGAATGACTATTCCCGCGTCATCCTCGCCGACGAGATCAGCCCCGACGGCTGCCGCCTGTGGGACATGACCACCAACGAGAAGCTCGACAAGGACCGCTTCCGCCGCGATTTGGGCGGCGAGGCCGAAGCCTATCAGGAGGTCGCGCGCCGGCTCGGCCTGCTCCCCGAGGGCGAAGCGAACATGGTCCTCGACATGGAAACCCACCGCAAGAAGCGCGGCAAGTGACGGCGTAAGGCGCAGCCTAGGCCGTCATGCCGAACTTGTTTCAGCATCCAGTTTCGAGCCGCGATGCGGGTAGGCCTGGACCCTGAAACTAGGCTGTATCGACATTCAGATCGGGCCGACGCCGTACAACCCCTCTCCCGCTTTTCGCGGGAGAGGAGGGGCCCAAGCGAAGCTTGGGAG
>DASWSP010000016.1:0-22896 GCA_036402575.1 Allosphingosinicella sp. | reverse complement strand
CGGATCGGCTCGACGCTCATTTCGACTCCAGCGGCAGGCGCATGATCAGATCCTCGTCCTCGTGGCTGCCGACGATGAAGGCGTAAGTGCCCACCTGCGAGAAGCCGTAACGCTCATAGAAGCGGCGCGCCCGGTGGTTGTCGACGAAAACCGACAGATGGAGGTCGCTTGCGCCGCGCGCCCGAGCCTCGTCCAGCACCCAGGCCATCAGCGCCGCCGCTATGCCCTGCCCATGCCAGGGCTTCAGCACGTAGAACTGCCGAAGCTCTATCGACGGACCGCGCGGCTCGATGGGCAGCGAAGGCGGGCCGAGCTTGGCGTAAGCCACGGCCTGGCCGCGGACTTCCGCAATTCGGACCGCGAAGCCGGGATCGGCGAGCTGCTGCGCCCAGCCTTCCTGCGAATGGCCGAGCAGGAAGGCGGCGAGGTCCTCGGGCTTGTAGAGATGGCCGAAAGTTTCGGTGAAGCTGCTGCGGCCGAGCGCGGCCAAGGCGGCGGCATCGGCGGCGACGGCGGTGCGGTAGGCGATTTCCATCAAAAGGCGACCGGCTCCGGCCAGCGCCGGGCGACCAGCGCGAGCACCTTGAACAGCGTGCCCATCTGATCCTCGGCGGTGAGCCTGGCCGCCGCGGCGGCGATCTCGTCCGCGCGGTCGGGAGCCGCCCTGGCGAGCGCCGCGGCGCGAACGCCGATGCCCATCGCCTGCAGCCACTCGCCCTGCGTGCGGGGGCCGGCCACGCGAATGCCCTGCCGCCGCTCCCCTTCCGCCAGCGCCTGGAAATCGACATGGGCGGTGAGGTCGCGCTCGCCGGGCTGGGTCCACGGATCGGCGAACCGGTGCCGCGCCACCGCCTGCAGGGTGTCGCCTACCGACGTGCGCTCGTGGCCATAATCGACGATCAGCGCGGCCCCGCCCTGGGCGGTGAGGCGCCCCGCCAGGTCGCGCACCACCGCGACCGAGGCCGGCGAGGTTTCGAGGATCGCGCCCGCCGGGGCATGGCGTAACCCCTCGGGTATCGGGCCGCTGCCGATGAAAGGGCCGCCGACCGGAACGAAGCGCCCGCCTTGCCAGGCGATCATCCGCTCGCACCAGCCGCGGCCGGTGGAAACGAGCTGGTGGACCGGCAGAGCATCGAAGAATTCGTTGGCGACCACGAGCAGCGGCTTGTCGCGGGGGAGCGTGGCGACATCGTCGTGCCAGCTTGCCTGCGGCACGCGCTCGGCCTGGGCGTTGCGCAAGACGGGGCTGATCTCCACGAAATGCACCTCGGGCTCCAGGCCGGCGGCGCGCATCGCCCGAAGCGCGTCGGCGGCGAGCGTGCCGCGGCCGGGGCCGAGCTCGATATAATGCACGTCCGGGCTGCCGGCGCGGGTCCACAGGTCGGCGAGCCACAGGCCGACCAGCTCGCCGAACATCTGGCTGATCTCGGGCGCGGTGGTGAAGTCGCCGGCGGCCCCGAGCGGGTCGCGGGTGCGGTAATAATGCGCGTTGGCTTCGGCCATATATTGAGCGACCGAGATCGGGCCCGTCGTCGTGATCAGGCGGGCCAGGCGTTCGGCCAGGTCAGTCACGACACCACCGCATGCCGCCGCCTAAGCCACGCTCTCGCTTCCCGCGACCGGCTCCACCCGCTGCCGCCGCGCCTTGGCGGTGGCGATCAGGTACACGCCGCCGGCGATCATCGGAACGGTCAGGGTCTGGCCCATGGTGAGGCCCCAGCTGAGGTTCTCGAGCCCCTGGTCCGGCTGGCGGACCAGCTCGACCAGGAAGCGGCTGACGCCGTAGCCCAGGATGAAGAAGCCGACCAGCTTGCCGGGCTGGTAGCGGGCGTCGGTCCGCCAGAACAGGAACCAGAGCAGGAGGCCGAGGGCGATTCCTTCCAGGCCCGCTTCGTAGAGCTGGCTGGGGTGGCGCGGCACCTCGCCCCCGGTCGGGAACACGATCGCCCAGGGCACGTCGGACGGGCGGCCCCACAGCTCGCCGTTCACGAAGTTGGCGAGGCGGCCGAAGAACAGTCCGAACGGCACGCAGCAGGCGACGTAATCGTGGATCCGCAGCCAATCGAGCCCGTGCTTGCGCGCCATGTAGAGGATGCCGAGGCTGACCCCGATCACGCCGCCGTGGAACGACATGCCGCCGTCCCACAGCTGCAGGATCTCGCCGGGGTTCCGCATGTAGAATTCGGGCCGGTAGAACAGCACGTAGCCGAGCCGCCCGCCAAGCAGGATGCCCAAAGTCGCGTAGAACACCATGTCGTCGGCATGGCGCCGCGCCATCGGCGCGCCCGGCTGCGCGATCAGCTTGAGGAGGTACCACCAGCCGACGATGATCCCGGCGAGATAGGCGAGGCTGTACCAGCGCAGCTGGAAGAAGCCGAGATCGAGCGCGATCGGATCGAGACCCAGATTCTCCCACCGCACGGCGGACGTAGCGTCAAGCGCGGTGGAGGCGAATGCGGTGAGTAACAAGGCTTGTCCCCCGATGCTTTGCGCCTTCATAAGGGCGGTCAAAAGAAAGGCAACGCATAGGGGGAGAGACCATGCCGAGCGAGCTCGACCGCAAGTTCGACGCCCTGCTGGAGCGGGTGGCCGGGCCGGAGGGTCCGTTCCAGATCGGCCGGGACGCCGAGGGCCGGGCGATCGTCACCAACCTGCCGCCGACGCTGCCGGGCCTGTTCGACGCCTTTTGCGCGCTCCACGGCGCCAACGAGGCGGTCGTCGCCGACGGCGAGCGCCTGACCTTCGCCGAGCTCAATGCCAACGCGCAGCGCCTTGCGCAGGCGCTGGCGGGCGGCTGGGGCATCGCCAAGGGCGACCGGGTGGCGATCGCGATGCGCAACTGCCCGGCCTGGATCGTCGCCTACATGGCGGTGCTGAAGGCGGGCGGGATCGCCGTGCTCGTCAACGGCTGGTGGCAGCCGCAGGAGCTGGAGCACGGCCTGCGCCTGACCGAGCCGAAGCTCGTGATCGCCGACGCGCCGCGGGCGAAGCGGGTGGACGCGAGCGGCGTGTGGCTGCCGACGGTGACTCTGCCAGTCGAACGGCCGCTGGCCGAGGCGCTGGCGCCGATCCTGGAAAAAGGGGCGGGCGAGGTCCCGCTGCCGACGGTCGCGCCCGAGGACGACGCGACGATCCTGTTCACCTCCGGATCGACCGGCGCGGCCAAGGGCGCGGTTTCGACCCATCGCGGCGTCACCAGCGGCGTCTATCCCTATGCGCTCGCGCTCGCCGTGCTTCGCGCCATCAAGGAAAGCGCGGGCGAGACGGTCCCGCAGCCCAGGACGCTCGTCAACGTGCCGCTCTTCCACGTCACCGGCGAGGTGCCGGTGCTGCTCAACAGCATCGTCATCGGCCGGACCATGGTGCTGATGGGCAAATGGGATCCGGGCGAGGCGCTGCGGCTGATCGAGCAGGAGAGGATCACCTATTTCGTCGGGGTGCCGACGATGAGCCTGGAGCTGATGCAGCATCCCGACCGCGGCAAATACGATCTCTCCTCGCTGACCGACATCGCCGCGGGCGGCGCCGCTCGTCCGGTCGCGCACGTCAAGCGGCTGCAGGAGAGCTTTCGCGGCGCGCAGCCGGCGCTCGGCTACGGCCTGACCGAGACCAACGCCGTGGGCTGCGCCAATTTCTGGCAGAATTACGCCGCCAAGCCGGCGTCGACCGGGCGGCCGCAGAAGCCGATGGTCGAGGTGGCGATCCTTGGCGGCGGCGACGCGCATCTCGGCCCCGATGAACCCGGCGAGGTGGCGATCCGGAGCGCCGCCAACATCCGCGGCTACTGGCGCGACCCGCAGGCCACCGCCGCCGCCTTCACCGCGGACGGCTATTTCCGAACCGGCGACATCGGCTACCTCGACGACGACGGCTACCTCTTCATCATCGACCGGCTGAAGGACATCATCATCCGCGGCGGCGAGAACATCAGCTGCCAGGAGGTGGAGGCCGCCTGCTACGCGCACATCTCGGTATCCGAGGCATGCGTGTTCGGCCTGCCCGACGAGCGACTGGGCGAGGTGCCGGGGGCGGTGATCTACAGCGAGGAGGACGGGACGCTGACCCGCGAGGCGCTGACCGGCTTTCTCCAGGAGCGGCTGGCGGCGTTCAAGCTGCCGGAGCGGATCTGGATCCACGACGAGCCGCTGCCGAAGCTCGGCACAGGCAAGATCGACAAGGTGGCGCTGCGGGAGCGCTACCGGGCGCAGGTTGCTGAAAACGCCTGACCTGGGCGCTGGCGCTCGCCCGATCGGCTGACTATCACGCGCGCCATGGCGTCATACGGAACGGGAACGGGGATCAGCCGCCGAACGCTTCTGGTCGGCGGCGGGCTCGGCGCGGGGCTGGTGCTCGCCTGGGGGCTGTGGCCGCGGACGTACAAGCCCAACCTGCGCGAGGCGCCCGGCGAGACCTTGTTCAACGCGTTCCTCAAGATCGCGCGCGACGGGCGGGTGATCGTGGCGGTGCCGCAGGCCGAGCTCGGCCAGGGCGTCTACACCAGCCTGCCGCAGATCCTGGCGGACGAGCTTGGCGCCGACTGGCGGACGGTGTCGGTCGAGCCCGCGCCGATCAACCCGCTCTACGCCAACCAGTTGCTGGCCGAGGAAGCCGCCGCCGAGTCGCTACCCTCCGCCTTCCAGGGCATCGGCCGCTGGGCGGCGCATCAATATGCGACCCGGGCGGCGCTGATGCTGACCGGCGGGTCGAGCTCGATCCGATCGTTCGAGCCGCGGCTGCGCGAAGCCGGAGCGGCGGCGCGGGCGCTGCTCAGCAAGGCGGCGGCCGAGCGCTGGAACGCGAATTGGGAGCTGCTCGACACCGCGGGCGGCTTCGTCGTCAACGGCGCCGAGAAGATCAGCTTCGGCGAACTTGCGGAGGCGGCGCCGCGCTTCGACGTGCCGGAGAACCTGCCGAGGCGCGGCGGCGTCGAGAACCGGCTTGCGGGCCAGGCGGTGACCCGGCTCGACCTTCCTTCCAAGGTCGACGGTTCCGCGCAGTTCGCCGGCGACGTGCGCCTGCCCGACATGGTGTTCGCGTCGGTCCGGCAGGGGCCGATCGGCGACAGCCGGCTGGTGCGGATCGACCGCGAAGCGGCGGATCGCGTGCCGGGAGTCATCGCCGTTTTCGAGAACGAGCGATGGGCCGGCGCGGCCGCCACCAACTGGTGGGCGGCCAACCGCGCGGTCGAGGCGATGAAGCCGGTGTTCGAGACGCGCGGCGAGCTTGCCAGCAGCGCCGGCATGGAAGCGGGGCTCGAGGCGGCGCTCTCCGGCGGCGAGGCGTCGCGCTTCTTCAGCCGCGGCGACATCGACCAGGCCATGGGCGGCGAACTCTACCGCGCGGTCTATTCCGCAGGAGTCGCGGCGAACGCGCCGCTGGAGACGCTGACGGCGACCGCGCGAGTGACCGGCGATCGGCTGGAAGTGTGGGCGCCGACGCAGGCCCCGGGCTTCGCCCGGGCGGCGGCGGCGCGGGCGGCGGGGCTGCCGGAAGCGCAGACGACGCTGTATCCGATGATGGTCGGCGGCGGCTATGGCCGCAAGCTGGAGACCGCCGCGATCGAGCAGGCGGCGACGATGGCGGTGAAGCTGAAGCGGCCGGTCCAGCTCGTCTGGTCGCGCGTCGAGGAGACGATGCAGGACAGCTTCCGGCCGCCGGCGCGGGCGGCGCTCAGCGCCCGGCTGGGGGACCGCGGAACGATCGCCGGCTGGCAGGCGCGGATCGCGGCGCCCTCGACGACCGGGGAGGTGATCGGGCGGCTGCGCTCCGGGGCGGCCGAGAGGGGCGCGGACGCGGAGGCATCGGCGGTGGCGGGGGCGGTGCCGCCCTACGCCATTCCTGCGGTGGCGATCGATCATCTGCCGGCGCCGCTGGCGCTGAGGACGGGCATCTGGCGCTCGGCGGCGCACAGCTACACCGCCTTCTTCACCGAATGCTTCATCGACGAGCTCGCCCGGCGGGCCCGGATCGAGCCGCTCTCGTTCCGGATGCAGATGCTGGGCGACAACCCGCGGCTGGCGCGGTGCCTGTCGACCGCGGCGGCGCTCGGCGGCTGGGACGGCGGAGCGCCCGGCAGCGCGATGGGAATCGCCGCCCACAGCGCCTGGGGATCGCATATCGCGACCCTGGTCGAGGTGAAGATCGGCAAGTCGCAGCGCGTGCAGGTCAGCCGCGCCGTCTGCGCCGTCGATTGCGGGCGGGTGGTGAACCCGGAGATCGTGCGGCAGCTGATCGAGGGCGGGATCGTCTACGGCATAGCCGGCGCGACCGGCAGCAGGATCGGCTTCGAGGGCGGGCTGGCGAGCGTCAAGAACCTGCGGGGGCTCGGGCTGCCGACGCTCGCGAACTCACCGGAAGTGACGGTCGAGATCATGGAGAGCCAGGAGGAGCCGGGCGGGATCACCGAGCTGGGCGTGCCGACCGCGGCCCCGGCCATCGCCAACGCGCTGTTCGCCTCGACCGGGCAAAGGCTTCGGTCGCTGCCGCTGGTGCTGGGGAGCGAGCGATGATCCCGCCCGCGGACCACCCGCCGATCCCGGCGCCGAGGATCGGCGTGCTGCTGATCAATCTCGGCACGCCCAACACGCCCGAGCCGGGGTCGGTGCGGCTTTACCTCAAGGAGTTCCTGTCCGATCCGCGCGTGATCGAGATCCCGCAGCTCGTCTGGCAGCCGATCCTGCGCGGGATCATCCTCACCACCCGGCCGAAGAAGTCGGCACACGCCTACCAGCAGGTATGGACCGAGGAAGGCTCTCCGCTGGCGGCGATCACTCGGCGGCAGGCGAAGGCGCTCGCGGGCGCGTTCGGCGAGCTCGTCCTGGTGGACCATGCGATGCGCTACGGCCGCCCCGCCATCGCCGAGCGGATCGAGGCGCTGAAGGCGCAGGGCTGCGAGCGCATCCTGGTGGCGCCGCTCTACCCCCAATATTGCGCCGCCACGACCGCGACCGCCAACGACGAGGCGTTCGCGCACCTGCGCCGGATGCGCTGGCAGCCGGCGGTGCGGACATTGCCGCCTTACCCTGACGACCCGCTCTACATCGACGCGCTGAAGCGCAGCCTGGAGGAGAGCCTCGCCGCGCTCGACTTCGAGCCGCAGGAAATCGTCGCCAGCTTCCATGGCATGCCGCAGCGGACGCTGGAGCTCGGCGATCCGTATCACTGCCATTGCCGCAAGACGGCCCGGCTGCTGGGCGAGGCGATGGGGCGCGAGCTGACGGTGGCGTTCCAATCGCGCTTCGGCCGCGCCAAATGGCTGGAGCCGGCGACCGACGTCACCCTCGCCGCGCTGCCCGAGCGCGGCGTGACGCGGATCGCGATCTTCGCGCCCGGCTTCTCGGCGGATTGCCTGGAGACGCTCGAGGAGCTCGCCATCCGCGGGCGCGAGACCTTCCTACAGGCCGGCGGCACCCACTTCGCCTACCTCCCCTGCCTCAACGACGGCGGACCCGGCATTGACATGCTGCGTTCGCTGATCGGGCGCGAACTTGAAGGCTGGCTTCGCCGGCCATAAGGTGACCCGCACAAAACATAAGACAGGGAGAGAGAGGCATGGCACGCGTTGCGATCGTGACGGGGGGAACGAGAGGCATCGGCGAAGCAATCAGCGTGGCGCTGAGGGACCAGGGCGTGACGGTCGCGGCCAACTACGCGGGCAATGAGCAGAAGGCGCAGGAATTCACCGACCGTACCGGCATCAAATCCTACAAGTGGGACGTCTCCGACTACGAAGCGTGCATGGCGGGGGTGCAGCGGATCGAGAACGAGCTGGGGCCGATCGACGTGCTCGTCAACAATGCCGGGATCACCCGCGACGGCACGATGAAGCGGATAACCCGGCAGGCGTGGGACGAGGTGATCGATGTCAACCTGGGCGGCTGCTTCAACATGGCCAAGGCGGTGTTCGACGGCATGTCGGACCGCAAGTTCGGCCGGATCGTCAACATCGGATCGATCAACGGCCAGGCGGGCCAGTACGGCCAGGTCAATTATGCCGCCGCGAAATCCGGGATCCACGGCTTCACCAAGGCGCTCGCTCAGGAAGGGGCGCGCGCGGGTGTGACCGTCAACGCGATCGCTCCGGGCTATATCGACACAGAGATGGTGGCGGCGGTGCCGGAGGAGGTGCTCGGCAAGATCATCGCCAAGATCCCGGTGGGCCGCCTCGGCAAGGCCGAGGAGATCGCGCGCGGAGTCGTCTTCCTGTGCGGCGAGGAGGCGGGCTTCATCACCGGATCGACGCTGTCCATCAACGGCGGCCAGCACATGTACTGATGGCGGATCGGTTCGCGGGACCGGTCAAACGGTCGATCATGATCGCCGGCCACGCGACCTCGATCAGCCTGGAGCCTCTGTTCTGGGCGGCGCTGCGCGAGGCGGCGGAGGCGGAAGGCCTGCCGCTCAACGCGCTGGTCGCGCGCATCGATGCCGAACGGGTGCAAGCGCCTCAGCCTCCGAACCTGGCGAGCGCGCTGCGCGTGTGGCTGTTCGCGCGCAGCCTAGCGCGCGAGTAGCACGCGCGCCTGGGTCGCGATCTGGGCGAGCATCGGCGCGGTGGTGATCGGCGACGTGCGGGCGCGATCGACGACCCGGCGGAACTGGTCGACGCGGGGCCCCTGGGCGGCGACCCACTGGTCGACGGTGCCCTTGGGGTCGGCGCTTCGGCGTCGTTCCAGGAAGTCGAGACGGAGCTGCTCGAAATCGCGCGCCAGTCCGGCGGTGAGCAGCCGTTCCCACTGATCGTTGGCCTCGAAGCGATTGGCCGCGCTCTGTGCCCAGTCGAGGCCCAGCGCCTCGCCGAGCTTGGTGTAGGCGCGGGTCAGCAATATCTCGTCGGTGCCGATCTTGTGGCCGAGCATGGCGATGCCGACGCCGCCGTTCAGCTCGAACAGCTGAACGATCTGGTCGGCGACCGTCTCCGGCGCGCCGAGCGCGACAAGCCGCGCGCGCTGCGCCGCCGCCTGCCGCCGCGGCTCCTCGCGGAGCAGGTCGTGGAGCGAGGCGCGCAGCTTGTCGATGCCGGGCTGAAGCGTCTCGACCATCTCCTTGAGGTTCATGGTCGCGGGCATGCAGCGCAGCAGATCGGCGATGTGAAGCTGGAGCGCCTGCGAGGCCTGATCGAACAAGTCGATCCGGACCTGCTCGGGCACCGCGATGGCGTCGAGCTCGCGCCACAGCGCCTCCATCCCGAACAGCCGCTCGGCGGCGACGAAGCAAGCCGCCGCCTGGCCGAACGAGGCGCCCTCCTCCTCGGTCAGCGAGAAGGGTGCGGTGATGCCGAGCCGGTTGACGAAACGGTTGGCGATCTTGGTGGCGATGATCGGCGTGCGCAGCCGGTGCTGGACGATGGCGTCGCCGTGCCGCTGCTGCATGAGCTTTGGGAAGGCGTTGCACAGCTCGGGCGTCAGGGTGGCATCCTGCGTCAGCTTGCCGCCTTCGATGGCCGCCTGCAGCGCCATCTTTGAAGTGGACAGCAGCACCGCCAGCTCGGGGCGCGTCAGGCCGCGATTGTCCTGTGCTCGGCGGAGCAGGTCTTCGTTCGAAGCCAGTCCCTCGACCTCGCGGTTGAGCCGGCCGCTCTCCTCGAGGATCTCGATGGCTCGGACCAGCGCCGGCAGCGACGCCGCGCCGCCGCGCTCGGCGATCGACAGCGCCAGGGTCTGCAGGCGATTGTCCTCGAGCACGAGCGCGGACACCTCTTCGGTCATCTCGGCCAGCAAAGCGTTGCGCGTCTCGGGCGAGAGCCGGCCCTCCGCCATCTCGCGATTGAGCGGGATCTTGATGTTGACCTCGTTGTCCGAGCAATCGACGCCCGCCGAATTGTCGATGAAGTCGGCGTTGATCCGGCCGCCGAGATTGGCGAACTCGATTCGTGCGGCCTGGGTGATGGCGAGATTGGCGCCCTCCCCGATCGCCTTGGCGCGCAGCTCCGCGGCATTGACACGGATCGCGTCGTTGCCCGGATCGCCGACCTCGGCGTTGTTCTCGGTCTTCGCCTTGATGTAGGTGCCGATGCCGCCGAACCAGATGAGATCGGCCCGCGCCCTGAGGATGGCGCTGATCAAGCTCGCCGGATCGGTCTCCTCCACGTCGAGGTCCAAAAGGGCGCGCATCTCGGGCGTGACGGAGATCACCTTCTGGGTGCGGGGGAAGACTCCGCCGCCTGCGGAGATCAGCGCCTTGTCGTAATCGTCCCAGCTCGACCGCGGCAGGTTGAACAGCCGGCCGCGCTCTTCCCAGCTGCGCTCCGGATCGGGCTGCGGATCGATGAAGATGTGGCGGTGGTCGAACGCGGCTACCAGCTTGACCGCCTTGGACAGCAGCATGCCGTTGCCGAACACGTCGCCGGACATGTCGCCGACCCCGACCACGGTGATCGGCTGGGTCTGCACGTCGACGCCCATTTCGGCGAAATGGCGCTGGACCGAGATCCAGGCGCCGCGCGCGGTGATGCCCATCGCCTTGTGGTCGTAGCCCTGGCTGCCGCCCGACGCGAAGGCGTCGCCGAGCCAGAAGTTGCGCGACACCGCGATCTGATTGGCAATATCCGAAAAGGTCGCCGTTCCCTTGTCGGCCGCGACGACGAAATAGGGATCGTCCTTGTCGTGGATCGTGACGTTGGCGGGATGGACGATGTCGCCGTCGACGATGTTGTCGGTGACCGACAGCAGCGCCCGGATGAAGGTGCGGTAGGATTCGGTTCCTTCCCTGAGCCAGGCGTCGCGTTCCGAGGTCGGCGGCAGCTGCTTGGGATAGAAGCCGCCCTTGGCCCCGGTCGGGACGATCACCGCGTTCTTGACGACCTGCGCCTTCATCAGGCCGAGGATCTCGGTTCGGAAGTCGTCGCGCCGGTCGGACCAGCGCAGGCCGCCGCGGGCGACGGGCCCGCCGCGCAGGTGGATGCCTTCGACGCGCGGGCTGTAGACCCAGATCTCGCGCCACGGCACCGGCGCCGGCAGCCCCGGGACCTGGCTGCTGTCGAGCTTGAAGGCGAGCGCCTCGCGACCGGATTCGGCGTAGGCATTGGTGCGCAAGGTGGCGGCGATGACGCTTCGGATGAGGCGCAGGATACGGTCCTCGTCGATCGCGGCGACGCGGGAGAGGCCCTGATTGATCGCCTCGTCCGCCAGCCGGACCGCCTCCGCGCGGTTGCCCTCGTGGACGGGATCGTGGCGCGCGTCGAACAAGGCGATCAGGCAGCGGGCGATGGCAGGGGCGCGGCGCAGCGCCTCCACGACGGTGATCAGCGAGTAGGACAGGCCGGTCTGGCGCAGATAGCGGAACCAGGCGCGGAACAGGACGACGTCGCGCGGCTTCAGCGCGGCGGCGACGAGCAGCTGGTTGAACGCGTCGTTCTCGGCGCGGCCCTCGAGCACGGCGGCGACCGCGCGCTCGACGATGTTGGCGCGCTTGAGCACCTCGTCGACATGGCCGTCGCCGGAGATTTCCAGGACGAAATCGTGGATGTAGCCGAGATTGCCGTCGTCGAGCGGGGTCGGCAGCTCCTCGAGCACCCTGAAGCCGAAATTCTCGAACACCGGCACCGCTTCCGACAGCGGGATGACCCCGGCGAGCCGGTACGTCTTGAGCCGCAGCCGGCCCGGCGGATCGTCTTCGTTGCGGAAAAGCCGGGCGTCGCGCGCGTTCGCGCCGTCGAGGTCGCAAATGCGCAGCACGTCCAGGGCCGCCTCGGCCGGCTCGGTGACGGCGCGGTAGCTCTCCGGGAAGTCCTCGATATAGGTGAGCGCGAGCCGGGTGGCGCGGGCCGGGCCGACCAGCGCGCCGAGCGCTTCCTCGACGCTCGGCTCCCAGCCGCGGACCATGTCGTCCAGCCGCCGGTCGAGCGCCTCGGCGTCGGGGGTGGGCTGGGAGGGATCGACGTAGAAGGTGTAGCGGACCAGCGCCAGATCGCCGTCGCCGAGCTCGACCGACCAGCTTGACTCGCGCCCGCCCGCGGCCTGCTCGATCATCACCCCGATATCGATCCGCCGCCGCGTGGTGAGGTCGTCGCGGGGCAGCCAGACGAACGCGAACAGATGGCCCTTGAGGATGCTTCGGACGAGCAGCAGCGTCGGCCGCGGCCGATCGGCGAGCGACATCGCCGTCATCACCAGTTCCTTGACCGCCTCGGCGCTGAGGTTGATCAGCAGGTCGCGCGGCAGCGACGACACCGAATGGCGCAGCGCCTTGCCGCTGTGCCCCTTCGGATCGAAGCCGAACTCGCGTTCCAGCTCCTGGAGCCGGCGCCGCAGCACCGGCACCTCTTCTGGCGGCGCGGTCAGCGCCTGGCTGGTCCACAAGCCGGCATGGACGCCGATCCCGGTCACCTTGCCGCCCTCGCGAACCGGAACGACGACGAGGTCGAGCGGAACGCGCCGGTGCACCGAGGACTTGCGGTCGGCCTTGGCGACCAGCGGCTCGATGCCGCCGGCTTCGAAATGCCGCATGGCGCCGAGGCAGCCGCCGGGATCGGTCGGCTCGCCGGGCAGCTTGAACAGGCCCAGCGTCTGCGACGGCTGCTCGCCGGGGCGTTCGACCTGATAGCCGAGCAGGGTCATCGCGCCGTCCGCGAACCAGCGCAGCAAAGCCGCCCCTTCCGGATCCTGGTTGCTGTCGGCGTCCTCGTACATGCGCGCCTGCATCGCCTTCCAGTCGCAGACGGCGGCGCGGACATCGACGAGCACCCGGTGGAGATCGGAGACGAGGTCGCGGCGCTCGCGCGCGTCGGTCCGGTCGACCTCGATATACATGATCGATTCGCGCTTGCGGTCGTCGTCGCAGAGCGGGCCGAGGGCGGTGAGGGCGCCGCGATCGTCGCGCTCGACGCAGAGCACGGGGTGGAGCAGTCGGTGGATGATGAGGTCGCGGGCGGCGATCGCGTTGGCGACCGAATCCACCAGGAAGGGCATGTCGTCGTTGACGATGCAGATCCGCATGCGGCGCTGGCCGACCTGGCCGCCGACCGATTCCAGCCGGACGAGCGCGATCCCGGGCGGGCGGCGCTGGGCGACCGCGGCGACGAACCGCGCCGCCTCCCTCGAATCCTCTTCTGTGAAGTCGACCAGCTCGCCCGGCAGGGCGCCGTCCACCAGCGCGGCGCTCAGCGCGTCCACATAAGGCAGGTCGGCGGTCCGTTCCGCTGCCGTGTCGCCGGCGTCGCTTCCCTCGGAAGCGGCCTTGGATCCAGCAGCAATATCGGCATTCATACCGTCGGCTCCGTAGCTCCGGCGGCAAGACGGGGCCGCCCGCTTCAGTCGGCGCGCTTATGCGCCGGGAGCCTGTGGCGGGCAAGGCCGAGGCCGCCCCACTCCCGTTCAAGCGAGCGACCGCGAGGAGGAGCGGCTCAGGCCGAAATGATCTCGATCGACTCCGCCGCGAGCGCGGTCGCGCTGCCGGCCGGGCCCCGGCCGTCGATGCGCACTTTGGTGGAGGGCATGATCAGGCCGGGGTCGACGGCCGCTCCCCGGAATGTGACCCGGGTCCGATCGCTCAAGGTGACGTGGTGCGAGACGCCGTTCGCCTCCACCTTGAGCTGGAGCGGGAAGGTCTCCATCACTCCCGTCACATTGCCCTCGATGGTGATGCTCAACGGAGCTGGCTCCTTGCGCCTGTCCGGTGCCGGCGGCGGACCTTTCGATCCGCCGCCGCCGAAAGCCGGCTAGAGGTTACGCCAGCTCATCATGTTGTTGAAGACCTGGGCGTTGATCCTGGTCGAGCTGTTCGGGCATCCTCCGTAGGCGTGGATGCCGACCGCGTGCCGCTGGTTGTTCGCGAAACGCCACATCGGGCTTCCGCTCTGGCCGCCATAGGTGTCGATCATATAATAGAGCTTCTGCGCGGTCAGCGAAGTGACGGTGCCGGAATTGAACCATTGCGTCCCGATCGGCTTGTCGCCGGCATAACCGGAATTGTTCGCGATCATCCCGCGCAGGCTGGCGTCGTTCAGATTGGCGAAGCCGAACCAGCCGACCGTATTGCCGAGCGGCGTCGGCAGGATGATGCAGCCGTAATCGAAATTCTGGTTCTCGCCGTTGGTCCAGCCGGTCACGCTCCAGAAGCGCGTGCCCACCGCGGATCCATAGGGACGGTTGGCGGCGTCCATGCCGGGAATGACCTCGATCCGGCGGGCCCACCCGCCGTTCGCCTTGCTGTATACGCAATGGCCCGCCGTCATCACGCAGCGAGGCCCGATGAACCAGCCGGTACCCCGGAAGCCGGCGCCGTTCGGCATCGTGATGAACAATTGGCAGATCCAGCGCCACGGCATGGCGGTGCAGGGCGAGACCCTGACTCGGTCGTCGCGGCCGCAGACCGTCTCGATCGAGGTAAATTCGGGGATCAACTCATCCGCGTCGCGCAGCGAGGTCATCTCGTCGGTGACCATCGAGGCCGGCTGTCCCTCGGCGAGCGCGTTGCTGGGATCGAAGCCGGCGACCCTCTCGAGCTCGCCTTTCTCCATCTCCCCCTGGAAATCATCGGCGACCGATTCCTTCTCACCGCCTGTTTCCGTGGTCTCTCCCGATTGATCGCCGCCGCTGGAGACGCTCTTGTGGGGATCGTCGGCTTCCGATCCGCCGCCGCCATCCTCGTTGCCGCCCCGGCCCTCCTGCGACTTGCCGGCCGACGATGCTTTCTGATGCTTGTCCTGAGCCATGTCTTCCTCCCTCAATGCCACGCAATCGACGCCGGAAATCGAGGCCGATTGGATCATCAGATCAGAAATAACAGTCCCGGGAGGAGGACCATTCTATCACAACTGCATTGCTATTGTTGCGATACCATGTCCGATTCGGAGGCAAGCGCTCGCAACGCGCTCACTGACTTGCGGCTGCAAGTAGTACAGGTCGCTGAGGTCAGGGCTTAGACTTGGACCTTGCGGATGGCGCGGCCGAGGAGCGCCTGGTCGTGCGCGACGGGCGCCACGATGGCGACGGTGCCGTCGGGCTCGCGGCGGGCGAGAAGCAGGACGAACTCCTCGTCGCCGGCCGGGATGTTGACATAGCCGATCGGCGGCGCCTGACGCAGTTCGTCCGCGGCGGCCGCGCCGGCATCGGGCCTGGCCGCGGGCCGGCGGGCGCGGCGCTCGGCCGCGACGATCCCCTTGAGCCCGCCCTCGAAGCTGCCGAGGAAGCCGGCGAGGCCGCCCTGCGGCACCGCCTCGCGGCGGCCGTAGGAGAGCGCGGCGGCGAATTCGGTGAGCCGCGTCTTGTCGTAGTCGATTCCGAAGATGAGCTTGACGACCGGGGTCATCGGCGCGCGGTCCTGCGCCTTCAGTCCGGCATCGTCGAGGATTTCGGCATAGTCTTCGGGCTCGGCCTCGGCAGCGAGCGCGAAATCATAGGCATCGCCGAGCGCGCGATAGAGCGCCGAACGGCTGCGCGCGTCGGCGTTCTTGACCGTCTCGGCGGTCTCGCGGGCGAGGCACAGCCGGTCGGCCAGCCCCGCATCGCCGCCGAGCGGCAGCGACGGCTGCTCCGCTTCCTCGTCGTCGTCATAGGGGGCGTAATCCCCCGCCCCGCCAGCCACGTTGCCGGGAACGAACTCGGCGGGCTCCTCGGTATGGGGGCCGTCTTCCCAGATCGGGCTCGGCTCCGCCGCCGGCGCCGCATTGACCGTGCGGTCGACCTGGCGCGCGAGCTCCGCCGACGTGTCCTGATCGACGACTTCCTTCCAGTTGATGACGCCGTAGATGAAGTCGATCGTGTCGCCGTCCGACGACAGCGGCATCAATATGCCGCGGTAGAGGGTGTTGAGGCCGCGCTGGCTGACGAACTCGGCTTCGAATCCGATCGGCGCGCAATTGGCGATGATCTGGAGATAATGATCGGTGAGACGGGAGAGCAGCGACCGGCTCGGCACGTCGCTGATGAAGCGGATGCCGGTATCGAGCTGGCACTCCTCGCGCAGTGCGCGGCCGATGAACACGACCGCCGGGTTGTCGGAGCCGGTCGAGAAATCGAGCAGCACGCTGTGCGGGCCGAAATCCTCGAGCGTCTCGGGATCGACGTCCTCGATCGAGGGATAGGGGCGCCCGTCGAGCAGCGACACCCAGTAATTGTAGGCGCGGACATGCATCCGGCGCTCATCGACGCCGATCGCGGGAGGAGCCTCCATTGCCGGCTCGTCGTCGCCGCTGAAGTCGGCGCCGGCATTGTCCTCCAGCGCCCGGAAGTTGTCCATTCTCGCCGTCCCCGCAGCATCGTTCCCCAATTGGATACGAACCCTGCACCGGGCGTGGTTGAGGAAGCGTTAAGTCTCCTGCGCAGCGGCGGCGCGCTTGTCTTCGCGCCGGGGCGCTGATAGAGCGCGCGCCGCGAGGGCACGCCGCTTTAGCTCAGCTGGTAGAGCACATCATTCGTAATGATGGGGTCAGGTGTTCGAGTCACCTAAGCGGCACCACCCACATCCCTGCGGAGGTTTCCGCTCGCCTGCCATGGCGAGGGTAGCGACAAACCGGCCATCAACTGGATCCGGAGCCCTTCTACTTCGTCCGCTGGCAAGACGTTCACGCGCCCGGTAGGCCCCGCAGCGCCGGGTGCCGTGCAAGAGCCATGCTCCATCAGATCGCGAACCTCGCGATCGCTGCTGTCGCCGCGAGCATGCGTGCTGCCGCCCGCTTCAGCCCCGGGCTTCTCTCTCGGCGCTGGCGGCAAGGTCCAGCGCGACGTCGACGATCATGTCCTCTTGACCACCCACCATCTTGCGCCGGCCAAGCTCGACCAGGATCGAGCGGGTATCCAGTCCATACTCGGCAGCGGCCTTTTCGGCGTGGCGCAGGAAAGACGAATAGACGCCCGCATAGCCGAGCGTCAGCGTTTCCCGATCCACTCGCACGGGCCTGTCCTGGAGCGGCCGAACGAGATTCTCGGCGGCGTCCATCAGCCGGAACAGATCGCATCCATGATTCCAGCCGTAGACGTCGGCAACCGCGATGAAGACCTCCAGCGGGGCGTTTCCCGCTCCGGCTCCCATCCCGGCGAGGCTGGCATCGACACGGACGGCGCCGTTCTGGACGGCGACGACCGAATTCGCGACGCCAAGAGACAGATTGTGGTGAGCGTGCACCCCCCGCTGCGTCTCCGGCTTCAGGACGCGATCGTAGGCGCGAAGCCTTTCCGCATAGGCGTCCATCGTCAGGGCTCCCCCTGAGTCGGTGACATAGATGCACTGCGCGCCGTAGCTTTCCATCAGCTTGGCCTGACCGGCGAGGGTGTCGGGATCGGCCATGTGGCTCATCATGAGGAAGCCGGCGACGTCCATACCGAGGTTTCGAGCGGACTCGATGTGCTGCTTCGCCACATCCGCTTCGGTGCAATGGGTCGCGACGCGCACGGAGCGGACACCGAGATCATAAGCGCGTCGGAGATCCTCGACAGTACCGATCCCCGGCAGGAGCAGCGTCGTGAGCACGCTGTGCTCGAGCACTTCCGCGACGGCTCCGATCCAATCCCAGTCGGTATGGGCGCCGAATCCGTAGTTGAACGAGGAGCCGGAGAGTCCGTCGCCGTGCGCGACCTCGATCGCGTCGACCTTCGCCTCGTCGAGCGCCTTTGCGATCGTGCGGACATCCTCAAGCGAATAACGGTGGCGGATCGCATGCATGCCGTCCCGGAGGGTGACATCCTGGATGTATAGCTTCGTTTCTGAGGGGTCGAATGTCACCCGCTAACCCTTTCAAGCTGCCCGAGCAGAGAACCGCTCGGCCGTCGCGAGCGCCGCCGAGGTCATGATGTCGAGGTTGCCGGCGTAACTGGGCAAGTAGTGGCCGGCGCCCTCCACCTCGAGGAACACCGACACCTTCAGTCCCGTCAGGCTTCCCTCGATCTCGGGGATGCTCAGCGGCTGGTTGGAGCCGATATGCTCGAACTGCACCGCCTGCTTCAGGCGGTAGCCTGGCACGTATCGCTGCACCTCCGCCACCATCGCCTCGACGGAAGCCTTGATTTCATCCCGGTCCGCTTCGTCCGCAAGGCAGTAGATCGTATCCCGCATGATCAGGGGAGGCTCTGCGGGATTGAGGACGATGATCGCCTTGCCCCGCTCTGCGCCGCCGACCTGTTCGATCGCCCGGCTCGTCGTCTCGGTGAATTCGTCGATGTTGGCGCGAGTCCCGGGTCCGGCGCTTCTCGAAGCGATGGAAGCCACGATCTCCGCGTAGCGGACCCTGGCCACGCGGCTGACCGCCGCAACGATCGGGATGGTCGCCTGGCCGCCGCAAGTCACCATGTTCACGTTGGGCGCGTCCAAATTGGCTTCGCCGTTGACGCATGGAACGGTGAATGGACCAAGCGCCGCGGGCGTAAGATCGATGACGCGCTTGCCGCTGGCGATCAGCGCGGCGCTGTGCCGGCCGTGAGCCGCCGCCGAAGTCGCATCGAAAACGATCGAGATGTCGTCGAACCCGGGCATCTCCATGAGCCCCTCGAGACCCTGGGCGGTGATCGGCACGCCAAGGCGAGCCGCCCGCTTGAGCCCATCGGAATTGGGGTCGATGCCGACGAACGCTGCCATCTCGAGCGACTGGGAAACGCGCATTACCTTGATCATCAGGTCGGTGCCGATATTGCCGGTCCCGATGATCGCCACCTTTGATCTGGATGTCATGTAGGTCCCGATCGACTTGGGCGAAGGGATTTCCCTCACCTCGCGGTGCCGTACCACTCCACCCCGCTTGCAGCGATGGCGGTGCAACGCGTAGGTCTCACCGGGTGAGACACGGTACTCCCCCCATAGGATCGTTGAACCGTGCGCTTCGCTTCCTGTCGGCCCTCACCCGGGACGGGGGAGACGGGAGCGTCTCGGCCGCCGCGAGAGGCGAAGGCATTCCACGTTCCACTGCCTACCGGATCGTGCGGACCCTGGTGGAGAGCGGTTACCTCGTGGCCGTTTCGCGCAACCTGTACATCGCCGGGCCGGCACTCTCGGCGATGGCGCGAAGCGCAAGGCCGAACCGCGTTCTTGCAGCCGCTGCACGAGCGTGTCTGACCGAACTCGCGAAAAGTACCGGATGGGTCGCGCATCTGGGCGTTCTTGAAGATGACATGGTGACCTACCTGGTGAAGGCGGGGACATCCTGCCCGCAGCTTTTCACGAAGGAGGGTATGCAGCTCGAAGCTTATTGCTCCGCAATCGGGAAGGTATTGCTGGCTGACTTGCCCGAGGTCGAACTCACGTCCTACCTTTCCGGCGGGCCTCTCGTCGCCCTGACTGCGAATACGAAGACGGACCCCGCCGAGCTGCGCCTGGAGCTCGAGCGCGTGCGCGCACTCGGCTTCGCCAGGGACGACCGCGAAATCGCCCAGGATCTGACCTGCCTGGCCGTGCCGGTTCGCGGCTTAGACGGCCGCGCGAGAGCCGCCGTTTCGCTATCCAAGGTGGGCGGCCGCTCGCCGCGGCGGGGCGAAGACGCGTTGCTGTCGACATTGCGGGAGACCGCCGACGCCGTTGCCCGCCAGCTGGCGAGAGCAAGCGGATGAGCCGCGCTGCTTCGGCGGGAAAGCGGCTTGGACCGTCGAGGTGAAGACGCGCTGGCGGCCCTAGGGTGCGCCCGAATTCTCACGCGACAATCTTCTGATCTCCTCGAGCATGGCTTCCGCGGCCGGAGAGAGGGTGCCTGACTGGCGCCGCGAGATTCCGACCTCGCCGGCCGGGACCGGCAAGACTATTGGCAGCGCGATGAATGCGCTGGGATCGGGATCGTTCTGGAGAAGCGACTTCGGCCAGACTCCCAGCAGATCGGTGGCCTGAACAATGCGGCGGTTCATCAGCATCACGACCGACTGCACCACGCACCGCGGCCTCGGCAGGCCAAGGTCGAAGAAGGCCTTGTCGATCTGCCGCCGAAGAGTGGTTTCCGGTGGGGGAAGTATCCATTCGCAATTCACCAGATCCTGGACGGACAGCTCCGGAAGCGAAGACAGCGGATGGCCCGCCCGCGCCACGATGACGGCGGGCTCGGAGTAGAGGCTTTCGCGAACGATGTCGTCGCGGTGGCGATACTCCGACAATCTGCCGACGATGAAGTCGAGTTCGCCGGAGGCGAGGCGCGGCATGAGGACGTCATTCGTTCCCTCCACGACCTCGACCGAGACTTTGGGCCGAGCCGCGCGCAAACTCACGATCGCGTCCGGCAATAGGCGGCTGGCCGCCGACAGCAATGTCCCGACGACGACACGGCCGCCTGCGCCGCTTGCCAGATCTTCCATCTTTTGACCCATGTGGGCCAACTGGGTGATGAGCAGCTGCGCCTGCCTTACGAGCTCGGCGCCCACATCATTGGGCACGACGCCTCGGTTGGTGCGTGTGAACAGCGCGATCTTCAGCTCCGCTTCAAGATCCTGAAGCAGCTTGGTCGCGGTGGGCTGCGACATGCCGAGCTCGACTGCCGCGCGGGACAGGCTGTTATGCTTGGCCAGGGCGATGGCCAGTCGTAGGTGCCTCAGCCCAACGCGGCCATTGAAGGCCTCCGCGACCCTAAAGCTCACGGTTCCTCCTAGAAGCTGAATTCCTGTGCTTCGTCTTAGGTTATCCGGTTGGAGCTTTCACTCTAAATCGGGCCGGCTGGATTTCGCGCCGCCGGCGCCGGATTACGCTCCGTTGGCGCGTGGGACTTCGAGAGGTACATTGATCGCGTCGTATCCATACACCCACAGCGGATCGTATTCCGCCTTGAGCCAACGGTTTCTCTTTGATTCCGCTTGAACCGCCGATGCGCGGTCGCGCCGCGTCGCCTCGTACTGGGCGAAGGCGCCTGAGTGGTCGCCAGGCTCGTTTGCGAGCAGGCAGCGCGCCAGCACCGCGCCGTCTTCGATAGCCATCGCCGCACCCTGCCCCATGTGAGGGCGCATCGGGTGGCAGGCATCGCCCAGCAGGACTATGCGAGAACGGCTCCAGAGCGGCAGCGGTTCACGCTCGAACATACCCCATTTGGAGGTTTCCGGGGCCGCTTTCAGGATCTTCACGAGGTCCGGATGGCAATCTTCGAAAGCCGCGTGCAGCTCCTCAAGATCACCCGGAACGAACGATCTGTCTGCCGTCCAAACGGGCTGCGGGACGTCGGCGACGAAGTAGACGGTCTCCCGCCGCCAATCGAGGAAGTAGACGATGACGCTGCGGCCGGGGCCCCACCATTTCGTGACGTCGTCCAGTTCGACGCCCACGAGAAGGTGCGCCGGGTAATCGGCGCGGTAGGACACGTTGCCGGTGAAGACCGGCCGCTCCTCGCCGAGCAGGAGTTCCCGCACCTTCGAGTTCAGCCCGTCGGCTCCGACGACGATATCGGCGCAAGCACGGCTGCCGTCGTCGAAGGCCAATTCGATCGCCTCGCCCGAATCGTCGATTCCGACGAGGCGCTTGTTGAGCGCGATCCGGTCCTTCGGCACCAACCCCGTCAGGAGCTCGTGGAAGCGGCCGCGATGCACCGTGAGATAGGGTGCGCCATATCGGGCCGCATCGAATTCGAGCCGGAACAGCCGGTCGCCGGTGATCGAATCGCGGCTGACCCAGGCATCCGGGACATTGCTGATCGACAGCAGCTCGTCGCCGATGCCCAGCGCCCTGAGGACCTTGACGACATTGGGCCCCAGATGAATGCCGGCACCCAAAGCGCTGAGCGCCGGAGCCTGCTCGTAGACGGTGACGTCGAAGCCACCCGCCACCAGCAGCGCCGCCAGGGTAGTCCCGCCCAGACCCGCGCCGACGACGGCCACCCTGACCCGGCTCCGCGAGGCCTTGCCGCCGAGGTCCAGCAGTTCCGGCAGTGCGAAAGCCGACGAGTGCTCGGCACGCGCCGCGGGAAAACCTAGGGGTTCTGGCACGAGCAACGCCGATAGTGTTTCATGATGCTTCGACGGCCGACAGCGCGGCGCCGGCCCCTTCAAGACCGAAGAAGTTTACCGCATTCCTGCCGAGGATCTTGCGTTTCGACCCGCCGTCCAGCGGCGAGTTCCGCACGAGCTCGCCGAATTTCTTCTCTCCCAACGGGAAGGGATAGTCCGTTCCAAGCAGGATCTTATCCTCGCCCATGACGCGCACGAGCAGGTCGAGCGCCTCTTCGCTGAACACTGCCGCATCGACGAAGAACCGGTCCAGGTAGTGCGACGGCGGATGGGGGCAATCCTCGCGGACTATGTCCCGCTCGCGCCAGGCGTTTTCCGCCCTGCCGAGCAGATAGGGGAAGCTGCCCCCGCCGTGCGCGAAGCATATCTTCAACGATGTCGGCAGGCGCTCGAACGCGCCCGAAAGGATCAGACGAAGGATCGAAAGCTGCGTCTCGGCCGGCATGCTCACGAGCCAGGGAAGCATGTAACGGCCGAAGCGCTCCGACTCCATGCCCATCATGTCCCAGGGATGCACCAAGATGGGCGCGCCAATGTCGGCGCAATGGGTAAGGAAGGTGAGAATGGCTTCCTCATCCAAGTCTCGCGGCCCCACATGGTTGCCGATCTGAACGCCCAGGTGACCGTTCGCCATCGCGCGATCCAGCTCGGCGCACGCCGCGTCGGTATCCTGGAGAGGGACCTGGCAGATCGCCTTGATCCGCCCTCCGCTGGCGTCGCAAAGCTTCAATGCCTCGTCATTGAAGAGCTGCGCGACGGCGACGGCCTGGTCGATCGGCCGGTTATAGGAGAACAGGACGGGCGTAGCGCAGATGATCTGGATGTCGACACCGTGCTCGTCCATGTCCTGGACCCGGATCGAGGCGTCCCAGCAGGCGTCATGGACAGGCCGGAACGGCTTGTCGCCGAGCATCACCGTGGCCTTGCCGGGTCCGTCGTGGCGCATCCACGGCCAGTCCCCCGTTCCGAAACGCTCGGCCAGATCCGGCCAGCGCTCAGGAAAGAAGTGGGTGTGAATGTCCACAACGATGGAATCGTCGATCATAGGTCGACCCATCCG
>DASWSP010000015.1:0-4938 GCA_036402575.1 Allosphingosinicella sp. | reverse complement strand
AATTCTCCGCCGGCGCTTGAGGTCCGGCTTGTTTCCCTCGCCCCGGGAATCCGGCACGCTCCGGCGCGTGAGTCGCGGGGCAAGAATGCGGGAATCGTTGCGGTCGTCGCCCGCGGCGATCTTCGCGTTCCTCGCCGCGCTTGGCGGCCTCATCCTCGTCATGCTCATCCCGCCGATGGCGGGCGGCAACGAGACCTTCAACTTTCACCGCGCGGCGGCGGTGGCTTCGGGCCACTGGTTGATCGAGCCTGCCTCGGTGCCGTCAGGCATCGTGCGCTTCATCCAGGTCTCGGACGCCGCCTTCCCTGAAGGCGCGCAGCCGCCTTATTCCTATTCCCGCGCCCAGTTCGAAGCGCTCGCGGCGATCCCCCTCGCCGCCGGTGAGCCGGCGATCCTCCAGCCCAATCCGATCGCGGTGCTCCACCCTTTCTCCTATCTGCCGCAGGTCCCGGTCCTGTGGCTGGGGCAGCTGCTCGGGCTGCCGCCCCTCCTCCTGTTCTATCTGGGGCGGATCGCGGGGCTCGCGGCGGGGATCGCGCTGACCTTCCTCGCCATCCGGGCCATTCCCGTCCACAAGCACGCGCTCGCCGCGGTCGCGCTGCTCCCGACCATCCTGTTCTCGCGCAGCACGTTCGACGCGGATCAACTGACCAACGGCCTGGCTTTCCTGTTCCTGGCGATGGTGATGCGCGAGATCGCCGGGGAGGGGCGGATCAGGGCGGGCGCGCTTGCCGGGATGGCGGCGGCGGCTTTCATCCTCGCCCAGTGCAAGAGCGCCTATCTGCTGCTGCCTTTCTTCGCGCTGGCCATTCCGTCGGCGCGCTTCGGTTCGGTCGGCGCCAAGCTCGCCGCCTGCGCGGTCATCGCCCTGCCCGGCATCGCTGCCGGCGCCGCATGGATGATCGCGCTCAAGCAGACCTACTTCCAGGGCATCCACTACCGCACCTGGTCGGGAGAGGTGTTCCCCGACCGCCAGACCGCCCTCATCCTGGCTGACCCGCTTGCCTACGCCGCCGTGCTGCTGCGCACTTTTTTCCTCACCCCCTTGATCCGCGACACGCTGGTGGGGCTGATCGGCGTCTTCGGCCCGCCGGTCAGGATGCCGCCCTTCTTCTATCCGGCGCTGACGGTGGCGCTCGCTTCGGTGTTCGTCGCCGAGCCGCGGTTCGCACCGAGCGCTCTGCAAGCCTGGCCGACGCGGCTGCTCGCCGCCTTCCTCTTCCTGACGGCGGCCGTGATCGTCCTGACCCTTCTCTATCTGCAGTGGAACCGGCTCGGCGCCCCCGTCGTCGAGGGCTTTCAGGGCCGCTATCTCTACCCGCTCATCCCGCTCGTGCTGGTCCTGCTGCCGAGCGGCGGCAGGCGCGCGTTCGGGCTCGACGCTCCGGCCTGGCTCGCCTTGCTGGGCGCGCTCGGCGTCGGCGGCACCTGGTATGTGACCTGGTCCACCTACCTCGCCTGAGCCCTGTCAGACCTTCCGGCTCAGCGTCCGCATCGCCTCGTCCAGCCCCTCGAGCGTCAGCGGGTACATGCGGTCGTGGATCAGCTCGCGGATCAGCCGGGTCGAGTGGCTGTAGCCCCAATGCTGCTCCGGCATCGGGTTGAGCCAGACGGCGGAGGGGTAGGTGGCGGTCATCCGCTGCATCCAGGCCGCGCCGGCCTCGTCGTTATGATGCTCGACGGAGCCGCCGGGATGGGTGATCTCGTAGGGGCTCATCGCCGCGTCGCCGACGAACACCAGCTTGTAGTCGTGGCCGTATCTGTGGAGCACGTCCCACGTGTTCGTCCGCTCGGTGAAGCGGCGGCGATTGTCCTTCCACACGCCTTCGTAGACGCAATTGTGGAAGTAGAAGAATTCGAGGTTCTTGAACTCGCTGGTCGCGGCCGAGAACAGCTCCTCGCAGACCTTGATGTGCGGGTCCATCGATCCGCCGACGTCGAGGAAGAGCAGCAGCTTGACCGCATTGTGCCGCTCCGGGCGCATCTGGATGTCGAGCCAGCCCTTGCGCGCGGTCCCGTCGATCGTGCCGTCGATGTCGAGCTCCTCGGCGGCGCCCTCGCGGGCGAAGCGCCTTAGGCGCCGCAGCGCGACCTTGATATTGCGGGTGCCCAGCTCCCTTTCGTTGTCGAGGTTCCTGAACTCGCGCTTGTCCCAGACCTTGATCGCGCGGCCCTGTCCGCCTTCACCGCCGATCCGGACGCCCTCGGGGTTGTAGCCGCCGTTGCCGTAGGGCGATGTGCCGCCGGTGCCGATCCACTTGCTGCCGCCCTGGTGCCGCCCCTGCTGCTCCTCGAGCCGCTTCTTCAGCGTCTCCATGATCTCTTCCCAGGAGCCGAGCGCCTTGATCTGCGCCATCTGCTCGGGCGTCAGGTAGAGCTCGGCGACCTTCTTGAGCCATTCCTCGGGGATCGGCACCGCCTCCGTGCCGTAGCGGGTCTCGAGCCCCTTGAAGACCTTGCCGAACACCTGGTCGAACCGGTCGAGCAGCCCCTCGTCCTTCACGAAGGTGGCTCGGGCGAGATAGTAGAATTGCTCCGGGCTGGCGGCGATCACCGCCGCGTCGAGCGCCTCCAGCAAGGTGAGGTGCTCCTTCATCGAGGCAGGGATGCCCGCGGCGCGCAGCTCGTCGACGAAGGATAAGAACATGACCGCGCTGTAGCCCTCCGTCCGGTTCGCGTCATGCTGAACTTCGCCGGATGACGGCTCGCCGGTGGTTAACGGCCTCTCAACCTCTCGCGGCTAAGCCGCAGGTGAAGCGGATACGGGGCGAAGCGTGGCAAGTTCAGCGATCGAGCAACCGGACAGCGATGCGATCAACATCGTCGCGCGCAACTGCGGCTCGCTGGCGATCGAATGCAGCGACGTGTCGGGCTATGTCGCCGGCGTCTCGGACCGCATCTCCTCCAACCTCAAGACACTCGACATCCTGGAGGAGGTCACGTCCCGGCTGATGGCCGATCAGGCCCGGGTCGCCGATTCCACCGACGAGGCCCGTCTGCTGGCCGAACAGGCGCGCGAGAAGCTGGGGCAGGGCAGGGCCGCGATCGAGGACACGATCCGGATCTTCAGCGGGCTTACCGAGCTGGTCGTCCAGCTGGGCGATCGCATGGCCGGCTTCGCCGAGGCGATGAGCCAGGTCCAGAAGGTCTCCAGCAGCATCGAGAGCATCGCCAACAAGACCAATATGCTCGCGCTCAACGCCACCATCGAGGCGGCACGCGCGGGCGAGGCGGGGCGCTCGTTCGCCGTCGTCGCCGCCGAGGTCAAGAAGCTCGCCCACGACACCCGCACCGCGACCAGCGAGATCGCCGCCACCGTCGCCTCCCTGACCCGCGAGGCCGAGGCGGTGACCTCCGAGATCAAGACCGGCGTCGACCGCAGCCGGGTGGCGCAATCGAGCTTCGCCACGATCAACGATACGGTCCGCGACGTCGCCGACATCGTCGGCATGGTCGATCGCCAGACCGACGGCATCGCCCAGGCCACCGGCCTCATCCAGCAGAGCGTCGACAGCGTGAAGGGCGGCCTCAGCTCGTTCGCGGCCGACGCGCGCGAGAATGGCGGCGAGCTGCTGCGCGCCCAGGAGCGGCTCAACAAGCTCGAAGCGCTGTCGGGCGACATGCTCGACCGCCTCGCGAGCTGCGGCGTCCGCATCGACGACACCGCCTTCATCGAGAAGTCCCAGCATGCCGCACGCGAGCTCGCCCGCCTCATCGAGGCGGCGATCGCCCGCGACGAGATCGACGAGGCGGCGGTGTTCGATACCCATTATGTGCCGATGCCGGGCACCAACCCGACCCAGTACGAGACCCGCTTCTGCGACTTCGCCGACGCCCGCGTCCGGCCCGTGCTCGACCGCCTCATGGCGAGCGACGCGCGCCATGTCGGCTGCGTGATGAGCGACATCAACGGCTATCTGCCGACCCATGTCAGCGCGCGCTCGCACCCCCAGGGGACGGATCCGAGCTGGAACGCGCAGCATTGCCGCAACCGCCGCAACTTCATCGACGACGCCACCCGCCGGGCGATCGACAGCAACAACGAGGCGATGCTGGTCACCTACCGGATGAACCTCGGCGAGGGCCGCTACCTGCCGGTCAAGAACGTGTTCGTGCCGATGTACATCTGCGGCCGCCGCTGGGGCAATTTCGAGCTCGCCTACCGCGACGAGGCGATGCGCTGAGCTGAGCTAGCTGCTCCGCCGGCTCATGAAGGCCAGCCGCTCGAACAGCATCACGTCCTGCTCGTTCTTGAGCAGGGCGCCGTGGAGCGGCGGGATCGCCTTGTGGGGGTCGCGCGACTGGAGCACCTCCAGCGGCATGTCCTCGTGGAGGAGGAGCTTCAGCCAGTCGATCAGCTCGCTGGTCGACGGCTTCTTCTTGAGGCCGGGCACCTCGCGGACCTGGTAGAAGACGTCCATCGCCTTGCTGACCAGCAATTTCTGGATGCCGGGGAAGTGGACGTCGATGATCGCCTGCATTGTCTCCCGGTCGGGGAACTTGATGTAATGGAAGAAGCAGCGGCGCAGGAATGCGTCGGGCAGCTCCTTCTCGTTATTCGAGGTGATGACGACGATCGGCCGCTCCGCCGCCTTCACCGTCTCCCTGGTCTCGTAGACGTGGAATTCCATCCGATCGAGCTCCTGGAGGAGGTCGTTGGGGAACTCGATGTCGGCCTTGTCGATCTCGTCGATCAGGAGCACCGGAAGCTGCGGCGAGGTGAACGCCTCCCACAATTTGCCGCGGCGGATGTAATTGGAGATGTCGTGGACCCGCGGATCGCCGAGCTGGCCGTCGCGAAGCCGCGCCACCGCGTCATATTCGTACAGGCCCTGATGCGCCTTGGTGGTCGATTTGACATGCCACTCGATCAGCGGCGCGCCCAGCGCGCCGGCAATCTCATGGGCAAGGACCGTCTTGCCGGTTCCGGGCTCGCCC
>DASWSP010000014.1:0-3722 GCA_036402575.1 Allosphingosinicella sp. | reverse complement strand
CGACAGCACCAGGCCCTCGTGGAACGGCAGCGACACCATCAGCCGCGACGGCGGCCAGGGGATGTGGAGGAAGAAGCCGATGCGGTTGCGAAGGCCGCGCTCGCGAAGCTGCGAGCCGAGCGGGATCAGATGGTAGTCGTGCACCCAGACCAGGTCGTCGGGCTCGATCAGCGGCGCCACCGTCTCGGCGAAGCGCTCGTTGACGCGTTCGTAGCCGCCGGCGAAGCTGCGGTCGTACTCGGCCAGGTCGATCCGGTAGTGGAAGAGCGGCCACAAGGTGCGGTTGGCGTAGCCGTTATAATATTCGTCGACGTCCTGCTCCTCCAGGTCGATCGTCGCGGTGGTGATGCCGTCGTGGCGCTGCAGGTCGATGTGGCCGGTGAACGCCTCGATCTTCTGCCCCGACCAGCCGAACCACAGGCCGCGATACTCGCGAAGCGCGGCGCCGAGCGCGACCGAGAGCCCGCCCTGCGCGCCCTCGCTGTCGTTCGGCCTCGGCACCGAGACCCGGTTGGAAATGACGATCAGGCGGCTCATCGGCCAGTCGGCTCCTTAACGAACGCTGCTCCACGGCTTGGAGAGCAGGCCGGCGCAGTTGATCAACCCTACCAGCGAATAGGTCTGAGGATAGTTTCCCCACAGCTCGCTGGTCTCGAAATCGCTGTCCTCCGACAGCAGGCCCGCGGGAGTAAGACGCTGCAGCATCTTCTCATAGAGCCCCCGCGCCTCCTCGGTCCGGCCCGTCATGTGCAGCGCCTCGATCAGCCAGAAGGTGCAGAAGTTGAACGCGGTCTCGGGCAGCCCGAAATCGTCCTCGCTGGCATAGCGCAGCATGTGCTCGCCGCGTCTCAGGCCGTTCTCGACCGCGTTGAAGGTGCTGACGAAGCGCTCGTCATGGGGGGAGAGGAAGCGCATGTCGACCAGCTGGAGCAGGCTGGCGTCGAGCTCGTCGCCGCCGAAGGTCGCGGCGAAGCGGCCCTCCCGCTCGTGCCAGGCGCGCTCCTCGATCGTGGCCCGGACCTGCGCCGCCCGGTCGCGCCACAAGGCGGCGCGATCGTCGAGGCCGAGCGCTTCGGCGGCGTTGCCGAGCCGGTCGCACGCCGCCCAGCTCATCACCGAGGAGTAAGTGTGGACGGAGGTGCGGGTGCGGAACTCCCACAGCCCGGCGTCGGGCTGGTCGTGCATCGCCCAGGCGCGCTCGCCGACCCGCTCGAGGGCGGCGAAATCGTCGGTGGTCGCCTTGCGGAACAGCCGCTCGTCGAAGAAGGCCTGGGCGTTGGACAGGATGATCTGGCCGTAGGCGTCGTGCTGGACCTGGCGGTAGGCGGCGTTGCCGACCCGCACCGGCCCCATGCCGCGATAGCCGCCGAGCTCGCCGGCCTCCCATTCGTCCAGCCGGGGCTCGCCCGACACCGCGTAGAGCGGCTGGATGTGCCCGCCTTTGGCCTCGTCGACGATGTTGCGCAGATAGCCGAGATAGCCTTCCAGAACGTCGAGCGCCCCCAGCCGGTTCAGCGCCTGGACGGTGTAATAGGCGTCGCGGATCCAGCAATAGCGATAGTCCCAGTTGCGCCCCGAATCCGGCGCCTCGGGGATCGAGGTGGTGAGCGCCGCGACGATCGCGCCGGTCTCCTCGTGCTGGCACAGCTTCAACGTCACCGCGGCGCGGATCACGACCTTTTGCCATTCGAGCGGGATGGCGAGGCCGCGCACCCATTCGCGCCAATGGTCGGCGGTCTGGTGGAGCATGGCGGCGAGCGTGTGCCCGACATTGCCGACGAAAGGCTCGTCGGGGCCGAGGAAGAAATGGAGCGGCCGTTCGAGCCGGAAGCTGCGGCCCTCGAGGATATGCCCGACGGGCGCGTCGGTGGTGAGGCGCAGCGGCTGCGGCTTCAGCAAATAGCGGACGTGGTTGGTGCCGCTGGTGCGCTCGGCGTCCTTCGCTCCCCAGCCGACGCAAGGGTCGAGCGCGACCCGCAGCCGCGGCGCCCCCGCTACCGGGCGGACGATCCGGACGAACGCCACCGGCCGGTACATCCGCCCGGTCCGCTCGAAGCGCGGGCAGAAGTCGAACACTTCGGCGACCGCGCCGTCCTCGTCGGTGAGGCGGGTGACGAGGATCGGGGTGTTGCGCAGGTAATGCTGCTCCGCGCTCACCTGGTTCTCGATCGAGATCCGCCACTCGCCGCGCGGGCGCTCCCCCGTGGGCGACAGCAGTGCGCAGAACAGGGGATCGCCGTCCACCTGCGGCGCGCAGCCCCAGACGAAGCCGGCCTCGCGGTCGACGAGGGCGCTCACCTGGCAATTGCCGATCGGCCAGAGGTCGAGTCCGGTCATCGCGGCGCGGCCTGCTCCAGCCACTCGGCCACCGACGCGACGTCGGCGAGCCGCCACTTCGCCGCGGTGGCGCGCGACGGACCCACCAGGATGCCGCCGCCGCCAAGCTCGGCGGCGGCCTCGAACGCGTCTTCGTCGGTCTGGTCGTCGCCCACGAACAAAGGACGCGCGCCGGCGAACTCCGGTTCCGCCATCAGCGCCCGAAGCGCGTCGCCCTTGTCGGCGCCGGGCGGGCGCAGCTCGACCACCATCTTGCCGCGCTGGAGCGTAAGGCCGGCCGCCTCGGCGAGCTTTGCCATGAACGCCTCCACCGCTTCCGCCTCGTCGGGAGCCTTGCGGTAATGGAGGGCGATGCTGAACGGCTTGGTCTCGACCAGCAGGCCGGGCACGGTCCGGGCGAACTCGGCCGCCTTGTCGCGGGCGGCGTCGAGCCCGCGCGGCACGGCGAGCGGCACATGGCTGCCGTCGCGAAGCCTCAGCTCGAGGCCGTGCGAGCCGGAGACGGCGATGCCCTGGCAGTTGAGGTGGCGCTCGAGGTCCTCGATCGCCCTGCCGCTGACGATCGCGACCCGTCCCTTCAGCGCCGCCGAGAGCCGCTGGAGCAGCGGCGGCAGCGCCGGCGAGACCCGGATCGAATCCGGCGTCTCGGCCAGCTCGACCAGGGTACCGTCGAAGTCGAGGAAGAGCGCGGCGCCGCCCGCCAGAGCGGGCGGCGGCGCCAGGGTCAGGTCAGCCATGGGCCCCGTTGGCAAGCCGCGCGGCAAATCTCAAGAGCGCGTCAGGAAAGGGTCTCACCCGGATCGGTGCCCCAGAGGCGATTGGTGGGAATGAAGCCGGCCCGGCCCTTGACGTCGAAGCGACACCAATTGTCGGCGCAGTTGGAGATCCGGCCGACGACGCCCGGCTCGGCCCGGAAACGAATTCGTGAGGCGGCGTTGGGCGCCTCGTGCATGGGGGCGGGCGCGTCGCCGCGGACGATGGCGGTGCGGGTGTCGCTCAGCAGGTTGACCAGCATCCAGCCGGTGGCGCCGTCGGGATCCTCCACCTTGCGCCAGCTCGGATACACTTCGATCACTTTGATCGGCAGGTCGGCGCGCCGGTACAGCCATGTCGCCGGGTAATTCTTGCCGGGGCCGGTACGCATCAGCGCCTCGCCCGCCGAGATCGACGCCCAGTAGGGCGTCTTTCGCTCCTTCTGCGCCTCCGCGGCCGCCAGCCCGAGGCCGGCGGCGAGGACCATCATTGCGGCAAACGCCTTGCGCATCGCATCACTCCCGTTCGGCCCCCTCTAATCGGCGAAACGCTCCCGCGACAACAAGGTTGTCGGCGCCGCCCCACATCGGGACGGGCGCCGACGCGGCACCGTCGACGAAGCGCCTCGCTCC
>DASWSP010000013.1:0-18194 GCA_036402575.1 Allosphingosinicella sp. | reverse complement strand
AAGATCGAGGCCCAGAGCGAAAGCCAGCGCGCCGCCGAGAATTTGCGCAAGTTCCTGCTCGCCATGTCGGGCGACATCCGCGTGCTGCTCGTCAAGCTCGCCGACCGGCTGCACAACATGCGCACCCTCCACTTCGTGCCCTCCGAGGAGAAGCGCCGGCGGATCGCCAAGGAGACGATGGACATCTACGCGCCGCTCGCCGAGCGGATCGGCATGTACGAGTTCATGACCGAGATGCAGACGCTCGCCTTCCGCGAGCTCGAGCCCGACGCCTACCAGTCAATCTCCAAGCGGCTCGAGCAGCTCCACAAGGGCGGCGGCGACCTCATCGACCGCATCGGCCGCGGCATCAAGGCGCACCTGGAGGCGAACGGTATCGAAGCCGAGGTGCAGGGACGCGAGAAGCATCCCTATTCGATCTGGCGCAAGATGGCGGAGCGCCACGTCAGCTTCGAGCAGCTGAGCGACGTCATGGCCTTTCGAGCGATCGTCGACAACGTCGAGGAGGCCTATCGCACGCTCGGCCTGATCCACCAGCGCTGGCCGATGGTGCCGGGGCGCTTCAAGGATTTCATCTCCACGCCCAAGCGCAACGGCTACCGGTCGCTCCACACCTCGGTGATCCACGACGAGCAGATGCGGATCGAGATCCAGATCCGCACCCGTGAGATGCACGCGCAGGCCGAGCACGGCCTCGCCGCCCATTGGGCGTACAAGGAAGGCAAGGACGCCGCGACGACGCAGCATCCCTGGATCAGCGACCTGATCGAGATCCTCGAACATGCGGGCAGCGCCGAGGAGCTGCTCGAGCATACGCGGATGGCGATGTACCAGGACCGCATCTTCGCCTTCACGCCGAAGGGCGAGCTGATCCAGCTCCCCAAGGGCGCGACTCCGGTGGATTTCGCCTACGCCGTCCACACCGACCTTGGCGACCAGACGGTCGGCGCCAAGGTCAATGGCCGGGTGATGCCGCTGCGCACCCCGCTCGACAATGGCGACCAGGTGGAGATCCTGGTCTCAAAGGCCCAGCATCCGCAGCCGGCCTGGCTGAGTTTCGTCGTCACCGGCAAGGCGCGCGCCAAGATCCGCCGCTTCGTCAAGTCGAAGGAGCGCGAGGAGACGGTCTCGCTCGGCCGCAAGATCTTCGATGAGATCGTCCAGCGGCTGCCGACGCCGCTGGGCTGGGAGGCGATCACCGAGGCGCTGAAGCGCCTCCACCTCCACGACGACGAATCGCTGATGCAGGCGATCGCGATGAAACGCATCGACGATTCGCAGGTGATGGAAGCGCTGATGCCGGGATCGACCGGCAAGGCGGGCGTCAAGCCGCCCCCGCAGCGCCAGGCGATCTCGATCAAGGGGCTGACGCCGGGCGTGGCGTTCGACCTGGCCGAATGCTGCCATCCGATCCCCGGCGATCGGATCGTCGGATTGCGGCGCGAAGGCGAGGGGATCGAGGTTCATACGATCGGCTGCGAGCGGCTCGCCGACGGCGTGGATGCCGATTGGGTCGATCTCGCCTGGGGCGACGAATCCGACGGCGGCACCGCGCGGCTTTCGCTCGTCATCAAGAACGAGCCCGGATCGCTGGCGGTGGTCGCCAGCATCCTCGGTAATCACGGCGCCAACATCGTCAGCCTCGACCAGAAGGGCCGCGACGGCGCCTTCCACACCTTCAACCTCGACGTCGAGGTCCACGACGTCCAGCATCTGATGCGCATCCTCGCCGCACTTCGTGCGACCGAAGTCGTCTCAACCGCGGAACGGCTCTGACGGATCTATGACCGACACACCCGCATCGATGACCTATGGCGGCTATCTCGCGCTCGAGCCGCTGCTGACGGCGCAGCATCCGATCTCGAGTCACCATGACGAGATGCTGTTCATCATCATCCACCAGACCAAGGAATTGTGGCTCAAGCAGACCATCCACGAGCTCAGGCTCTCGCGCGACCTCGTTCGCCGGGATGCGCTGGTCCAGGTCCACAAGAGCCTGTCGCGGGTATCGCGGATTCAGTCGGTGATGACGCTGAGCTGGGACGTGCTCGCGACCCTGACGCCGACCGATTATACGAGCTTCCGCGACGTGCTCGGCTCGAGCTCGGGCTTCCAGTCGGCGCAGTTCCGCCAGGTCGAGTATATGCTGGGGCTCAAGGACGGATCGCACCTGCGGCACCAGGAGACGGGCTCCGTTCCGCACACCCACCTCGCCGAGGAGCTGAATCGCCCGAGCCTGTGGGACGAGGCCAACGCGGCGCTGGCGCGCGCCGGCCTGCCGCTGCCGGCGGCGGTGCTGGAGCGCGACTGGGCCCAGCCCTATGAGCCGAGCGCGGCGGTCGAGGACGCCTGGGCCGAGGTTTATCGCGACACCGCGCGCTGGTGGCCGCTCTACCAGCTGGCGGAGAAGCTGGTCGACATCGACGATTCGATGGCGACCTGGCGGCACAAGCATGTCGTGACGGTCGAGCGGATCATCGGCCTCAAGCGCGGCACCGGCGGCACGGCCGGCGTCGCCTACCTGCAGTCGACGCTCGGCAAGCGCGCCTTCCCGGAATTGTGGTCGCTGCGCACGAAGGTTTGATCCGGCGCCGATTGCGCGGCCAGCCCATCTCGGCCATGCCGTCCCGACCTTGCAGCAGGAACGTTTTTTCATGAGTTCGCAGCGCGTTTTGCCGGTGATCCTGTCCGGCGGGTCCGGAACCCGACTCTGGCCGATGTCGCGGACGGCTTGCCCCAAGCAGTTCATCGCGCTGACCGGCGCCGAGACGATGCTCCAGCTCACCGTCGAGCGAGTCGCGGACCCGGAGCTGTTCGAGCCGCCGATGATCGTTGCCCACCCGCTCCACGCCGACCTGATCGAAGGCCAGCTCGGAGCCGCGGCGACTTTGATCCTCGAGCCGCACGCGCGCAACACGGCGCCCGCCATCGCCCTGGCGGCACTGGCGGCGCCGGCCGAGCAGCTCCTGCTGGTGATGCCGAGCGACCATCTCATCCATGATGCCGACGGGTTCAGGGCGGCGGTGCAAACCGCCGCCGCGACCGCCGCGGAAGGCTGGCTGGTGACGTTCGGCGTCCGCCCGTCGCGGCCCGAAACCGCCTATGGCTACCTTCGGCGCGGCGCCGAGCTTGCCCCCGGCGTGTTCGAGGGGGAGGCGTTCGTCGAGAAACCCGACCGCGAGACCGCCGGCCGCTATCTCGCCGACGGCTGCTATGACTGGAATGCGGGCATCTTCATGTTCCGCGCCGACGTCTACCTGCAGGCGCTGGAAAAGGCGGCGCCGGAGATATCCGCCGCGGCCAGAGCCGCCTTCGAGTCGGGCAGGAGGGAGGGCGCGCGGGTTCTGCCCGATCCGGACAGCTTCGCCCGCTCGCCTTCCGATTCGATCGACTATGCGGTGATGGAAAAGGCGGAACGGTTCGCGGTCGTGCCGGTCGATATGGACTGGTCGGACGTCGGCAGCTGGGAGGCGCTGCACGAGGTCTCCCCACAGGATGAGCGCGGCACCGCGATCGGGGGCGACGTGCTCTCGATCGACAGCAAGGGCTGCCTGCTGCGCTCCAGCGGTCCCAAGCTGGTGGTGGTCGGGGCCGAGGACCTGATCGTGATCGCGACCGCGGATGCCGTGCTGGTCGTTCCGAAGAGCCAGAGCCAGCGCGTCAAGGAAGCCGTCGACGCGCTTCGGGCGGCGGGCGGCAATGAGGGGCTGGGCGTCTAGCGGCGCTGCGCGGAGGCGGCGCCGAGCTCGGCGATCGTCTCGCTGATCAGCTTTTCGCGCGCCCGCAGGCCGGGATGGGTGCGGAAGAGCTGGGGTACGGTATCGTACCGGGCATAGAAGCGCCGCCAGAACGGGATCGCCGCCGACACGTCATAGCCGGCCGCCCAGGCAAGCCTGATGCCGAGTCGGTCGGCCTCCTCCTCGGTCGCGCGCACCCGCGAAGCGTTCTTCCCGATGCCGCGCAACAGGCCGCGCGGCACGTTCTGCGCCTCCAGCCGGTCGCGGTGGCGCAGGACGTTATGGGCGAGCTCGTGGGCGATGACGATGGCGAGCTCGTCCTCGTCCTGGATGAAGCCGAGCAGGCCGGTCGTCATCACCACGTAGCGGCCGTTGGCGAAGGCGTTGACCTGGCCGGAGCGGGCGAGCCTGACCCTGGCCGGGCAGCCGGGGACGGACCCGAGCGTAAGCTCGATCGGCGCTCTGTCGCGCAGGACCATGAGCCTGACGGGCCCGAGCTTGAGCTGTTCCTCGAGCAAAGCTTCGACGGCGTCGAGCGCCTGCCGCCACTCCTTGCGGCCCGCGCTGACGGCGAGCGGCGGCGGGAAGCGGCGTCCGTTGACGGTGAGCAGCACGTCGCCGGCGGCGAGGCCCGCCTCGGCGGCGGGGCTGTCGTCCAGGACGGTCAATATGCCGGGTCCGCGGTCGAGCCCATACGTGCTGATCAGCTGCGGCCGGTCGCGCACCTCATATTCGGCCAGGTGATGGAAGAGCAGGCCGGTGAGCGGATGGCGCTCGTCGCACAGCCCGGCTCCGGCGGTGGCGAGCCGATAGGTGATCGCCGCGATTCGATTGTCCTCGGCGCGCAGGTGGGAGCCGGGAGCCGCCATGGCCATTCCGGGGATCAGCGCCAGCAGCGCGGCCATGGCAGCGATCTGCCGTCTCATCCGCGATCACTCATCCGCGCTCATTCATCCGCAGCCACCAGGGACAAACGAATTCGGCCGGACGAAGATGTTCTTCATCCGGCCGATTCTATTCACTCAAATCCGACTGTGAAGCCGGCCCGAGTCAGCCCGGGCTGACGGGCAGATCGTCGTCGTCGTCGCTGGTGGCGGCGAGGATGCCGAGGATGACCGCGACGATCGCGACCAGCGGGATGATGAAGCCGCCCCGGCCGAACATCTCGCTGCCCTCGTCGAGCTCCTCAGTCGCCGGAGCAACGGTCGTGGCAGTGGCATTGGCCTGCGCAAGCGCCGGCGTCGCCGACAGTGCGATCGCAGCAGTCGCAGCGATAAGTCCCTTGAAAACCACGTCAGCTTCTCCCTTCGTACTCAAACCTGAGCTTTTGATTTCGCGCCCTAATTATCCGAGGTAACCAAAAGTGTCTACCCCGAACTCCTCATCCAAATTCCCCGCGAGGCAGCCCCCTCTAGTCATTTGGAAGTTTAGTTTCCGTGAACCCGAACGCCGTTGATGCGCGAAAGTTCATCCCCCTATACTCAAGCGGGCGGCAAGTTTCCAGCCGAGGCGGAAACGGACTTGGACGCGTCTGCTGTTGCCAATAAAGACGTGATGTTTCAAAGGCTTCAACCCGTGTTTCGGAGTGTATCGATGGTGCCGACGGGCCTGAGTCTCGCAAGAATCCGTGTGTTCGTGCTGGCTGCGCTGATCGCGCTGTTCCCGTCCGCGGCCTTCGCGGCGGTGGAAATCTCGTTCTTTTCCAAGGAATTCGGCGCCAGTTTTCCGCACGCCTTCGTGGCTCTGGAAGGGAGCCTGGATGAAACGGGCGAAAAAATCGAAGCGAACTATGGCTTTACGGCAACACATGTGACGCCGGCGGTGTTGCTCGGCTCGGTGCGCGGCGAGGTCATGTCGGTCGGCGCGGCCTATTTGTCGAAGAGCGACCGCCACTTCAAGCTGACGCTCAGCGACGAGGAGTACCGGCAGGTGATGGCGACGGTCGAGCGCTGGCGCACGATGAAGCAGCCCTCCTACAACCTAAATCGGCAGAATTGCGTGTTCTTCGTCGCCCATGTCGCCGCCGCGCTCGGAATGACCGCCGATACCCCCAAGGCGCTGATGAAGAAGCCGCGCAGCTATCTTCAAGCGCTGACCGAGGCCAACCGGAGCTGGCTGCAGGGCCGCAGCGCCCAGTTCGCGCAGCGCTGACGCTTCGGCTGCTTGACAAGAATCCTGCGGTTGCCTGAAGCGCAGCAAAGCCGCACACCGCCGCTTCCGGATGAGAGAGATGAGCATGGCCAGCAGCGAGCGAGTGGTGGTGATCGGCCTTGGCTATGTCGGCCTGCCGCTGGCCGTGGCGCTTGCCCGAAGCTTCGACGTCACCGGCCTCGACATCGACCGGCGGCGGGTGGACGAATTGCGCGGCGGGCACGACCGCACCCACGAAGTGGATGCCGAGGCGCTGGCCGCGTCGACCCTGAAGCTCACCAGCGATGCCGCCGACTGCGCGGGAGCGGACGTCTACATCGTCACCGTGCCGACGCCGGTCGACAGCAGCAACCGGCCCGACCTGCGGCCGGTGATCGGCGCGACGGAAGCGGTCGCGGTCCTGCTCGACCCCGCCAGGAAGCCGATCGTCGTCTATGAAAGCACCGTCTATCCGGGCGTGACGGACGATATCTGCGGGCCTTTGATCGAGCGGGTCTCGGGCCTCGAGCGCGGCGTCGATTTCTTCCTCGGCTACTCGCCAGAGCGGATCAACCCGGGCGACCGCGAGCACACGGTCGACCGGATCATGAAGGTCGTCGCCGGCGAGAATGAGGAGATCACCGATCGGCTCGCGGACCTCTACGGCAAGGCGACCAGCGGCGGCACCTTCAAGGCCAAGTCGATCAAGGCGGCGGAGGCCGCCAAGGTGATCGAGAACGCGCAGCGCGACATCAACATCGCCTTCATGAACGAGATCACCCAGATCTTCGAGAAACTCGGCCTTTCCACCCACGACGTGCTCGACGCCGCCGGGACCAAGTGGAACTTCCTCAAGTTCAAGCCGGGGCTGGTCGGCGGCCACTGCATCGGAGTCGATCCTTATTATCTCAGCCACTGCGCCCAGAGCCTCGGCCACCTGCCGCGCGTCATCCTGGCGGGGCGGTCGATCAACGACGGCATGAGCGGCTGGGTGGCCGACCGGGTGCACAGCCGCCGCAAGAGCCGCACCGGCAGCGTGCTGGTGCTCGGCCTCACCTTCAAGGAGGATGTGCCGGACCTGCGCAATTCCAAGGTGGTCGACGTGATCAGCCGGCTGCAGTGGCTGGGCCACGACATCACCGTCCACGATCCGCTCGCCGACGCGCATGACGCGCGCGAGGAATATGGACTGGAAATCGACGGCGCGGCGCTGGAGCGCCGGTACGACGTCGTGCTCGCGGCGGTGCCGCACCGCGCCTACCGGGCGATGGAAGGCGGCGAAATCGAAGCGCTGGTGAAGGAGGGCGGGCTGGTCGCCGATCTCCACGGCATCTGGCGCGACCGCAGCTTCAAGGACGGGCTGGAGCGCTGGTCGCTCTAGACTCCGTGGTAGCGGCGGTACCAGTCGACGAAGCGGGGAATGCCCGCGTCGATCCGCGTTGACGGCTGGAAGCCGAGGTCGCGCTGGATGGCGCTGATGTCGGCATAGGTGTCGCGCACGTCGCCGGGCTGCATCGGCATCAGCTGCTTCTCGGCCGAGCGCCCGCAGGCCTCCTCGATGACCGCGATCATCCGGGTGAGCTCTTCCGAATTGTTGTTGCCGATATTGTAGAGGCGGTGCGGCGCTCGGCTGCCGCCGGCCTTGGCCGCGCCGTCGTCCGGCGGCGGATTGTCGAGCGCGGCGACGACGCCGGTGACGATGTCGTCGATATAGGTGAAGTCGCGGCGCATGTTGCCTTCGCCGAACACCTGGATCGGCTGACCCTCGAAGATCGCCTTGGTGAAGATCCACATGGCCATGTCCGGGCGTCCCCAGGGCCCGTAGACGGTGAAGAAGCGCAGCCCCGTCTGCGGCAGCCGGTAGAGATGGGCGTAGGTCTCGCTCATCAGCTCGTCGGCCTTCTTGGTGGCCGCGTAGAGCGAGAGCGGATGGTCGACCCGGTCCTCGACTCGGAAGGGAAGGCTGTCGTTGCCGCCATAGACCGAGGAGGAGGAGGCGTAGACGAGGTGCGAGGACCGGCGGTGCCGGGCCAGCTCCATCAGGTTGAGGTGGCCGACGAGGTTCGACTGCACATAAGCGTGCGGGTTCTCGATCGAGTAACGTACGCCCGCCTGGGCGCCGAGATGCACGATCCGGTCGAATTCCTCGCCACCGACCGCCTGGGTCAGCGCCGAATGGTCGGCGAAATCGACCTTGAGGAAACGAAAGGCCGCGCCATGCTCGCGCTCCAGCTCGGCGATGCGGTCGCGCTTGAGCTTCACCGCGTAATAATCGTTGACGCTGTCGATGCCGATCACGGTCTCGCCCCGCGCCAGCAGCCGCCCGGCGACATGGAAACCGATGAAGCCGGCCGCGCCGGTAACGAGGATAGCCATGCAAATCCGCTGCTGGAGGTGACGGGCCGCGCTTAAACCAGCGTTCGCGGGTGCACAACGTCATGTTAGGCGGGGCCCCGCGACCGACGGCGAACCGCCGCTAATGGTGGACGCGGTGCCGCTTATTCCTTAACGGCACCATGACGTTCTTCGCGCTTCTGACGGAGCCTTTCAGGCCGAACCTCGTGTCCATTCAAACCGGCAAATTCGCTACCACGCGCAGAACCTGGTGGAATCGCGTGCGCTTCCAGTTGGGCGTCGGGTTCCTGCTGAGCGTGCTCGCGCCCTGGCTGCTGCGCGTGCAGCTGCAGCCGGAGGGGGACCTGGTCGGCCTCGAAGCCTCGGTGGCGGGGTCGGCGGCGGCGCTGATCGGCGGCTATTACGGTTTCCGCCGGCTGTCGCGCTACCCGGGGGTGCGCGCCTCCTACCATATCCTGCCGTCGTTCGGGGTCGCCTTCGCGGTGGTGCTGGCGATCTTCTTCTTCTTCCGCTTCGACTATAGCCGCGCCCACTTCCTGGCGAGCTTCCTGGTCTGCGTGCTGTGGTACTATGTCGTCTACTTCAAGCTGCAGCGGCAGCAGCGGCTGACGATCGGAATCGTCCCGTTCGGCGAGATCAGCGGGCTCTACGGCATTCCCGACGTCAGCTGGATCGAGCTGACCGACCCGAGAGCGGGCGCGCTTCAGTTCGACGCGATCGTGGCGGACCTGCGCGCCGACATCCCCGATGATTGGGAGCGGTTCCTTGCCGACCGGGCGCTCGAGGGCAACCTCGTCATGCACGTCAAGCAGATCGAGGAATCGCTGACCGGTCGGGTGGCGATCGAGCATCTGTCGGAGAACACGCTCGGATCGCTGATCCCGGGCATCGTCTTCGCCAAGTTCAAGCGGCTGGCGGACCTCGCCACGGCCGCGGCCGCGCTGCCCTTGCTGGTGCCCGTCATGCTGCTGGTCGCGCTTCTGATCCGCCTCGATTCGCCCGGGCCGATCCTCTTCCGCCAGCAGCGCATGGGGTATCGCGGCAAGCCCTTCCTGATGTTCAAGTTCCGGACCATGACCGAAGGGCCGTCGCATCCGGACCCGAGGCTCGCGGCGATGACCCGCGATGCCGACAACCGCGTCACCAAGCTCGGCAAGGTCCTGCGCCACTACCGGATCGATGAGCTTCCGCAGGTGGTCAACATCCTGCGCGGCGAGATGAGCTGGATCGGCCCGCGCCCCGAGGCGGTGCCGCTGTCGCTCTGGTATGAGGCGGAGCTGCCCTTCTACCGCTACCGCCACATCGTCCGGCCCGGAATCACCGGCTGGGCGCAGGTCAAGCAGGGCCACGTCGCCGACATGGACGAGGTGCTGTGGAAGCTTCACTACGACTTCTACTACATCAAGAACTTCTCCTTCTGGCTCGACGTGCTGATCATCGCGCGGACGATCCGGACGGTGCTGAGCGGCTTCGGCGCGCGTTAGGGACGGGAGTGATGCAAGAGAGTGGAACGATGACCAACGAGACCGCGCGGATCATCCGGTGCGATGACCTGCTCGAAGCCGACGTCAACGGCGAGATCGTCGCGCTGCACATCGAGAAGGGGCAGTGCTACGGCCTCAACGGCGTCGCTTCGCGGATCTGGTCGATGCTCGCCGAGCCGCGCTCGCTCGACGAGATCTGCGGGACCCTGATCGACGAATATGAGGTCGACCCGGAGACCTGCCGGAGCGAGGTCGAGGCGCTGCTCGGCGAGCTGCGATCGGAAGGGCTGATCAAGTCGGTTCCGGCGTGAGGGCGTGCGCTTCGAGCGCGCGTGCCTGCGCCTCGAACGAGTCGTAGCCCCAGCGGCGCTCGGCGCTGAACACCGGCGCCTTGCCGACCAGCGCAAGGCAGTCGGCGAGGTGGCGCCTGGTCGTTCCCATCATCGTCACGAACCCGCCTCGGTAGGTGTTCGAGACCAGGGCATCGACCGCGTCCACTCCGTAGAGACGGCGGATCGACCCCTCGGCCGCCCCTTGCGGGGCCTTGCCGAGCAGGTAGATGCGGCTGAGCTCGACCGGCTCGCCCGCCTCCGACGCGGCGGTGGGGACGTTGTATTTGTCCATGTCGTCGAACGACAGCTCGAACGCTTCGGCGGTTCGCCCGCTCGCCTCGAGCGCCTCGCGCCACAGCCGCAGGCGGGGGATTCCGCCCTGGGCGATCGGCCGCCCCTCCGCATCGAAGGTGACGACGCAGACGTCGTCCGCGAGCACTCGGAAGCCGCGATCGTGGAACCAGGCGGCCATGGTCGATTTGCCCGCCCCGGAATGGCCCATGAAGGCGACCGCCCGGCCGCCGATCTCGATCGCGTTGGCGTGCAGCGGGAGCAGGCCGCGCTGGTGGAGCAGCGCGCCGAACGCCGAGCCGAGCAGATAGAGCCGCAGGTTCCGTTCGGAGCCGCCCGGCGCCGGCTCGACGACGATTTCGCGGCCCTGGCGGATCAGGAAGCGGCCGACGTCGGGAATCGAGAGCAGGGCGCCGTCGGGCCGGATCGAGAGCCCCGGCCTCTCCTCCTCGCCGGCGGCGGCGATGGCGCCCAGGCCGATCGCCACGTCGCAGTCCCCCGCCTCGGCTTCGAACAGCTCGGGCAGCGGCAGCTCCGACTCGATCCGGAGGCCGAAAACCTGGTAGAATTCAGCCATTGCGGACGATGCGGCCCTGGTCGAGCTCGATCAGCCGCTCGCACAGGTCGAGGCTGGCCTGGCGGTGGGCGATCATGACGATCGTCGGACGGTCGGGCACGCGGCTGAGCCGTTCCAGTATCTCGCGCTCGCCGGCGACGTCGATCGCATTGGTCGCCTCGTCGAGCAGCAGCAGCGCGGGCCTTCGGACCAGCGCCCGGGCAAGCGCGATGCGCTGGCGCTCGCCGCCGGAGACGAGGCTGCCGCGCTCGCCGACCACCGCCTCGAGCCCGCCCGCCATGCGGCGGACGAGGGTGTCGGCGCCGGCGAGCGCGAGCGCCTGCCACAGCGCCGCTTCGTCCGCTTCCGGATTGGCCCAGAGCAGGTTGCGGCGGATCGTGTCGTGGAACAGGAAGGGATCCTGCGAAACGTAGCTGATCGAATTCCGCCAGCCGCCTAGGGTTCGGCCTTCGAGCGGGCTGCCGCCGATGAGAACGCTGCCGGATCGCGGCGGATAGAGGCCGACCAGGAGGTCGGCGAACGTCGTCTTGCCCGCGCCCGAAGGGCCGGTGACGCCGACGAACGCCCCCGGCTCGATGGTCAGGCTGATGTCCGTGACGCCGCCCGCCTCGCCCTGCGCCGGCCGGTCGGCATGGGCGAAGCTCGCGTTGCGGAACTCGACCGGGCCGGGGGCGATGGCGGGCCCGCGGTCATTGTCCGGGCGGGCGGACTGGGCGGCGCCGAGCTCGGCTTCGAGCTCCTTGACCTTGGCGTAGGCGGGGAGGCTGTGGAAGACGTGCTGCGCCCCCGACTGGAGCTGGCCGGCGGGGCCGGTCATGCGGGCGAGGATGAACAGGAAGGCGATCAGCGTCGAAGGTGCCGCGACGAGCACGCCGATGCCGATCAGCAGGGTCAGCGCCGCCACGGCCGCCGCAAGCGCGGTGAGCGCCAGCTGCGCGCCGGTCCGCTGGCGCACGAAGGCGATCCGCCGAGCGCGCACGATGGCGACCGTCTCCTCGAACTCCCGCACGAAGCCGCGCTGCAGATTCTGGCTGATCGCGAGCTTCAGGCCGCCGAGGAACTGGCTGGTGCTGGTCACCAGGTGCAGGTTGGATTCGGTGAGGCCGGCGCCGATCTCCCGCGACCGCTTCAGCACCGGCCGCAGCGCGAGCATTCCGGCGGCGAGCAGGCCGAGGATGAGCAAGGCCAGCCGCGGCGAGAGCAGGAACAGGAGGATGCACTGGCCGGCCAGCATCGTCGCCGCGACTCCGAGCTGGAGCGTCAGCTGGGCGGCGTCGCCGCAGGCCTGGACGTCGCCGCCCAGCACGTGGGTGATGCGGCCGTGGCGAAGCCGGGAGACCACGTCCCAGCGGGTGTGCGCGAGCAGCTCGATGATCCTCAGCCGATGCGATTCGACGAAGCCGATCTGGAGCCTGGCCAGAGCCACGTCGCGCGTGAGGATCACAAAGGAGCGCGCGGCCATCAGCAGCGCGAAGATCAGCAGCAGGAAGGCCAGCTGCCAGAACGGCGTGGCCCCGGGCGCCATCGACACGATCCAGCGGGTGAAGCCGTCGAGCCAGCCGGCGCCGGTCTCGGCGCCGATGACGACGCTGAGCAGCGGCAGCAGCATCAGCAGCCCGATCCCCTCCAGCAGCGCGCCGAGCAGCAGGAAGATCCCGGCATGGATCCCGCGCCGGCCGATGAAGGCGGCGAAATCGCCGAGGAACTCGCGCAGCGGGCCGCGGGTGCGCGCCTGCGCGGGGGCGGTCAGGTCCTGCAGCGCGACCATCAGGCGGCCGGCGGCGCGGGAAAGGAGGCGAGGCAGGCGAAGCCGCCCGCTTCCTCGCCGCCGAGCACGATCTGGCCGCGCGAGCTGATCCATACATGGGCGCTGAGTCCGCGCTCGGAAGTCTGCGCGACGCCGTAGTGAAGCACCGACGGGACGCGGCGCCGCCGCAGCATCAGATGCAGCGCCAGCCCGCGCTGGAAGCAGACCGCCCTCCACGGCACCCGGTCCGCCCAGGCGCCGACCGCCCAGCGGCACTGCTTGATGGTCTCGGCATGATGGCGCTCGTCGCCGCTGGCTCGGCGCTCGCTGGAGCCGGCGGCCTGCACCACCCGCCTGAACGGCGCCAGCCTGATCGCGAGCGAGGCCGCGGCAAGCGTCGCCAGCGCTTCGGCGAGCAGCGCGCGCTGGAACCAGCTGAGCCTCGAAAAGCTGCGCAGGGACGCGGTCAGGGCCATCGTCCGTGAATAGTCAATCGAGGCCGTGCGAGGCAAATTCAAACCCTCGCGCCGCAGAGGAAATGGGCGGCGGAGAGCGCGCGCAACAGGCCGGCGCGGTACTCGCTGATCACCCATTGCCGGTCCCAGCCGCCGCTGGGCCAGGCGTCGATCATCGCGCGGACATGGTTGAAATCGACGACCGACGCGGCCGCTTCGCATCGCGCCAGCCGCTCCGCCTCGGCGGCGACCAGCTCCGGGGTGATCTGCTCGTACCAGTCGGCCATCTGGTAGCCGCGGTCCTGCAGGTCGAGCACTTCGGCGGGCAGCCGGTCGGCCAGCGCGGCGCGGGCGAGCGGCCGCTTCTCGCCGTCGCGCAGCAGCATTTCGGTCGGAAGCGAAAGGCAGAAGTCGATCAGCCGGCGGTCGCCGGTCGGATCGCGTTCGTCGATGCCCCACGCCGCGATCGAGGCCTTTCGGAAATTGCCCGAATCCTCGTTGTGCAGCAGACTGATCGCGAGCTCGGCGCTGTCCTTCCCCGGCCGCGGATCGCGAAAGCTGTCCGCCGGGCGCTGGCCCATCCGCCCGGCCCAGGCGGCGCTCAGCAGGGACGGCTTGGCGGACGAGGGAGAGGCGCCGCGAAAGCCGCGGGAGAGCAGCTCGTAGAGCGGCAGCGGAAGCCACGGACCGAACGAATTGTCGAAGACGCCGCGCCAGCGCATCGGGCTCTTCGCCACCATCGCGCGGGCCTCGCGCCACCAGCGCAGCATCCGCCCCTGCCGGACGAGATCGGCGAGCTGCCCGCGCCCGCCGGCGCTGATCGTGTAGTTGCCGATCTGGCCGATCAGCAGCACCGAAGCGCCGCGCGCCTTGGCCGCTTCCTTGATCGCCGTTCCCCAGACGCCGTTGCAGATATGGCCGGCGGGCTGCTGGACGAGCGGGTGCTTGGCATCGAGCAGCGCGAAGGGCGAAGTGCCCGACGGACGCATCACGACATGGTCGATATTCGGGTGCATCGCCGCGGTGGTCGCGGCGAGCCGGCTCTCGTCCGCGATCCGGCCGCGCGGCACCGGGCCGTCGAATCCCTCGCGCGGCGCCGCGGTGAAGGCGAGGAGGCGGCGCCCTTCGGGAGCCAGCAGCCGCGCCGCCGTGGCGGTGACCGCGCTGCTGTCGTAGCCGGCGCTGAGATGGGAGGCGACCAGCTCGCCGCCGCCGCGCAGCATCGCGCCGGTGGCGCGGTCGATCTGCTCGCGGAACGCTTCGACATAGTCCGCCATTCGCGGGAGCCTCAGCTCGCTCCGCCGCGGCTGCCAGTAGCGGCGCGTGCTCACGCTTTCCCGGGTGACCGTCACCACATGGCCCGGTTCCACCCGCAGGATTCCCCTGAAGTAGCTCCGCGGTCCGCTGGGGAAGAGATCGGCGACGAATTGCGCGGCTTTCTCCTCGTCCGGCTCCCGGGGGATGCCGTCGAGCGCGTGGAGGCCGGCCGGCATCGAGGCGAAGGCGAAGAAGCCGTCGCCGCGGTGATAATGGAGCGGCCGCTGGCCGAGCGGATCGCGGGCGAGGGTGAGCTCGCGATCCCGGCTGTTCCAGACGGCGAAGGCGAAATCCCCGGCGACACGGTCGAGGACTCCCTGGCCCCAGCGTTCGAACGCCTGCAGCAGAAGCGCGGCATCGCTGAGGTTCGCGCCCACGGCGCCGAGCGCGCCCAGCAATTCGTCGCGATTGTCGATTCGGACGTCGGCGACGAGCAGGAGCGGCCCGCTGCGGAGCGGCTGCCGGTCGTGGACGTCTTCGGGAAGCAGCCGGTAGAGGTTCCGGCCGAGCGCGATGTCGCCGTCGTCGGCCTGCGCCCGGTCGTGCGGGCCGTAGCAGCTTTGCGCGTCGAGCATCGCCGCGCAGGATCGGCCGGGTTCGAACCGGCTGCCGAACCGGAAATGACCCGCAATCGCCGTCACGATCCGGCGCCGACGCAGTGGGATGTCATGGGTGCGAAAATGCACCGGGCGGCGCCCACTTTGAAGCGGACGCCGCCCGGCCGGTAGAAATTAGAACTGGTGCAGAGCCTTACGAGCGCGCCATGCCCGGAGCTTCGGAACCGTCCGGAACGCCGTCCCGCTGCCGGGCTTCGGCCGAGCCGGCGTCGATGCGCTTCAGCTGCGGGCGGACCCAATCCCTGCGGCTATCTTTGTTCGTGCCCACTTGTCAGCTCCCTTCTTGTGTGATTTTTGCCCTGATTGCACGCAAACCTGAACAAGTCCATAGCCTTGTGTTAGTTCCGAGCACTAGGATATTGCCTTCCACCGTTCGGATAGTCTTGCCCGACGAGTCGGAAAAGCAAGCTCAACGTCAGCCAGGCTCTTTTTGGGGAAAGAGTGGCCGGACCAACACAGTGGCCCCGTTGAGCCGGAGCGGCTATTCGCCTCCAACGTGCTTTCGACACCGCCTTTGTCACGCGAGTTCGCACTAGCCGCCGCTTGTTGTCGCTGGCCGCCTTCGGATGCGCGCGATGCCGCCGTGCGGAATGCTGCCGCGGTGGTGGCCGACTGGAAGCAGTTCCTGCGCGTGCTTGCCCGGCAGCGGGTCGAGGGGCTCGCCAGCGACGCCCTCAGCCGCGCCGGGATCGAAGCCCCCGAGGAGGTGTTGCGGACCCTTGCCGCCGAGGCCGGGCAGATCGCCCGCCACAACCTCGCCTTCGCGGCCGAATGCGTGCGGCTGCAGAAGCTCTTCCAGACGGCGGAGATCCCTTATCTGTTCGTCAAGGGCGTGACGCTCGACTGCCTCGCCTACGGCACGCTCGGGGTGAAGAAGTCGCACGACATCGATCTCGCCGTTCCGGCGGCGGCGGTCGAGCAGGCCTGCCTGCTGATCGGACAAGCCGGCTACCGCCGGATCAAGCCGGAGCCGGAGCTTCCGATCGAGGGTTTCCGGGTGTGGAACCGGCTCAACAAGGAGTCGATCTGGATCCGTCCGGGTGGCATCATCGTGGAGATCCATCACGGCTTCGTCGACAACCCGGTGCTGCTGCCGGGGGTCAGCGCCGTATCGCCCCGGCAGATGGTGACGATCGCGCCGGGGATCAGCCTGCCGACGCTGCAGAAGGACGAGCTGTTCAGCTATCTGTGCGTGCACGGCGCCACCCATGCCTGGTCGCGCCTCAAGTGGATCGCCGACGTCGCCGCCTTCCTCAAGGATGCCGATGAGGATGAGATCGAGCGGCTCTATTCGAGGTCGCTCGAGCTGGGCGTCGGCCGCTGCTCGGCACAGGCGCTGCTGCTATGCTCCCGATTGTTCGAGCTGCCGCTGCCCCGGCGCCTCAAGGCCGCGCTCGAGCGAGATCCGGTCAACCGCTGGCTGGTGCGGGTTGCGATCAGGGCGATGGACGGGCGGGGCGAGGTGGAGCTGGACGACACGCTGCTCGGCACGCTGCCGATCCACCTGTCGCACTTCGCGCTCGCCAGGGGCTGGCGGTACAAGGCCGGCGAGCTCGCGCGCAAGCTCCAGAGCCCCTACGATCAGGCCACGCTCCCTTTGCCGCGGCCGCTGCGCTTCCTCTATCCGATCATGCTCGTGCCGCGCTGGCTGTGGCGACGGAGCGGGTCGGCTTATTAGCGCCGGCCGGGGCGGGCGCGGCGGTCTCCTGCCACGCCTGGAACATCAGGATCGCCCAGATCGCCGCGGTGGAGTCGCTCTTGCGGGCCAGGTGCGCCTGCCAGCGTCGGCGGATCTTGGCCGCATCGAACAAGCCCTCGCGCTCCAGCCGCCCCTGGTCCAGCAGCGCTTCCGCCCACGGCCGAAGCGGGCCGCGCAGCCACTCGCCGACCGGGATGCCGAAGCCCGCCTTCGGACGTTCGAACAGCCTTTGCGGAGCCTCCCGATAGAGCATCTGCCGGAGGATGTGCTTGCCCCTGCCGTCCCTGATCTTCATGGCCACCGGGATCCTGGCGGCGAGCTCCGCGACCCGGTGATCGAGGAACGGGACGCGGGTCTCGAGGCTGACCGCCATCGCCGCACGATCCACTTTGCACAGGATGTCGTCGGGCAGGTAGGTGGTAGCGTCGCAGTACATCATCCGCACCGTGTCCGGCGCGGCGACCCCCAGATCGAGGTCGTAGCCGCCCTGATCCCGCCCATCTGCGCCCAGGACGGGAGTCCCAAGCGCCTGCCACTCGTCAAGGAAGCTGTCGTAGACGTCGCCTAGGGTGCGGGCGGCCCCCAGGGTCTGCAACCCTTTCTGCACCTTGGCGCCGAAATGCGGCCGCCGGCTGGCGTTCGGCAGCGCGGTTGCGAGCACCTGCCACGCTGCAGGCGGCATCCGGCCCAGCGTGCCCCCGACCGCCGCGCGAACCGGCGCAGGCATCCTTTTCAGCTGCCCCCACAAGGTCGCGGCGCCGTGATAGCGGGTATAGCCGCCGAACAGCTCGTCGCCGCCGTCTCCCGACAGCGCGACCGTCACCTGCTCGCGTGCGAACCTGCTGACCAGGTAGGTGGGCACCTGCGATGAATCCGCGAACGGTTCGTCGTACATGGCCGGAAGCAGCGGGATGACGTCGCGCGCCTCCGCCACCCCGACATAATGCTCGTGATGTTCGGTGCCGAGGTGGGCCGCGACCTGCCGTGCGAACGGCGCCTCGTCATATTCGGCTTCCTCGAAGCCGATCGAAAAGGTCCGAACCAGCGAGGAGGCGTATTTCTGGTAGAGGGCGACGATGGTCGAGGAATCGATCCCGCCGGAAAGAAACGCCCCGACGGGAACGTCCGCCACCGCCTGCCCGCGGATCGCCGCCGCCAGCGTCAGCTCCAGTTGCTCGAGCGCCTCCTGCTCGTCGAGGATCGGGTTGCGAAGCCCTGCCGAGACCACTTCCCGATAGCACCAATAGCGGTCGATCGAGACAGGCCCCGTACGTGCCCCCGGAGCAGGAGGTGAATCGAGCGGTATCGACGCTGCCTCGGCGGACGCCGTGAGGATGCAGCCCGGCTCGAGCTTGAAAATCCGATCGTGGATCGAAAAGGGGGCCGGGACATAGCCCCGCGATACATACAGGGTGAGGGCGCGCCGGCTGATCGGGTTGCCGAACCGCGGGTG
>DASWSP010000012.1:0-6370 GCA_036402575.1 Allosphingosinicella sp. | reverse complement strand
GCTTTCGCTCTGGGCCTCGATCTTGGAGAGCTTGGTGACGCCGTCGACCAGCCGAGCGACGTTCTTGCCGAACAGCTTCTCGACCTCCTCCGGGGTCGCGACCGTATCCTCGATCGTGTCGTGGAGGATGGCGGTGACGATCGTCTCGTCGTCGAGGCGCAGGTCGGTGAGGATTCCGGCCACCTCGATCGGGTGGCTGTAATAAGGGTCGCCCGAGGCCCGTTTCTGGCTGCCGTGCGCCTTCATCGAGAAGACGTAGGCGCGGTTGATCATCGCCTCGTCGGCGTCCGGATCGTAGGCCCGTACCTTCTCGAGAAGCTCATATTGGCGCAGCACTTCACCAACATGGGGTGCGGTGCCGCTGCGTTGCAACAGAAAATCCCGCCTTTCGTCACTTCTACGGGGCGGAGGCTTCCCGCTCGGCCCGTTGCGCGCGCGGCCGTTGCACTTGCTCGGTTGCTGGCTTGTGAGCGCCTGGCCGCCCGCGCTGAAGCCGCGGAGCGCGCCGATCTCGCGTTGCCGGGGCACAACCGGCATCAGATTGGTTTCGATCAGCAACCTATATGAAGACCCGTTGCGATTGGCAACCATATTTCTTAGACATGGGGTCTGAAATGGGCGTAGGATCGCGGCTCAGGATGAAGACCGACTACCACAAGGCGCTCCTGGCGGAGTGCTCGCTTCCGGCCGCGCTCGAAGCGGTCGGCGAACGCTGGTCCTTCCTGATCCTGCGCGGCGCCTTCAACGGCCTTCATCATTTCGAGGAATTCCAGAAGACGCTGGGAATCGCCCGAAACATCCTCTCGAACCGCCTCGCGCGCCTGGTCGAGAACGACATCCTGCGGCGCGAGCCCGACACCGTCGACCGGCGCAAGATCGCTTATCAGCTGACCGAGAAGGGCCGAGCGCTGCTGCCGGTGCTGATCGCGCTCAGGCAATGGGGCGAGCGCTGGGTCTCGGGCGTACCGAGCAACCCGGTGCTGGTCGATCGCTGCAGCCGCCGCCCGGTCGCGACGATGGAGGTGCGCGCGACCGACGGGCGGCCGCTGTCGCTGAGCGAGCTCGACTGGGTAGACCGTTCCGAAATCCGCGAAAGCTAGAGCTTCATCGACCGGGGCAGCCGATCGGCGTCTCGAACGAGGCGAAGGCCGCGGGCTTGCCCGCTCGCGCCGGCTCAGTCGTAATCGGCGCCCAGATTGGTGTTGCGCGGAGGAGCGGCGGCGGTGAGGCGCAACGCCTCGGCCGACTGGCTGAGCGAGCCAACCTCGTCCGGAGCGTCGTCGTCGTCGACCTGGACGCGCTGGAGGTTGGAAATCAGCGACTCCTCGAGGTGCTTCGGCTTCACCGTCTGCTCGGCGATCTCGCGCAGCGCGACCACCGGATTCTTGTCGCGGTCGCGGTCGATGGAGAGCTCGGCGCCGCCCGAAATCTGCCGCGCGCGCTGGGCGGCAAGCAGCACCAGGTCGAACCGGTTCGGGATCTTGTCGACGCAATCTTCGACGGTTACGCGCGCCATGGAGCAGCTCCGCTTATTCTCAGGCTGACGGGAAAGACGGGCAGGTAGTCGCGGACCTGTCTCTTGTCAACTTTTCCCAAGGGCTTGCGCTCGCCGCCGATGGGCATATGTCCGGGCCATGGCCGACGCGAACGCGCAGAAATCCGACGCTGCGGTGTCGCTGATGGTCGGCGGGAACCGGCTGACCCTGCTCGCCGACGGACCCGAACGCCTCGAAGCGCTCATCCGGCTGATCGACGAGGCCAAGGAGTCGCTGCGGGTCCTCTACTACATCTTCCTGGGCGACGCGTCGGGGACACGCGTGCGCGACGCGCTGATCGCCGCGGCCGAGCGCGGGGTGAAGGTATCGCTGCTCGTCGACGGCTTCGGCAGCGACACCGCCAAGGAGGATTTCTTCAAGCCGCTGACCGACACCTCCTGCCAGTTCTGCCGCTTCAGCCCGAAGCTCGGCCGGCGCTACCTGCTGCGCAACCATCAGAAGCTGGCGCTGGCCGACGGCCGCCGGGTCATCATCGGCGGCTTCAACGTCTCGGACGATTATTTCGGAACCGTCGAATCCGGCGCGTGGCGCGACCTCGGGCTCGAGGTGGAAGGCGACAGCGTCGCCTGCCTCGTCAGATATTTCGACGACCTGTTCGGCTGGACCAAGAAGCCCAATGCCCGGATCCGCGACCTCAGGCGCCTGCTCAGGCAGCACACCGAGACGGAAGGCAAGCTGCACTGGCTGTTCGGAGGGCCGACGCGCCGGCTCAGCCCGTGGGCGCGAGCGGTGCGCCACGATCTGGCGCGCGCCCGGCGGCTGGACATGATCGCCGCCTATTTCTCGCCGGGCCCGACCTTGCTTCGCCGCAGCGGCAACGTGGCGCGGCGCGGGCGGGCGCGCCTGATAACCGCGGCGAAATCGGACAATTCAACGACCATCCTGGCAGCCCGCCACACCTACTCGCTGCTGCTGAGGCGCGGCTTCGAAATCTACGAATATCAGGCGACCAAGCTGCACACGAAGCTGTTCGTCCTCGACGACGTCGTCCATATCGGATCGGCCAATTTCGACATGCGCAGCCTGTTCCTCAACCTCGAGATGATGCTGCGGGTCGACGATCCCGCGTTCGCGGCGGCGATGCACCGCTTCGTCGACGGCGAGATCGCCAACAGCATCAGGATCACGCCCGAAATGCACCGCGCCAAACGCAGCCTGTTCAACCGGATCCTGTGGGGGCTTGCCTACTTCATCGTCGCGGTCGCCGACTACAATGTGTCGCGCCGCCTCAATTTCGGCCTCGACGGCCGCTGAGCCTTCAGTCCTTCCAGGCCCAGAACATCGTCGCGGGCGGGATGTTGCGCCATTCGAAGCCGCGGTCGATGCGGTCGAAATGCGGATCGATATACTGCCGCACCTTCGGCGAGAATTGATAGACCAGGAAGGCGCCGCCCGGCCGCAGCGCCTCGGCGGTTTCCGCGGCGATCCGCGGGCCGACGCCGGGCGGCAGGGTCGAGAAGGGCAGGCCCGACAGGATGAAGTCGGCCGCGCCGAAGCCGCGCTCGGCCATGATCTTGCGGACGTTGGCGGCCGATCCGGTCACCGCCTGGAGCCGGGAGTCGGTGAACTTGCCGTTGAGATAGGCGGTGAAGTCCGGATTGGTGTCGATCGTCAGCAAGGTCGCGTCCGGCGCCAGCCGCTCGAGGATATGCTGGGTGAAGGTGCCGACGCCGGGGCCGTATTCGACGAACAATCGGGTGTTCGCCCAGTCGACCGGCTCCAGCATCTTGTCGATCAGGATCCGGGTCGAGGGAATCACCGATCCGACCATCACCGGGTGCTTCACGAAGCCCATCAGGAAGTGCCAGAGCGGCCCTCCCGCGGCACGCCTCGAAAAGGCGCGGTCCCGGCGTGCTTGTTCGGCGGAGAAGGTCATTACGGCTCCCATGAAGCTTTAACGGCAAGGTGCGTTGGCAAATCAACGCTGCAATGGCAAGGGCGAGGCATCGTACGGTCCCGTCATAACGCAGTCCGCGACAGTCCGCTCCATAGCCGGGCTCACGCCGTCCAAAGGAAGAAAAAGTGCGGCTTTCCTCCTTGCGGAACGTCTGAGCGGGCATGAACGGTTACGGGCTCTCGCGCGAGCGCTTCGCGCTGCTGTTCGCGGTGATGCTGGTCGCCGCGGCCGGCAACACCGCGATGCAGTCGCTGATGCCGGCGATCGGGCGCGAGCTCGGCATTCCCGATCTGTGGGTCGCGATCGCCTTCAGCCTGTCGGCGGTGGTGTGGGTGCTGACCGCGCCGCACTGGGCGCGGATGGCCGACAAGCGCGGCCGCCGGGCGCTGATGCGGCTCGGCCTTTACGGCTTCATCGTCTCGATGCTGATCTGCGGGGCCGCGCTCGCCGCCGGGCTGGGCGGCCTGATCGCCCCGACCCTGGCCTTCGCGATCTTCGCGTTCGGCCGGGCGGTCTATGGCGGCTGGGGTTCGGCCTCGCCGCCGGCCGTACAGGCCTATGTCGCCGCCCGCACCGACGGCGACAACCGCACCAACGCGATCTCCGCGATCGCCTCCTCGTTCGGGCTCGGCACCATCATCGGCCCGGCAATCGCGCCGCTCTTCATCTTCCCGCCGCTCGGCCTGCCGGGGCCGCTGATCGTGTTCGCGGCGATTGGGGCGGCGGTGCTGGCGGCGCTCGTCCTGCGCCTCCCCGACGACACGCCCAAGAACCCGGCGCGCGGGCCGGTCGTCGATTATCCCGCCATCGGCAGCTCGACCCGCCCGCCTTCGGATCGGCCCGACGCTCGCCTGCGCTGGCGAGACCCGCGGATATTCGTCTGGCACATGATCGGCATCATCGGCGGCCACGGCCATGCCGCTCTGTTCGGCGTGATCGGCTTCCTCATCATCGACCGGCTCGCGCTTCCGCTGAGCGAGGCGCAGCAGTGGATCGCGCTCGTGCTGATGGCGGGGGCGGTCGCCACCCTGCTCGGCCAGTGGTGGCTGATCCCCCAGCTCGGCCTGCCGCCGCGCGAGCTGGTGCTGTGGGGCTCGATCGTCGGCGGCGCCGGCGCGCTCGTGACCGGGCTTTCCGAGGGGATTTACGGCATCACGCTGGGTTTCGCGCTCGCCTCGCTCGGCTTCGGGATGTTTCGGCCGGGCTTTACCAGCGGGGCTTCGCTCTCGGTGTCGCCCAGCGAGCAGAACGCCGTCGCGGGAATGGTGACCTCGGTCAACGGAGTCGCCTATATCGCCGCCCCGACGGTCGGGGTCGCGCTCTACAGCCTGTCGATGCCGCTGCCCTTCATCGTCACCTCGGCCCTGATGTTCGCGCTCGGCTTGTGGGTCATCCTTCGCTTCCGCCCTTCGACCCCCGCGGCGTGAGCATTCCGGGCGAGATGAAGCCGATCCCGCCCGAGCTGAACGCCTCCTGCTTCAGCTTCGAACGGATCTCCTCATATTCGCGCTCCATCTCGGGCGTGACCGAAGCCCGCGTCTCCTCCAGCGCCCGCTCGAAATGCACCGCGGTCACGGTCTCCGCGGCGAGCGACTCGCGAAGCGCGAACAGGCCGGCCCGGCGGACCAGGTCTTCAAGGTCCGCGCCGGTGAAGCGATCGGTGCGCGCCGCCAGGCTGTCGAGATCGACATCCGGCGCCACCGGCATCTTCTCGGTATGGATGCCGAGGATGCGGCGGCGTCCGGCGTGGTTCGGCACCGAGACGTAGATCAGCTCGTCGAACCGCCCCGGCCGAAGCAAAGCCGGATCGATCAGGTTCGGACGGTTGGTGGCGCCGATCACCACCACCGACTGGAGTTCCTCGAGCCCGTCCATCTCGGCCAGGATCGTGTTGACCACCCGCTCGGTCACCTGCGGCTCGCCCAGGCCGCCGCCGCGCGCCGGCACCAGGCTGTCGAGCTCGTCGATGAAGATCACGGTCGGCGCCACCTGCCGCGCCCGGGCGAACAGCTTCGCGATCTGCTGCTCGGATTCGCCGTACCATTTGGAGAGCAGGTCGGAAGATTTGGTGGCGATGAAGTTCGCCTCCGCCTCGCGGGCCGTCGCCTTGGCGAGCAGGGTCTTGCCGGTGCCCGGCGGTCCGTAGAGCAGAAAGCCCTTGGCCGGGCGAATGCCGAGCCGCCGGAAGGCGTCGGGGAATTTCAGCGGCAGCTCGACTCCTTCGCGAAGCCGTTCACGGGCCTGGTCGACTCCGCCGACATCTTCCCAGCGGACGCTGGGGGCCTGGACCATCACCTCGCGCATCGCCGAGGGCTGGACTCGCTTCAGCGCCTCGCCGAAATCGTCGCGGGTGACCGAGAGGCTGTCGAGCACCTCGGGCGGGATCGTCCCTTCCTCGAGGTTGATCCGGGGCATGATCCGACGCACCGCCTCGATCGCCGCCTCGCGGGTCAGAGCGGCCAAATCGGCGCCGACGAAGCCGTAGGTCTGGCGGGCGAGGTCCTTCAGCTCGACCCCCTCGGCAAGCGGCATTCCGCGGGTATGGATGCCGAGGATCTCGCGGCGGCCATTCTCGTCGGGGACGCCGATGACGATCTCGCGGTCGAACCGCCCGGGCCGGCGAAGCGCCTCGTCGATCGCCTCGGGCCGGTTGGTCGCGGCGATGACGACCAGATTGGTGCGCGGCTCTAGTCCGTCGAGCAGGGTCAGCAGCTGCGCGACCAGGCGCTTCTCGGTCTCGCCCTGGACCTGGCCGCGCTTGGGAGCGATCGAATCGATCTCGTCGATGATGATGATCGACGGCGCCGACTTGGACGCCTCGTCGAAGATGTCGCGGAGCCGCCGCTCGCTCTCGCCATAAGCCGAGCCCATGATCTCGGGGCCGGCGATGTGGAAGAAATTGGCGTCGCTCTCGTTG
>DASWSP010000011.1:0-2906 GCA_036402575.1 Allosphingosinicella sp. | reverse complement strand
GGGCTCCCGTTCTTGGGCTCGCTTCCCATACGATACAATTCAACTTGAATGACCCGTAACTAAGCTATCTGGACATGGCGTTCGACCTCGCCGTCCTGCCATTGGTATTCTGCTGTGCGGTTACGGCCAAATTGGTGGTGGTTAGAAGCCTCGCGTCGTCGCTTGCGCGGACAACCGGCGCGCTCATGTCCGTCGGTCTTGGTGTTTGGTATGCGATCTGGGCATTGGGGGCGGACCTGACGGGTAGTTCCACTGCATCTCTGGCCCTGCTGTTTTATCCTATCATGGCGCAAGGCTGGGCATGGGTCGCCGCGCTCGTGATTGTGATGCTCGTATCTCGCCTGGGCGACGAAACGAAGTAGCTAGGCCGCGTCCGTCCAGCCTTCCCACATCCCCTTGATCTTGCGGAAGAAGCCGGAGGCCCCCGGGCATTCGTCGCCCGTCTCGGTCGATCGGAACTCCTCGAGCAGCTCCTTTTGCCGCGCGGAAAGCTTGGTCGGGGTCTCGACCTCGACCTGGATCACCATGTCGCCCTGGCCGCGGCCGTTCAGCACCGGCATTCCGGCGCCGCGCTGGCGGATCTGCTTGCCCGACTGAATGCCGGGCGGGATCCTGATCTCGTGCTTCTGCCGGTCGAGCCCCGGCACCTCGATCGTTCCGCCGAGCGCGGCGGTGGTGAAGCTCACCGGGCACCGCGCGAACAAGGTGGTGCCGTCGCGCTGGAACAGCTGGTGCCGGGCGATGTGGATGAAGATGTAGAGGTCGCCCGGCGGACCGCCGCGCGCGCCGGCCTCGCCCTCGCCGGTCAGGCGGATTCGGGTGCCTTCGTCGACGCCGGCCGGGATCCGGACCTGGAGCGCCTTCTGCTTCTCGACCCGGCCCTCGCCGCGGCACGCCTCGCACGGGTCGGCGATCACCTGGCCGGCGCCGCGGCAGCTCGGGCAGGTGCGCTCGACCACGAAGAAGCCCTGGCTGGCGCGGACCTGGCCGCGGCCGTTGCAATGGTGGCAGGTGCGCGCGCTGGTGCCCGCCTTGGCGCCGCTGCCGCTGCAGGAATCGCACATCGCGGTGCCGTCGACGCGGAGCTCGACCTCCTTGCCGTGAAAGGCGTCCTCGAGCGTGATCTCGAGGTCGTAGCGCAGGTCCGATCCACGCAGCACGTTGCGCTGGCCGCCCTGGCCGCCGCTCATGAACTCGCCGAAGATGTTCTCGAAGATATCGGAGAAGGAGCCGAAATCCTGCGCTCCGCCATTGCCGCCGAAGCCGCCGTTGCGGAACGCGGCATGGCCGAAACGGTCGTAGGCGGCGCGCTTCTGCGGGTCCTTCAGGCAGTCATAAGCCTGGCTGATCGCCTTGAACTTGGCTTCGGACTGCTCGCAGCCCGGATTGCGGTCCGGGTGGCATTCCATCGCCAGGCGGCGGTAGGCCGTCTTGATCGTCCGCTCGTCCGCGTCGCGGCTGACCTGCAGCAGCTCGTAATAATCGGTGTCAAGCATGACGGCCCCCACGGGCCGTTCCGGGGCCGCGCCGTCCTGCGGACGGCGCCGGGCAAGCCCCGAAATCCCCGGCGCAAGCCGGGGTCTCAGGGAGAAGGTCTGTGCCTGCCCTCGCTGGGACCCCGGCCTGTGCCGGGGCGACGGTCGCGCTCATACTTAGCCCTTGTTTTCGTCGACCTCGGAGAATTCGGCGTCGACGACGTCCTCGCCGCCGCCGGCTTCGCCGCCCTGGGCAGCGCCGGCATCGGCGCCCGGAGAAGCGTTGGCCGCCTGCTCCTTCTCGTAGATCGCCTGGCCGAGCTTCATCGCGATCTGGGCAAGCGCCTGCGCCTTCTGCTGGATGGCGTCGGTGTCGCCACCCTCGACGGCGGTCTTGGCCTCGGCGATCGCGCCCTGGATCTCGGACTTGAGCGCCGCGTCGACCTTGTCGCCATGCTCGTCGAGCTGGCGCTCGGTGGTGTGGATCAGGCTTTCGGCGTTGTTCCTCGCCTCGGCCGCCGCGCGGCGCTTCTTGTCCTCCTCGGCGAACTGCTCGGCGTCCTTGACCATCTTGTCGATGTCGGAGTCGGAAAGGCCGCCCGAGGCCTGGATGCGGATCTGCTGCTCCTTGCCGGTGCCCTTGTCGCGCGCATGGACGTTGACGATGCCGTTGGCGTCGATGTCGAACGTGACCTCGATCTGCGGCACGCCGCGCGGCGCCGGCGGGATGCCGATCAGGTCGAACTGGCCGAGCATCTTATTGTCCGCCGCCATCTCGCGCTCGCCCTGGAAGACGCGAATGGTCACCGCATTCTGGTTGTCCTCCGCGGTCGAATAGGTCTGCGACTTCTTGGTCGGGATGGTCGTGTTGCGGTCGATCATCCGGGTGAAGACGCCGCCCAGCGTCTCGATGCCGAGGCTGAGCGGGGTGACGTCGAGCAGAAGCACGTCCTTGACGTCGCCCTGCAGCACGCCCGCCTGGATGGCGGCGCCCATCGCGACCACCTCGTCGGGGTTGACGCCGGTGTGCGGCTCCTTGCCGAAGAACTCCTTCACGACCTCGCGGACGCGCGGCATGCGGGTCATGCCGCCGACGAGGACGACCTCGGCGATATCGCCCGCCTTGAGGCCGGCATCGGCGAGCGCCTTGCGGCAGGGCTCGAGCGTGCGCTTGATCAGGTCCGCGACCAGCCGCTCCAGATCGGCGCGGGTGATCGTCTTGACGAGGTGCTTGGGCCCGTTCTGGTCGGCGGTGATGAAGGGCAGGTTGACGTCCGTCGTCTGGGCCGAGCTCAGCTCGATCTTGGCCTTCTCGGCAGCTTCCTTGAGGCGCTGGAGCGCGAGCCGGTCGCCGCGAAGGTCGATGCCCTCCTGCTTCTTGAACTCGTCGGCCAGATACTCGACGATCTTGGCGTCGAAGTCCTCGCCGCC
>DASWSP010000010.1:0-17629 GCA_036402575.1 Allosphingosinicella sp. | reverse complement strand
GTTGAAGGCCGAGATCTCGATGGCGGCCGCTGGATCGACGGACATGTCCTTCCTCCCCGCTCAGGCGTCTTTCTGATCCACGTCAACGACTCGGCATTTGACGTTGATGCGCCTGTGAGTTACCAAAAGCAACTATGGAGTTACAAAAAATAACTCGGCCATCCTCAGCCGCCCGCCGCCGCTATGACGATGCGTGCGGTACGGCCCACGCGCTCGATCTGATCGGCGAACGCTGGGCGTTGCTGGTGATGCGCGAGCTTATGCTGGGTCCGAAAAGGTTCAGCGACATCCGCGCCGACCTGCCCGGCATCAGCGCCAACGTGCTCACGCAGCGCCTGGAAAGCCTGGAGGCTTCGAGCCTGCTGGTGCGGCGCAAGCTGCCGCCGCCGGCTTCCCTTCAGGTCTATGAGCTTACGCCCTGGGGCTATGAAGCCGAGCCGATCGTCCAGTCGCTTGGCAAATGGGCGGCGCGCTCGCCCGCGCACGACCCGACGCTGCCGATCAGCGCCACGTCGATCATGCTGAGCTTCCGCACCATGTTCAGCGCGGAACGGGCGAAGGGATTTTCGGCGCGCATCGCCTTCCGGCTCGGCGCCGATCGGTTCGTCGGCAGCATCGCCAAGGGGCGGCTCGATATCGTCCGCGGCGAAGGGGAGGGCGCCGACGTCACCTTCACCGGCAATGCCACGGCCTTGGCGGCAGCGGTCTATGGCGGCCAGCCGCTCGACGCGCTGGCGGCGGCGGGCGCGCTCGTCACCGAAGGAGACCGCGCCGCTGCCGAGCGATTCCTGACCCTGTTCCCGCTGCCTCCCAAGGTGGAAGCGGGCCCCGCCTAGCGCCGCTGCCGCTTGCGGAGCCGCGACAGCAGCCCCGGCCGCGCCGCCTTCGGATCGAACAGTTCGTTCGGCGCTTCCGGGTCGAGCAGCTGGCTCCTGGCGATTGCCTTTTCCGCGGGGCCGGGCTCGGGCGGATCAAACGGGACCAGGGTACGGCCTCGACCCCGCAGCTTCTCGATCGCGCCTATCAGCGAGCCGGTTTCCTCGACGCAGCCGGCCACCTCGTGGCGCTCGACTCCCAGATGTTCGGCGATCATGTCGCAGCGCAGCTCGCCGATCGTCCGCCGCACATCGTCGCGGCCGCTGCCGTCGATCAGCAGGTCGCACTCGCTGTCCAGGCCCATCGAGCGGTTGTTGAGGTTGGCCGATCCCACGCGCAGGTAGCGATCGTCGACGATCATCACCTTGGCGTGGACGTAGATGTCGGCGCCGCCTTCCGTCACCGGCGTATAGATCCGGAAGCGGCCATGGCGGTCGCGCGCCTTGAGCGCGTGCATCAGCTCGTAGCGCGCCGGGCCCATCACCGCCTCGTCGAGCCAGCCCTCCGCCGTCTTGGGATTGACGATCACGAATTCGGGCCCGTCCTGCTGCTCGAGCCGCTTGGCGATCGCCTCTGCGACCACCCGGGAGGCGAAATATTGTGTCTCGAGATAAACGAAGCGCTCGGCCGCCGCGATCAGATCGAGGAACAAGGCCTCGATCTCGCGCACCTCCTCGTTGGGGCCTTCATGGCCCCGGGTGCGGGCGATCGCGACGTCGACGTCCCGGAACGCGGGCTCCAGCTCCGGCGGCCAGCGATCGGCCCCCGGCTCGGGCGCCGGCAGGCAGTCGTTGCTGGTGGCCGCGTCCCACCGCTTCCGGCAGCATTCGCCGAGCGCCCGCGCCGCATCGCCATCCACCGCCATGATCGCGTCGTGCCACGGTTCGTAGGCCCGGCGGGTGAAAGGGCGCCGCCGTCCCGGCTCGTCGTCGCGGTGATCGCGCGTGTCCCAGCGCTCGGCGGTGATGTCGATGCCGCCGCAAAAGGCGACGGAATCGTCGATCACCAGGATCTTCTGATGGTGGCTGGCATCGAGCGGATGGGTGCTGTCCCATTTGATGGTGATGCTGGGATCGAGCCACCAGCGCAGCATCCGAAGCAGCGTGGTACCCCGGCCGGGCAGGCTGATCAGCCCCTCGTCCCAGGCCAGGATGTAGATTTTGAGATCGGGCTGCTTCTTCGCCACCCAGGATAGGAGCGGCCCCAACTTCACCGGCGCGCCGGACGAGCCCTGCTCATCATCCAGCGCGACCCGGGTATCGACGTCCCAGCCGATCAGCATGATCTGCGACCGCGCCCGCAGGATCGCCTGCCGAGCCTGCCGGTAGTAATCGGCCGCATCCACGATCAGCGCGGCGCGGCCGGCGCGCCCCACCGTCCAGCAGTTGCGCCCTGGTTTGAGCAACGATGTCTTCGCCTCGGCCGCTTCATCCATGGCCGGCGAACGCTTCGGCAAGCATGCGGTTTCGCAGCCGTAATGTACCTGACGCCCTCGGCTTGAGCGGCGGCCTAGCGTCCGGTCATCTTGCTGAAGAGGCTGCGCAGGGCGGATCGTTGCGCCGGCAGTTTCGCCACCGGGATCAAGGTTTCGGTCGGCGGCGGGGTGAACGACCCGATCAGCTGCTTGAGCTCCGGCTCGTCCACCGCTTCGACGGCCTCCAGCCGGCTGAACCATTTCCAATCCCGCTGGTCCCGCTCCGGCCAGTGCGCGCTCTGCTTGGTCGTCAGCATGGCGAAGACGTGGACGTTGGCAAGGACCTGGGTGCCGTTCGGACGGCGCTTGATATAGCGGTAGCTGCCGATCTCCGCGGGGGAGATGAGGCCGGTGATCCCGGCTTCCTCATAGGCTTCCTGCGCGGCCGACTGGGCTGGGGAAAGCTTTCGGATCGGATTGCCGCGCGGGATGATCCAGCGCCTGCTGGTGCGCGACGTGATCAGCAGGAAGCGCGGCTCGCCGTCTGCCGGCACGTCATAGGAAAGGGCGCCATATTGGCGGATCATCGTTCGCCGCTAGGCGATAGCCGCGCCGAAGTCTATTCGTCCACGCCTGCCTGAACCGCCAGGATCTGAGGGTGTCGCAGCGCGGCGCTTGTGGAAACGGCTCGCTTCCTCCTAGGAGCGCGGCAAAGGGAGGATCTCATGAAGCTCGACAAGAATATCGCCGCTGTCGTGACCGGCGCTGCTTCCGGACTCGGTGAGGCCACCGCTCGGGCCCTGGCCGAGCGCGGCGTCCGCGTCGCCGTGTTCGACCGCGACCAGGAGCGGGGAGACAAGGTTGCCGCCGACATCGGCGGCGTCTTCTGCCAGGTCGACGTCACCTCGAACGAGGCGGTCGACGCCGGCTTCGAGAAGGCGCGCCGGGCGCACGGCCAGGAGCGGATCTGCGTCAACTGCGCGGGCGTCGCCAATGCCGTGAAGACGGTCGGCCGCGACAAGGCGACCGGCGAGATCAAGCGCTATCCGATCCACCAGTTCGAGCTCGCCATCCAGATCAACCTGATCGGCTCCTTCCGAATCCTCGCCGCTTCCGCGGCCGGCATGGTGGCGCTCGACCCGCTCGAGGACGGTGAGCGCGGCCTCATCATCAACACCGCCAGCGTCGCCGCTCAGGACGGCCAGATCGGGCAGGCCGCCTACAGCGCGTCGAAGGCCGGGGTGCTCGGCATGGCGCTGCCGATCGCCCGCGACCTCATGAACGAGGGCATCCGCGTCAACACCATCCTGCCGGGCGTGTTCGAGACGCCGATGGTCGCCATGATGCCGCAGCAGGTGAAGGACGCGCTCGCGGCCCAGGTCCCGTTCCCAAAGCGCCTCGGCCAGCCCCAGGAATATGCCCGCCTTGCCGTCTTCATGGCCGAGAACAGCTATCTGAACGGCGAATATGTCAGGCTCGACGGCGCCATCCGGATGGCGCCCCGATAGTCATTCCGGCAGGCGGCACAGGTCTACCCACTCCGCCTGCACCACCTCGCTCAAGCGCTGCGGCGCCACGCTGACGGAGCTCGTCAGCGAACCCGCCGCGGGATAGACGATGTCGAACGACCGCAGCGACACGTCGCAATAGACCGGCAGCGGAGTCGCGAGGCCGAACGGGCAGACGCCGCCCACCGGATGGCCGGTGACCGCCAGCGTCTCCTCCGGCCCGAGCATCCGCGGGCGCGCCCCGAACCGAGCCTTGGTCTTCGCGTTATCGAGCCGGGCGTCGCCGCGCGTCACCAGCAGGAACACCTGCTCGCCGGCGCGCACCGCAAGCGTCTTGGCGATACGGGCCGGCTCGACGCCGAGCGCCTCCGCCGCCAGCGCCACCGTCGCCGTGCTGGCGCCGTTCTCGATGATCCGAAGGTCTGGGGCATGCGCCGAAAGCCAGGCGCGGGCGGACTCAAGGCTCATCGCCTCATTCTCCGATCAGATGAAGCGCGAGCGATCGGCGGTGCGGTCGGCGCCGGTGCTCGAACAGATAGATGCCCTGCCAGGTGCCGAGCGCCAGGCGGCCGCCGACGAGCGGGATCGACAGCTGCACCTGAGTCAGCGCCGCGCGGATATGGGCGGGCATGTCGTCGGGCCCTTCCTCATCATGATCGTAAAGCGATGGATCCTCAGGCGCGATCGCGCCGAAGAACCGCTCGAGGTCCGATCGGGCCGCCGGCGCCGCATTCTCCTGCACCAGCAGGGAAGCCGACGTGTGCCGGCAAAACAAGGTCAGCAGTCCTTCGCTCATCCCTTGATCCTCGACCCAACGCACGACCGCCGGAGTCACCTCTGCCAGTCCCTGTCGTTCGGTCGCGATGGTGATCGTCCCAGTCGCCTGCCGCATTCCCCGCGCTTAGCCGGGTCCGGCGTCGGGAGCTACCTTGACGTCCAGGCCCTCGACCTCGCCGGTCATGACGGTTGCGCGGTGCAGGCTGCGGATCGTGCCCTGGATGAGTGAGGCCGGTAGCCCTGCGCGGCCGGAGGCCTTAACAAGCAGCGCATGAGCGGCGCGCTGGAGGGGCTGAGGATCATCGAATTGGCCGGCATTGGTCCGGCGCCTTTCGCGGGCATGATGCTGGCCGACCATGGCGCCGTCGTGATCCGGGTCGAGCGCGAGGATCAGCCGCCCGTCATCCCGCCCGACAAGGATGTGCTCGCCCGCACCCGCACGGTCGTGAGGGTCGATCTCAAGAGCGAGGCGGGCGTCGCCCGAGTCCGCGAGCTGACCCAGGGGGCCGACGGGCTGATCGAAGGCTTCCGCCCGGGCGTGATGGAGCGGCTCGGGCTCGGGCCGGACGTGCTGCTTCGGGAAAATCCGCGGCTCGTCTACGGCCGGATGACGGGGTGGGGGCAGGAGGGGCCGCTCGCCGCGGCGGCCGGCCACGACATCAACTACATCGCGCTCGCCGGCAACCTGCACGGCTACGGCCGAGCCGGCGGCAAGCCGACGCCGCCGGCAAACGCGGTCGCGGACTTCGGCGGCGGCGGGATGCTGCTCGCGTTCGGAATGCTGGCCGGCATCCTCTCCGCGCGCGCCACGGGCAGGGGACAGGTGATCGACTGCGCGATGGTCGACGGCGCGGCGCTGATCGCCGCGCTCACCTGGTCGCTGAAGGCGGCGGGCATGTGGACCGACGAGCGCGGCGTGAACCTGCTCGACACCGGAGCCGGCTTTTACGACACCTACGAATGCGCCGACGGCAAATATATCGCGGTGGGCGCGCTCGAGCCGCAATTCTATGCCGTGCTGTGCGACAAGCTCGGCCTGGACGAACCGCAGCTCAGCCCGCACCTTGCCGAGCGCCTCGCCGCCACTTTCCGGCAACATCCGCGGCACCATTGGCAGGCGCTTCTGGAGGGCTCCGACGCCTGTTTCGCCCCGGTGCTCAGCTTGTCGGAGGCGCCTTCGCACCCGCATAACGCGTTGCGCGTCACTTTTGACAACATAGCCGGGGTCGTCCAGCCGATGCCGGCACCGCGTTTCTCCGCAACCCCCGCGGCTGCGCCGCGAATGCCCTCCAGGGAGCCCTAGATGCTCGACACCGCCCGCCGCACCGTCTTCAACGCCGATCACGAGGCGTTCCGCGGCACCGTCCGCAAGTTCTTCGAACGCGAGCTCACCCCCCACCTCGAACGCTGGGAACGCGAGGAGATCGTCGACCGCGGCTTCTGGAACAAGTGCGGCGAGGCCGGCCTGCTCTGCCCGACCGTGCCGGAGCGCTATGGCGGGCTCGGCCTCGACTTCGGCTACAACGCCGTCATCGACGAGGAGCTTGCCTACGCCGGCTCCACCGCCGGCATCACGCTCCATTCCGACATCGTCGCCGACTACATCGTCGCTTACGGGTCGGAGGAGCAGAAAAGCCACTGGCTGCCGCGCATGGTGTCAGGGGAGACCGTCACCGCCATCGCCATGACCGAGCCCGGCGCGGGATCGGACCTGCAAGCCATCCGGACCGCGGCTCGCCGCGACGGCAACCATTATGTGATCAACGGATCCAAGACCTACATCACCAACGGCCAGCATGCCGACCTGACGATCGTCGCCGCCAAGACCGACCCCAGCCAAGGCGCGAAAGGCACTTCGCTGATCCTGGTCGAGGCGGACCGCGACGGCTACGCGAAGGGGCGCAACCTCGACAAGATCGGCCTTCATTCGCAGGACACGTCCGAGCTCTTCTTCAACGACGTGCGGGTGCCGATCACCAACTGCCTGGGGCAGGAGGGGATGGGCTTCGCCTATCTGATGAACCAGCTGCCGCAGGAGCGCCTGTCGATCGCCTGCTCGGCACAGGGATCGGCCCAGCGCGCGTTCGACGAGGCGGTCGCCTTCACCAGGCAGCGCAAGGCGTTCGGCAAGGCCGTGTTCGATTTCCAGAACACCAAGTTCGTGCTCGCCGACATGGCCGCCAAGCTGCAGGTCGGCTGGGCCCATCTCGACTGGGCGATCGCCCGCCACATCGCCGGAGCGCTCACCGCGGCGGAAGCCTCGGCCGCCAAGCTCTGGCACACCGAGCTGCAATGGGAGCTGTGCGACGCCTCCCTCCAGCTCCACGGCGGTGCGGGCTACATGAACGAATATCTTATCGCCCGCCTCTGGCGCGACGCGCGCGTCACCCGCATCTTCGGCGGCACCAACGAGATCATGAAGGAAGTGGTGAGCCGCTCGATCTAGCGGTCGCGCCGCCCTTCGACCAGGCTGTCGACCAGGCTCGGATCGGCGAGCGTGGAAGTATCGCCCAGGCTGCCGAAGTCGTTCTCTGCGATCTTCCTTAATATGCGCCGCATGATCTTGCCCGAGCGGGTCTTGGGCAGAGCCGGGGTGAAGTGGATCAGGTCCGGACTGGCGATCGGGCCGATCTCCTTGCGGACGTGCTGGCGCAATTCGGCCTCGAGGCCGTCGCCGGGCTCCTCGCCCACAATCAGGGTGACGTAGCAGTAGATACCCTGGCCCTTGACGTCGTGCGGGTAGCCGACCACCGCCGCCTCCGCGACGCAGCGGTGCGACACCAGGGCCGATTCGATCTCGGCGGTGCCCATCCGGTGGCCGGAGACGTTGATCACGTCGTCGACCCGGCCGGTGATCCAGTAATAGCCGTCCGGGTCGCGGCGGCAGCCGTCGCCGGTGAAGTACTTGCCGCGGTAGGTGGTGAAATAGGTCTGGGCGAACCGTTCGTGGTCGCCGTAGAGCGTCCGCGCCTGGCCCGGCCAGCTGGCGCCAAGGCACAGATTGCCTTCGGTGGCGCCGTCGAGCACCGTCCCCGCGCCGTCGACCAGTTCGGGCACCACGCCGAAGAACGGCTTTCCCGCCGATCCGGGCTTCATGTCGTGGGCGCCGGGCAGGGTGGTGATCATGATCCCGCCGGTCTCGGTCTGCCACCAGGTGTCGACCACCGGGCAATGCCCATCCGCCACCGTCTCATGGTACCAGCGCCACGCCTCGGGATTAATCGGCTCCCCGACCGTGCCGAGCAGCCGCAGCGACGAGCGGTCGTGGGCCTTCACCGGCCCCTCGCCCTCGCGCATCAGCGCCCGGATCGCGGTCGGCGCGGTGTAGAAGGCGTCCACCTTGTGGCGCTCGATCATATCCCAGAAACGGCCGGAATCAGGGTAGTTCGGAATGCCTTCGAACATCAGGCTGGTGGCGCCGTTCGACAGCGGCCCATAGACGACATAGCTGTGCCCGGTCACCCAGCCGACGTCGGCCGTGCACCAGAAGATCTCGCCGGGCTTGTAATCGAACACATAGTGGAAGGTGACGTTGGTCCAGACCGCGTAGCCGCCGGTCGTGTGGAGCACGCCCTTGGGCTTGCCGGTCGATCCCGACGTATAGAGGATGAACAGCGGGTCTTCCGCGTTCATCGGCTCGCACGGGCAGTCGCCGTCCGCGCCGGCGGCGACATCGTCGTACCAGTGGTCGCGGCCGGGCGTCATCTCCACCGGGTTGGCGGCGTGGCGGACGACCAGCACTGCGTCCACCGGCGGCCCGCCCTCCAGCGCCGCGTCGACATTGGCCTTGAGCGGCACGAGACGGCCGCCGCGCATGCCGGCGTCGGCGGTGACGATGTGGCGGCTGCCGCAATCCTCGATCCGCCCGCGCAACGCCTCGGGCGAGAATCCGCCGAACACGACCGAATGGACCGCGCCGATTCGGGCGCAGGCGAGCATCGCCACCGCGGCTTCCAGGATCATCGGCATGTAGATGGTAACTCGGTCGCCCTTGCGGACGCCAATCGCCTTCAGGCTGTTCGCCATCCGCACGACCTCGGCGTGGAGCTCGCCGTAGCTGAGGCGGCGGGTGACGCCCGGCTCGTCGCCTTCCCAGATCAGCGCCGGAACGTCGGCACGGGCGGGGAGGTGGCGGTCGACGCAATTGTGGCAGAGGTTGAGGATGCCGTCTTCGAACCAGCGGATGTCGACCGGATCGAACGACCAGTTGCCGATGAACGAGGGCGTCTTGAACCAGTCGATCCGCTTCGCCTGTTCGCGCCAGAAGGTATCGGGATCCGCGAACGATTGGCGGTAGAGCGCCTCATAGAGTTCCGCATTGCAATGGCCGTTGCGGACGGCTTCGGCCGGGGGTGGAACGCGCTCGATCATGCTGCCTCTGCCTGAGTTTCGGCTGAGGATAGCCAGCAGCGCCGGGTGAGGCCAGAAAAACGTCCGCCACCTGCCCGGCGCAAGTGGCGCACCCGGCTGCCCAAGTGCGCGCCGATCGGATAAGTCGTTGCGCTACAAGGCCGATCACGGCCGCGTTCGTCTCGCCATGCGGCATCTTGGTCGAACGCCGCTCGCCCAGCCTGCGGCGGACGGTCATGGACAGGGCGGTCTCCACTGCGCCCGCCCGCCGTGATTTCGCCGGCTGCCCCTGTGGGCTCGTTGCGCTCTGGAGAGTCATGTTCGTCGCAAGATCCGTCGGTTTGGTCAAAAGCCGCTTCGCCGCGCCTCCCGCCCAACTGTTTCATCGAGGCGGGGGCGCATTGATGCAGATGCTGTTGGCGAGTGACACCCTTCCGGCTTTGAGGCAGAGCTTGGCCTCGAAGGGAGGCGAGGTGGTCACGCTCATCCAGGACGCCAGAACCGACGCGCCCTGGCGGCAGGGCATTCTGCTGACGGTCTCGCTGTGGCTGTTCGTCCTGCTGATCTTCCTGCCCCCCATCATCGATCGCCATCGCGGCGAAGGGTGGACCGGGGTCGCGCTCGACAGCTCGACGATCCTGGTATCGATCGGGTTCGGCCTCGGCCTCTTCGCCCTGTTCAGAGCCACGCTCGAATGGCCGCAGGGGATGAGGGCGGCGGTTCTTCTCTCCGCCGCCGCCGCCGTCTCCATCGCCCAGACGGTCTTCGACCTTCTTTTCACAGGCTGGGTCGCCGAGAATCTGCAGTCGGCCTGGTCGACCCTCCCGCGGGATCTGGAACGCGGCTATGCGGCGGGCTTCCGCTACCTGCTGGTCTTCACCCTCAATCTGGCGCTGTTCCAGCTGAGCTTCGCCCGCCGGCGCCAGCTGCTCCAGGAGCGGCAGCTCGTCGACGCCCGCTCGGCGGCCCAGCAGGCCCAGCTGACGGCGCTGCGCTACCAGCTCAATCCGCATTTCCTGTTCAACGCGCTCAACTCGATCTCGGCGCTGATCGTCACCCGCCGCAACGAGGATGCCGAGCGGATGACGGACAAGTTGTCGAGCTTCCTCAGGAGCTCGCTCGCCACCGATCCTGGCAAGCTGGTGCCGCTCGAGGAGGAGCTGGACCATATTGCCGATTATCTCGACATCGAGGCGGTTCGGTTTGGCGACCGGCTCGACGTCTCGGTCGAATGCGCGGGCGAAGCGGGCCAGGCGTTCGTGCCGGGCTTCCTCGTCCAGCCGCTGGTCGAGAACGCCATCAAGCACGGCGTCGCACCGTCGCGCGACCCGATCCACATCCACATCCGCGCCGTGGTGGAGGAGGGAAACCTCTGCATCACCATCGAGAACGGCGTGCCGCCCCAGACCACCGACCTCAAATTCGGCGGCGGCACCGGAGTCGGGCTGCTCAACGTCGAGCGGCGGCTCCACGCGGTCTACGGCAGCGCCGCGACCCTCACGGCCAAACGCTTCGACAGCCACTATATCGCCACCATCTGCATCCCGGAGATCAACCGGGCACATTGACTATCCGGCTGTCAGATCAGAATAATGCCCGCCGTCATTGACGGGGGGAAAGGCGATGCGCGTGCTGCTCGTGGACGACGAAGCGCTTGCGCTCGACCGGCTGCGCACCTTCTTCGCCGACATCGAAGGCGTCGAGCTGGTCGGCCAGGCACGCGACGGCGACGAGGCGGTTGCCGAGATCCAGCGGCTGAGGCCGGACCTGGTGATCCTCGACATCCAGATGCCCGGCCGCAACGGCCTGCGCGCCGCCGCCGAGATGAACGTCGAGCCTCGGCCCGAGATCGTCTTCATCACCGCGCACGAACATTACGCGCCTGACGCATTCGACGTCGACGCCGCCGACTATCTGCTCAAGCCGGTCCGCTTCGACCGGCTGCGCCAGGCGGTCGACCGCGCCCGCCGCCGCCGCGATATCCGAGTGGCCGCCGAGCGCGCCGGCAAGCTCGAGGAGGTGGTGGCGCAGCTCCGCCAGAGCGGGGCGCCCGGGCTCGAGGATAACGGCTTCTGGGTGCCCGAGCGCCACGGCCAGCGGCGCGTGCCGATCGAGAGCATCGACTGGATCGAGGCGGCGCGCGACTATGTGCTGCTGCACACCAATGTGCGCAGCCACCTGCTCAGGACGACGATGGCGGCGCTTGAGGAGAAGCTGGCGGGATCGCCGCTCTTGCGGGTGCACCGATCGGCCTTCGTTCGGCCGGACAAGGTGGTCGAGGTGAAGCGCGAGAACCGGTCGCTCTGCCTGGTGCTCGCGGACGGAGCCAACGTCCAGGTCGGCCCAAGCTATGTCGCCGCCGTCAAGGCCGCGCTGGCGCTCGATTAGGCGAGGCTTCCCGGCGGCATCGTGCGGGCGGTGCCGCGAACCGCGCCGGCATCGACGACGATGGTTCCGAACAGCCCCTTGCAGGGGTTGCGGCGGACCGGGGGAAGGGGAGCGGATGCCGCCCGATCGGGCGTGCTTCCGCTCCGCTCACCGAAAATCGAGACGTCGCTCATGACGTCCATCCTCTCAGAGGACGACCGGGAAGGAAGTGGCGGCAGTCACCAGCATGGTGCTGACGAAGATCGCCGCGAGGCAGGTCGAGACGGTGCGGAAAATTTCGGCAGTCATTTCTTTTCTCCCCTTGTACCGGCCCGATCGGCCGATGCGGTCCATCTAGCGACCCGCCGCCGGGGTTCCCGTCCTCTTCGACCGAGGCTCCGAAGCGGTCGACCAGCCCACCCGGGATCGACGAACCCGTTTCCTGGAGCGACCAATGGATGATCGGAGGCGGCTGCGAAGGCCGCTGCTGGTCGGGCACAGCATGGGGGCGGTGTCAGCGCTCGTGCTGGGGGGGCCGGCACATGCCGCACCACACGCACGGGGACGTGGTGGTGGAACGGTGCGCGCGGCGTTCGCCTTTGCCTAGCCCCAGAGCTCCTGCCGGTAACGCTCGAAGCAGCGCTCGCCGCACTTCAGGCGGATCAGCGCGCCCTCCGCGATGGCGGCAGCGCGCCGCGGATCCTCCTCGATCAGCGGGCGGAGCGCTTCCCGGTTCCAATCCTCGCTATGCTTGATGTCGAGCACCGCGTGGAGATCGAAATAGCGCCGTTCGCGGTCCGAGAAGCCGAGCCGGCGAAGGCCCGCCGCGGTGCAGGCGGAGCGGCCGGGCGCAGTCAGCTCGATCACCCCGAGCGCGCCAACCGAATGCCAGGCGTAGCGCCTCGTGGTCGCCATCGCCGTCATCGCATTGGCGAGCGCCAGGCTCTGCCAGACGGTGCCGTCGATCCGGGGCTCGACGCCCAGCGTGTCGATCAGCACGGCGAGCATCGCGCCGTGCACGCCCTTGGCGTTGCCGCGCCCCATCTCGTCCCAATAGTTGCGGGCGAGCTCGAGCTTGGCAAGCGCGGGGAGCTTGACCTGGGTGTAGGCGAGGAGATCGTCGAAGCCGGCCTCGCCCGCCGCTTCCTGCTCGAGGAACCAGCGCATCTGCTCGAGCGTCGCCTGCTCCGCCAGCCAGGGGAAGAGCGGGTCGTCCTGACCGGGGCCGTGATCCTTCAGCGCCTCGAACCAGGCGATGAAGCCGTCCGGGTCCGCCGGCGCCTCCGCCGCTTCCTCGGAGACTTCGGCCCGAAGGCCTTCGATGAAGCCGCCCTCGAGCCGAAGCATCCGCAGGTCGCGCTCAAGCGTCTGCGACCAGTCCTCGCTCGGGAATTGCGGCGCCAGCCGCTCGTGGTTCCACGCCGCGAGCCGGCGCTGAAAAAGGTCCGTCCGGAATTGCAGGGCCAGCATCGGAGCCGGTCCCACCGCTTTGGTCGCCATGAAGTGTTCCCGCGGAAAAAATCGGTTTGGGCCCACAACAATCCTTGGGGGGCGATGTTCCGGATTTCCGGGACTTATCAGTGAGGAATGGACCGTTTTGGTGCGGTACAGCTAGTTGTGGTAAAGGGACTGCGAATCCTGGGTTCGATCCCGGGCGAGCGGCTTTCGCGGGGGCATTGCCAATAATACCCGCTGCGCTTTATGCGGCGCGCCAATTCGGAGTAGCTGATGCTGACGGCAATTCTTCGGGTACCGGTTTTGCGCGCCGCGATGCTGGAGCGGGAAAGCTTCTGGCCGGATTGGCGCCTGCCGGCGTTGCGGGTGCCGGTGCTGAGCCGCGAGCATTGGCTCGCTTCATTCGCGCTCGCCCTGTTGATCGGCCTGTACTGGTTGTCCGGCCTCAACTTCACGGGCGGCCCCGACGGCCGTGCCGTCGCCCGGACCCCCGCCGACCTGGCCGCCGCAGTGGGCGCCAGGCACGTGCCTGCGCCCGAGCCGCTCAAGTTCGTCGAGATCGCGCCGCAGGATGCGGTCGCGCTCAACGCCGCCGTGCCGCTCTCGACCCTGCCCAACCCCGCCGCGCGGCCGTTCAGGCTCACGGCCGCCAGCGCTTCGGACCGCGAGCGCGCGCTCCACTGCCTCACCCAGGCGGTCTATTACGAGGCCGCGATCGAGCCGCTCGACGGCCAGCGCGCGGTCGCCCAGGTGGTGCTTAACCGGGTCCGCCACCCGGCCTATCCGAACAGCGTGTGCGGCGTCGTCTACCAGGGCTCGCAGCGCTCGACCGGTTGCCAGTTCACCTTCACCTGCGACGGTTCGCTCGCGCGCTCTCCTCATGCCGGACTATGGCAGCAGGCGCGCCGCATCGCCGAGGCCGCGCTTTCGGGCACGGTTTTCGCGCCGGTCGGCTGGGCTACCCACTACCACACCAACTGGGTCGTGCCCTATTGGAGCTCGAGCCTGGTCAAGGCGGCGTTGGTCGGCACCCACATCTTCTATCGCTGGACCGGCGGCTGGGGCACCGGCCCTGCCTTCACCCACCGCTATGCCGGAGTCGAGCCCGACGTCAGCGTGCTCGGCCGGCTCGCCACCGCCGCCGATGCGACCGACGCCGCGGCTGCCGCCGCCGCCGCCGACATGACTCTTGAGCAGCTCGCCGCGGCCGAGAAGCTCCCCGACGGCACGATCGCGCCGCCGGGCAGCGTCGACAGCTTCCAGCGCGCCGTGCTGCGCCGCTACGAGCCGATGCCGGGCTCCGCGGTCACGGCCCTGCTCGCCTCGCAGGCCAAGAGCGGCGACAAGGCGGGCACGGTCGCCATGCGCTGGGCGCTGGCGGGCGAGGCGGCCGCGCCCAAGGTCGCTCCGCTCGGCAAGTCGGTCGCGCCCATCGGCGCCGCCATCGCCGCCGCCGCCAAGGCCGCGCCTCCCGTCAAGGCGCCGCTGCCCGAAGCCGACGAAGCCAAGAAGGCGACGGGCGACCTCTACGGCCCGCCGAAGAGCTGAACTTGACCGCCACCGTCTTCGTCCTCAACGGCCCTAATCTTAACCTGCTCGGCACCCGCGAGCCGGAGGTTTACGGCGCCGAGTCCCTCGACGACATCGCCGCGGCCTTGGTCGAGCAGGGCCGGGGGCTGGGGCTCGACATCGACATGCGCCAGTCGAACCATGAGGGCCACCTGATCGACTGGCTCCACGAGGCGGGCGCGGCCGGCGCCCGAGCCGTGATCTTCAACCCCGGCGGCTTCACCCACACCTCGGTCGCGCTGCATGATGCGATCAAGGCCATCACGGTGCCGGTGATCGAGGTCCACCTCTCCAATCCGCAGGCGCGCGAGCCCTTCCGCCACCACAGCCATATCTCACCGGTCGCTCACGGAACGATCGCGGGTTTCGGGTCGCTGGGCTACCAGCTTGCTCTGGACGCCGCCGCCCGTCTCTGACAAGGCGCGGCCAACAGGATAGGACACATGGCTGATACCGACGAGGCCGCCGGCGCGATGCAGGTCGACACCGACCTGGTGCGCCAGCTGGCCGAACTCCTCAACGAAGGCGACCTCTCCGAAATCGAGGTGCAGGACGGCGCCCGCCGGATCGTGGTCAAGCGCAAGCTCGCCGGCTACGCTGCGGCGCCCGCCGGCTACGCCCCCGCCGCGCCCGCTCCCGCCGCGGCCGCGCCGCCGGTTCCGCCGCCCGCCGAGACCGTCGAGGTCGCCGCCGCCAACCACCCCGGCGCGGTCAAGTCGCCGATGGTCGGAACCGTCTACCTCTCCGGCGAACCCGGCAGCGCGCCGTTCGTCACGGTCGGAGACAGCGTCGCCGCGGGCGAAACCCTGCTGATCGTCGAGGCGATGAAGGTCATGAACCCGATCACCGCCCCCAAGGGCGGCACCGTCCGCCAGATTCTCGTCGTCGACGCCCAGCCGGTGGAGTACGACCAGCCGCTCGTGATCATCGACTAGGGTCGCAGATGGCTATCGAGAAGATCCTGATCGCCAATCGCGGCGAGATCGCGCTTAGAATCCACCGCGCCTGCCGCGAAATGGGGATCAGGTCGGTCGCGGTCCACTCCACCGCCGACGCCGACGCGATGCATGTCCGACTCGCCGACGAGGCGGTCTGCATCGGCCCGCCGCCGGCGGCGGAGAGCTACCTCAACGTCCCCAACATCATCTCGGCCGCTGAGATCAGCCACGCCGACGCGATCCATCCCGGCTACGGCTTTCTCAGCGAGAATGCGCGCTTCGCCGAGATCGTGGAATCGCACGACATCGTCTGGATCGGGCCCAAGCCCGAGCATATCCGAACGATGGGCGACAAGGTCCAAGCCAAGCGCACCGCCGCGGCGCTGGGCCTTCCCCTGGTGCCCGGATCGGAGGGCCCGATCGAAGGAATCGAAGAGGCTCGCGCGGTCGCGAAGGAGACCGGCTACCCCGTCCTCATCAAGGCCGCGTCGGGCGGCGGCGGGCGCGGCATGAAGGTGGTCCATTCCGAGGACGAGCTCGAGGCGCAGATCAGCCAGGCACGCTCCGAGGCCAAGAACGCATTCGGCGACGACACCGTCTACATGGAGAAATATCTCGGCGACCCGCGGCACATAGAGTTCCAGGTGTTCGGCGACGGCAACGGCAACGCCATCCACCTCGGCGAGCGCGACTGCTCGCTCCAGCGCCGCCACCAGAAGGTGCTGGAGGAAGCCCCGTCCCCCGTGATCACGCCGCAGGAGCGCGACCGCATGGGCGGGATCGTCGCCAAGGCCATGGCCGACATGGGCTATCGCGGGGCGGGCACGATCGAGTTCCTGTACGAGAACGGCGAGTTCTACTTCATCGAGATGAACACCCGGCTCCAGGTCGAGCACCCGGTCACCGAGATGATCACCGGCCTCGATCTCGTCCGCGAGCAGATCCGGATCGCCGAGGGCCACGGCCTGACGCTGCGCCAGCAGGACGTCCAGTTCCGCGGCCATGCCATCGAATGCCGCATCAACGCCGAACACCCGCGTAGCTTCGCGCCCTCGCCGGGGCTGATCAAAGGCTTCCACGCGCCGGGCGGGATGAACGTGCGCGTCGATAGCGGGCTCTACGCCGGCTACCGCGTGCCGCCTTATTACGACAGCATGATCGCCAAGCTGATCGTCTACGGCACCACCCGCCAGGGCGCGATCCGCCGCCTGCGCCGGGCGCTCGAGGAATTCGTCATCGACGGCATCACCACCACCATCCCACTCCACCAGGCGCTGATCGAGGACCCGGAGTTCCAGGCCGGCGACTATACGATCAAATGGCTGGAGGAGTGGCTGGCGCGCGAAAGCGTCTGACCCGCGCTGTTACGGGCCGTAGAGGCGCGACATCCAGCCCTGGGTGATCAGCACCCGGTCCCCGACCCGCGCCTCGTCGAACAGCCGCGCTGCGAACTCGTCGGGAACGCCGACGCAGCCGTGGGTCACCGCGTCATAATCCACCTCGCTGCCGTGGATGGCGACGCCGCTCCGCGTCAGCCACAGCGAATAGGGCATCGGCGAGCCGTATTTGCCCGAAATGTGATGCTCCTTCTTCTGGAGGATCGGGAAGGTCCCGGTCGGGGTCGGCTTGTCGTCGGCGCCGAAGATGATCGAGCTTCGGCCGATCTCGTAGCCGGCGCGGTAGACATAGATCTGCTCTTCCGCGAGATCGACGACGATCCGCGTCGGCCCCGGCGGCACGCCCTCATCGTCCCAGACGAAATCGCCGGGCCGAAGCGGCCGCTCGATGGGAAGCACGTCGCGCACTTCGAAGCCGCGCGGCGCGGCGGCGGCGTCCGCGACGGGGGCAAGCGACAAGCCGGCAAGCACGGCAAGAAGCATTCTCATGCGGCAAAAACCCCTGCCGGGGCAGAGCGTTCCGGCGAGGGCATCAGAAGGTGTTTCGCTCCGAGGGCGCGCGACCTATGAGGTTGGCGACATCGGGCAGGATCAGGCGATGAAGGCGACCATCTACCACAACCCGAATTGCGGCACTTCGCGCAAGACGCTCGAGATCCTTCGGACGCAGGGCGCCGACGTGACGGTGATCGAATATCTGAAGAACCCGCCGGCGCGTGAGGAGCTGAAGCGCCTCTACGAGCGTGCGGGGATCGCGCCGAGCGAGGGGCTGCGGGCCAAGGAGCAACTCGCCGCCGACCTCGGCCTGACCGGCGGCCGCGCCAGCGAGGAGGCCATCCTCGATGCGATGGTAGCAAACCCGATCCTGATCAATCGCCCGCTTGTCGAGACCGACAAGGGCGTTCGCCTCTGCCGCCCGCAGGAGATCGTCCGCGAAATCCTCTAGGCGGCGTCGCCGATGCCGAGCTCGCCGAGCTT
>DASWSP010000009.1:0-20847 GCA_036402575.1 Allosphingosinicella sp. | reverse complement strand
ACCGTCCGGCTGGCGAGCGCGGACGTGGAGGGCGAGGTTGATCTTGGCGTAGGCCGTATCGTCCATTCAGGGGGAAGCGAGCTTGGGCGTCAGCCCGGCCTCGATCTTGGCGCGAAGGCGCTGGGCGGCGTCTTTTTCGGCATTGAGCAAAGCCGCTTCCCAGGCGTAGCGCGCCTCGTAGCGGCGGCCGGCGGCATAATAAGCGTCCCCGAGATGCTCGTTGATCGCCGGATCGGCGGGCTGGCCCGCGACGGCGCGCTCGAGCAGCTCGATCGCCTTGGGGACGTTGCCGCGGATGAAATAGGTCCAGCCGAGCGAATCGGTGATCGCCGCGTCGTCGGGCTGGAGCCGGCTCGCCTCCTGGATCAGCTTCTCCGCCTCGGCCAGGTTCTCGCGCCGCTCGAGCTGGGCGTAGCCGAGATAGTTGAGCACGACCGGCTGCTCGGGCGCGAGCTTGTAGGCCGCTTCGAGCGCCGTCTTGGCGCCGGGCCAATCGCCCGCTTCGTGCAGCGCCCCGCCGTGGAGCAGCCACAAGGTCCATTCCGGAGCGCCCTCGCCGCCCGCCTTGGCGAGCGCGATGGCGTTGCGATAGGCGGTGGCGGCCTCGCTGGGCCGATCGAGCTCGCTGTAGAGGTCGCCGAGGCGCGACCAATCGGAGACGCCCGGCGACGGCGCCTTCACCGCCTCCTCGGCCTGGGCGAGCGCCGCCTGCTGATTGCCGCTGGCGACCAGCAGCTTGATGCGCGAATCGCTGACGCCGCCGGCGAACGGATCGTCGGGACGGATGTTGGCGAGAACCGCCAGCGCCTCGGTGCGCTGCTCGCGGACGGCGAGCAGTTCGCTCGTCACCAGCCAGGTCTCGCTGTTCTCCGGCGCCAGGAAGGTGGCCAGCCGGGCGTAGGTCAGCGCCAGCGGCGTGACGTTCTGGCGGTGGAGGTCGATCGCCACCCGGACCAGGAATTCGCCGACGCCCGCGGCGGCGCTGTAGATCTCGCCCGGAACCGGCCGGCGCGCCTCGACCAGCTTTCGAGCGGCGACGATCGGGCCGGAATCGCCCTGGAGCAGCGACAGGGCGCGCTTGCGGTCGCCCTTGCGGGCGAGCAGGGCGGCGCCCGCGATGCGCAGGCGGTTGGATCGGCCGCCGTCGGCGTCGGTGGCGGCGAGCAGCTGGGTCACGCCCTCCTGCTCCTTGCCGAGCGCAAGCAGCATCAGCGGCCTGTGCTCCTTGGCATAAGCGCCGGCGAGCGGCTCGACCGCGGCCGCGTCGAGGATCGCGAGCGGATCGCCCTTGCGCGACCCGAACGCGAGCCAGGCGCGAAGCACCGGGGTCATGAAGGAGAAGACCTGGTCGCGCTCGATGAGGTCGATCTGCGCGGTCGCGGCCTTCCAGTCGCGGATGCGGAGCGCCTCGGTGAGGAGCAGCAGCCGGGCGTCGGGCGCGAGCTGACCGGAGCGCTCGAGGATCCGGGCGGCGCTCAGCGCCAGCGCGCGATCGCCGGCCGCCATCGCCTGGCTGAGCGCCCGGGCGGCGAGGATCTCGTTGTCGGGCGACAGCGCCAGCGCGGCGGCATAGCCCTGGGCGGCGCGGTCGGCGGCGCCGAAGCTGTCGGCGGCGCGGGCACGGGCATAGGCGCTGAGCTCGTTGGCGTCCTCGCGGCTTGCCTGCGCGGCGCCCAGCGGGAGGACCAGGGCGCCGGCCAGAAGGGCGGCGAAAGGCTTACATATTGGGGTAATTGGGGCCTCCTCCACCTTCGGGCACCACCCAGTTGATGTTCTGCGTCGGGTCCTTGATGTCGCACGTCTTGCAGTGGACGCAATTCTGGGCGTTGATCTGGAGCCTTGGCAAGCCTTCTTCCGCGCCCACGATCTCGTAAACGCCGGCCGGGCAATAACGCTGCTCGGGCGCGTCGTATAAGTTGAGATTGACGTCGATCGGTACGCTGGCGTCCTTGAGCGTGAGGTGGACCGGCTGATCCTCCTCGTGGTTGGTGTTGGACAGGAACACCGAGGACAGGCGGTCGAAGCTGATCACGCCGTCGGGCTTGGGATAGGCGATCGGCCTGGCGAGGTCCTTGCGCAGCAGCGTCTCGTTGTCCCGGTGGTGCTTCATCGTGAACGGCAAGCCGATCTTGAGCGTGCGCATCCACATGTCGGCGCCGGCCAGGATCGTGCCCATCGTGCCGCCGAACTTCGCCACCATCGGCTCGACGTTGCGCACCGTCTTGAGCTCGCTCGCGACCCAGCTCTTGTGGAGCGCTTCCTCGTAGCTCTTGAGCTCGTCGCTCTGGCGGCCGGCGCCGATCGCCTCGAACGCGGCCTCGGCGGCGAGCATTCCGGACTTCATCGCGGTGTGGCTGCCCTTGATCCGAGGCACGTTGACGAAGCCGGCAGAGCAGCCGATCAGCGCTCCGCCGGGGAAATAGAGCCGGGGAATCGCCTGGTAGCCGCCCTCGTTGATGGCGCGCGCGCCGTAGCTGACGCGGCGGCCGCCCTCGAGCACCTCGCGGATCGCCGGATGCTGCTTCCAGCGCTGGAATTCCTCGAACGGGGAGAGATAGGGGTTGCGGTAGTTGAGCGCGACCACGAAGCCCAAAGCCACCTGCCCGGCCTCCTGGTGGTAGAGGAAACCGCCGCCCCAGGCGTCGTCTAGCGGCCAGCCCTGGGTATGGATGACGCGTCCCGGCACGTGCTTGGCGGGATCGATATCCCACAGCTCCTTGAGGCCGATTCCATAGACTTGCGGCTGGCTCTCCTCATCCAGCTTGAAGATTCGCTTGAGCTCCTTGGTGAGGTGGCCGCGAGCGCCCTCGGCGAAGAAGGTGTATTTGCCGTGGAGCTCCATGCCCGGCTGGTATTCGGGCTTGCGCTCGCCGCCGCGGCCGACCCCCATGTCGCCGGTGGCGACCCCCTTCACCGCGCCGCTTTCGTCGAACAGCACTTCAGCGGCGGCGAAGCCGGGGAAGATTTCGACCCCGAGCGCCTCGGCCTGTCCCGCCAGCCAGCGGCAGAGGTTGCCGAGCGAAGCGGTGTAGGTGCCCTTGTTGTTCATGAAGGGCGGCATCATCAGGTGCGGCAGCTCGTATTTCCCGGACGCCGTCAGCACCCAATGGCGGTTCTCGGTCACCGGCACGGTCAGCGGGCTGCCGAGCTCTTTCCAATTGGGCAGCAGTTCGTCGAGCGCGATCGGGTCGATCACGGCGCCTGAAAGGATGTGGGCGCCGACCTCCGAACCCTTTTCCAGGACGCAGACCGAGAGCTCGCGCCCGGCCTCGGCGGCGAGCTGCTTGAGGCGGATCGAGGCGGCGAGACCGGCGGGACCGGCCCCCACGATCACCACATCATAGGCCATTGACTCGCGTTCGCTCATCCCGCTCTACCCTTCGTCGCACCCTGCCAACGTCTGGCAGATAAGCGGCTCCTTTGCGGTTGACCAGCCTGCCTGCCGCCGGGTGAATGGCGGCGGGTGGAGCTTGATATGACCAGACTGTCCCCTGCGGCCGCGGCGAGCGCCCTGCAGTGGTGGGCCGACGCGGGCGTCGATACGCTCGTGGACGAGGAGCCGCGCGACTGGCTGCGCCCCAACGCCCGCTCCGTCGCCCCAGCGCCGGCCCCCGCGGCCGAGCCGGAAGCCGTCCTTCCCGGCCAGCTCGACCTGTTCCGCGGCTATCTGCAGAGCGACGGCGCCCTCCCCTTCGCGTCGCCGACGGCGCCGCGGGTGTGCCCGAGCGGCGACCCGGAGTCGGGGCTGATGATGATGATCGACATGCCCGCGGCCGAGGATTGTGCGGCGGGCACGCTGCTTTCCGGCGCGGCCGGAAGGCTTTTCGACCGGATGCTGGCGGCGATCGGCCGCGACCGGGGCTCGATCTACCTGGCCTCCCTGTCCTGCCTGCGCTCGCCCGACGGCCGCCTCACCGACCCGGCCGCGGGCCAGTGCGCGACGCTGGCGCGGCACCATATCGGCCTCGCCGCGCCCCGCGCCCTGCTGCTGTTCGGCGACGCCTGTTCCAGGGCGCTGCTCGGCCTGCCGATCGCGCAGGCGCGCGGCCGCTGGCATGACGTCGCGACCCACGCCGGCCCGGTTAGGGCGATCGTAACCCTGACGCCCGATTATCTGCTCACGCAGTCGTGGGCCAAGGCGCACGCCTGGGCCGACCTGCAAATGCTCGTCCGGGAACTCGACCGATGATGAAGCCCCTGCTGCTGGCGGCCGCGATCGCCCTTCCCGCGACTGCGGCGCTCGCGCTGGACACGGCACCGACCCGGCCCGCGCCCTTCCATCATTCGGGCAAGCCGTCGGTGCTGAGCGAGGTCGAGAAGGCGGATTACCGCGAAATCTTCCGCGCCATCCGCGGCGGCGAATGGTCGAATGCCGCCGCGCGGATCGACGCGCTGCAGGACCGCCAGCTGCAGAGCGCGGCGCGGGCCGAGCTGTATCTCGCCAAAGGGTCGCCGGTGGTGTCGCTGGAGGAGCTGACCGCCCTGCTCGCGCAGGCGCCGGAGCTGCCGCAGGCGGCGCAGCTGGCGCGGCTCGCCGAGACCCGCGGCGCGATCGGGCTGCCCGAGCTGCCCGAGGCGCAGAGCCTGTTCTGGGCGGGCGAGCAGCCGCGCCGGGCGCGCGCCCGGGGCACAAGCGGCGACCCCCTCGCCGCCGAGCTCGACGCCGAGGTCCAGCCGCTGATCGTCGAGGACCAGCCCGCGGCGGCCGAAGCGCTGCTCAACGCCCGCGAATATGCGCTCACGCCCGAGGCCCGCACCGAATTCCAGCAGCGCATCGCCTGGTCCTATTATCTGACCGGCAACAACGTCGCGGCCCGGATGCTCGCCGGCAAGGCGCGCGCCGGCAGCGGCGAATGGGCGCTGCACGCCGCCTGGACCGCCGGGTTGGCAAGCTGGCGGCTGGGCGACTGCGCCGCGGCGTCGGACGCCTTCGCGACGGTAGGCGGCCGTTCGGCCGATGCCGAGATGATGGCGGCGGGCAATTATTGGGCGGCGCGGGCGGACATGCTGTGCGCCCGGCCCGAGCGGGTGCAGGCGCGGCTGCGGACGGCGGCCCGGCTCAAGGAGACCTTCTACGGGCTGATCGCGGCGCGGGCGCTCGGGATCAGGGATCCCGGCCGCGGCGACCTCCACGACTACCGCGACGCCGAGTGGCGGCCGATCGCCCGCAAAGCGAACGTCCGCACCGCGATCGCGCTCGCCGAGATCGGCGAGACCGGCCTTGCCGACGAATTCATCCGCCACCAGGCGAAGATCAGCCCCGCCGACCACGACGCGCTGCTGCACCTGGCCGACGACCTCAGCCTGCCCTGGACGCAATTCTGGCTGGCGCACAACGCGCCGCGCGGCGCGCGCATCAACATGGCGGCGCGCTATCCGGCGCCGGACTGGCGGCCGAGCAAGGGCTGGCGGATCGACAAGTCGCTGGTGTTCGCGCACGCGCTGCAGGAATCGAGTTTCCGCACCCAGGTGGTGAGCCCCGCCGGAGCGACCGGCGTGATGCAGGTGCGGCCCGGCACGGCCGGCGACATCGCCCGGAGCCGCGGCGAATATTTCGAGGCCGGCCAGTTGCGCGACCCGGCGGCCAACATCGAATTCGGCCAGAGCTACATCGAATATCTGCGCGACTATCCCGGCACCGGCGGGCTGCTGCCCAAGGTGATCGCCGCCTACAATGCCGGCCCCTCGCCGATCGCCGAGTGGAACACGCGCCACATGGATCGCGGCGATCCGCTGCTCTACATCGAATCGATCCCTTACTGGGAGACGCGCGGCTACGTGCCGATCGTGCTTCGCAACTACTGGATCTACGAGCAGAAGGCGGGGAAGGATTCGGCCAGCCGCACCGCGCTGGCCCAAGGCATGTGGCCGCGCTTTCCGGGGCTTCCCGGAGCGGCGGCGGTTCGAATGCAGACGCCGGTAACGACCAGTGCATCGACCCAGGGCGGCGACTAGTTCTTGTTTTGTTCCCGCTGAGGGCGCATAGCATCGGGGATGAGCCACCCCGAAGCACGGCACGGACGCGGCGCTCCTGAGAATTTGACGCCGACCCGCTTCGGACTCGCCGCGCGCGAGGCCGACGTGGACTGGCTGGACGAGCGCGAGACGCTGGACGGCGGGGCGCCGCCGCTGCGCACGACGGTGACCGTCGAGAAACCCAGGACGATCATCGCGAGGAACGTATCGCCGGACGTCGGCTTCGACCGCTCGATCAACCCGTACCGCGGCTGCGAGCATGGCTGCATCTACTGTTTCGCCCGGCCCAGCCACGCCTATCACGACCTGTCGCCGGGGCTCGACTTCGAGTCGCGGCTGTTCGCCAAGCCCGACGCCGCCGTGCTGCTGCGATCGGAGCTCGGCAGGCGCGGCTACAGCCCGCGGCCGATCGCGATGGGGACCAACACCGATCCCTATCAGCCGATCGAGGAGCGCTACCGGATCACGCGCTCGTGCGTCGAGGTGCTGCTCGAGACCCGGCATCCGCTGACGATCACGACCAAGTCGGACCGGGTGCTGCGCGACCTCGACCTGCTGGTGCCGATGGCCGAGCTGGGGATCGTCAGCGTCGCGCTTTCGATCACCTCGCTCACGCCGCAAGTGTCGCGGACTCTGGAGCCGCGAGCCCCGTCGGCGCGCAAGCGGCTGGCGGCGGTGAAGCGGTTGAGTGAAGCTGGCGTTCCGGTGTGGGTGGCGATCGCCCCGGTCGTACCGGCCGTCACCGATCATGAGCTGGAGCATATCGTCGAAGCCGCTGTCGACGCCGGAGCGAACGGCTGCTTCTATTTGCCGGTGCGGCTGCCTCACGAGGTCGCGCCCTTGTTCCGCGCCTGGCTCGACGAGCATTATCCGGAGCGCGCGGGCAAGGTGATGAGCATCATCCAGTCGCTGCGCGGCGGCCGCGACAATGACCCGAACTGGTTCACCCGGATGCAGGGCTTCGGGCCGTGGGCCGACCTGCTGCGCTCGCGCTTCGAGAAAGCGGTGAAGAAATATGGGCTGAAGCAGGAGAAACTGACGCTCCGCACGGATCTCTTCCGCCCCCCGGAAGGGCCGCAGCTACGGCTTTTTTGACGCCGCCTCGGCGAGGGCGGCGCCGCGCAGCGCATTGCGGCGGCCGGGAGCGCGGGCAAGGGTAGCCTGGAACGCCGCCAGCGCCTCCGCCGGGCGGCCTAATTCCAGCAACAGCTCGCCATATTGCTCGCGTGCCGGCAGGAGCGCGGACGGCATGACAGGATGCTTTTCGGTGGCGTCGTCCAGCTCCGCTGCGGAGCGCATGATGGCGAGCGCCTCCTCGCTTCGCTTTTCGGCGGCGGCCAGCCAGGCGGCGGCGATCCGTTGCTCGATCTCGAGTTGGGTGGCCCAATCATACTCGCCTTCGCGAGCGGACATCGACCGGCGGATCGCTTCCAGCTTCGCGGTCTCCACGCGGGCGAGCGCCAAATTCCCGCCACGGGCCGCCCCGACAGACCGGGCGAAATGGATCTGCGCTTCCGCCCAGGGAAATTGCGACCAAGGCAGCGCAACAGCCGCATTCGGCGAGAGCGCGAGCGCGGCCGCCTCGTTCCATTGCCGGCGCTCCAGCGCGAAGCGGGCGGGGATCACGCTGAAGGCGTAAGCGACCTTGAAATTGGGCGGATCGACGCGCTTGATCTCGTTGAGCTCGCGGAGCAGTTCGCGCGCCTTCTCGTCCTGCCCGAGTTGCAGATAGCTATAGGCGAGATAATCCATCGCATGGAGCCGCTCGTCCCACGAGCCGGCCATATTGTGCCTGGCGGCATAAGCCCGCGCGGCGGCCTCCGCCTGCAAGTTGGATTGGATGCCTTCCTGCCACAGACCGAGACGGGTGAAGATGTGGGATGGCATGTGCTGCGCGTGGGACGAGGCAGGCGCGATCCCCGCATAGGTGCGCGCGGCCGGCAGCGCGAGATGAGCGAGCGCAGGATAATCGTAGCCGTGGATCAGATAATGGGAGACGCCCGGATGATGCGGCGCGCGCGCCAGCGCGCCATTCAGGATCTTGGCGGCCTGGCTTTCGCGGGCATAGCTCGCATCGTCGTCCATCGTGCCGGCAGCGATCAGCGCGAGCGCGTAGAAGACGGCCGCTTCCTGATCGGCGGGATGGCGCCGATGAAGCTGCTCCATCGCCCCGACATAGGCGAGGACACGGTCCTTGTGACTGCCGGTGCCGCGGTAGAATTCGTCCAGCGCGGCGACGAAGTCGGCCTCACGCCGAGCCATGCCGCCAAGGCTTTTGGCTGCTTGGATCGCTCGGCGGCCCTTCTCCAGCTCCTGCGCCGTGGGCGGAGCCCAGAGCGGGTGGTAATTGCTCGCCGCGACGCCCCAATGCGCCATCGCGCATTTTGGATCGGCGGAGGCGGCGGCCAGAAAGTCGTTCTCGGCTTCCTGATATTCGAACGAATGAAGCCATGCGAGGGCGCGGTTGAAACGCGCCTGCGCCGCTGTGTTGCAGGAGATTTCGAAGTCGACGGTGCCGAGCTGGTGGTCTCCGTGCGGCTCTTGGGCGTGAGCGGACGCTGCGACCGAAAGTGCCGCGGCGAGGAAAAGGATCTTCATTGGGGCACCTCCGTCAGGCCGCCGTGGCCAGCTTGTGATTCTTATACTGCTCCCGGAGCGCGGTCTTGAGGAGCTTGCCGGTCGCGGTATGGGGCAGGTTTTCGACAAAGAGTATCTCGTCGGGCAGCCACCATCTGGCGACCTGGTTCGACAGGTGCGCCATGATCTGGCCGGCGGTGACGTCCGCCCCGGGCTTCCTCACAACCAGAAGGAGGGGGCGCTCGTCCCATTTGGGGTGGTAGACTCCGACCGCGGCGGCTTCGGCAACGCCGGGGCAGCCCACCGCGGCATTCTCCAGCTCGATCGAGCTGATCCATTCACCGCCCGACTTGATCACATCCTTCGAGCGGTCGGTGATCTGCATGACACCGTCCGGGTGCAGGATCGCGACGTCGCCGGTGTCGAACCAGCCGTCCGGATCGGCGGCGGGGCCGCTCTCGTCCTGGAAGTAGCGCTCGACCACCCAGGGACCGCGCGCCTGCAGCCGGCCCGATGTCTTGCCGTCGCGCGAAAGGACGTTGCCGTCATCGTCGACCGTGCGCAGCTCGACCCCGAACGGCACCCGGCCCTGCTTGGACATATAGTCGACCTGGCCCTCGCGGCCGAGATCGTCCCAGGTCGCCGGCGGCGCCCCGACCGTGCCGATCGGCGACATCTCGGTCATGCCCCAGGCGTGGCCGACCCGGATTCCGCGATCGATGAAATATTCGATCATCGCGCGCGGCGCGGCCGAGCCGCCGATCACCACCGTCTCCAGCTTGCCCAGGTCTGCGCCGGTGGCGTCGAGATGCTGCATCATGGTCAGCCAGACGGTCGGGACGCCGGCGCTGTGGGTCACGCCCTCATCGCGCATCAGGTCGCACATGACGTGCGGCGTGTAATCGGCGGAATAGACCATCTTGATACCCACCATCGGGCCCGCGAAGGGCAGGCCCCAGGCGGCGGCGTGGAACATCGGCACGATCGGCAGCGCGACCGACTTGGCGGAGAGGTTGAGGCAGTCGGTGCTGATCTCGGCCATGGCGTGAAGCACGGTCGAGCGGTGCTCGTACAGCACGCCCTTGGGATTGCCGGTGGTGCCGCTGGTGTAGCAGAGCATCGCCGGCTCGCGCTCGTCGCCCTCGACCCAGCGATAGTCGCCGCTCTCCGGAGCGATCAGATCCTCGAAGCCGTGCTCGCCGGGCGCGGGATCGAAGCAGATATAATGCTCGATCGTCGTCCATTGCGGCTTCATCCGCTCCACGATCGGAGTGAAGGCGCGGTCGTAGAACAGCACCCGGTCCTGGGCGTGGTTGGCGATATAGGCGAGCTGATCATCGAACAGGCGCGGGTTTATGGTGTGGATGATCCCGCCCATGCCGATCGTGCCGTACCAGGAGACGAGGTGGCGGCCGTGGTTCATCGCCAGAGTCGCGACGCGGTCGCCCTTCCCGATGCCGAGCCGCTCCAGCGCGCCGGCGAGCTTGCGCGCATCGCGCGCGATCCCGGCCCAATCGGTCCGGACGGTGTCGCCGGCGGCGTAGCGCGAGACGATTTCCCGGGTCCCGTGCTCGCGCTCGGCATGGTCCAGGATCCGCATGATCCGGAGCGGCCAGTCCTGCATCCCTCCCAGCATTACTTCTCCTCTTTCGCGGAAGATTAGGGCCGTTCAGGAGACCAGCGCAAGCCGGGGCGGATCGGCGACGGCGAGGCGGACCGAGGTGACACCGTCGAGCCGTTCGATTCGAGCGGCCAGTTCGGCGTCGAGCCGGAAGTCGCGGCCGAGGATCAGCGAGGCCTCGCCCTGCTCCATCCGGGCGCGCAGGCGCAGCTGGCCGTTGCCGCCGCGGTCGTTCGACACGGCCTCGGCGAGGCGGCGCAGCGCCTCCGGGCCGTCCACCTCGACCTCGAGCTGGAGGCGGGTGCGGTTGGACAGGCTTTCGAAGGATTGCAGCCCGCGGATCGTTACCCGCGGCGCTTCCTCGCCGGCGCGTCGGTCGAGCTCGACGTTGAGCAGGGCGCAGCCGCCCGCCTTGGCCGCCTCCTCGACCTGCTGAGCGGCCATGTCGTCGAAGACGGTGGCGATGAACTGGCCCGAGGCGTCGGACAGCGTCGCCATCAGGTAGCGCCGGCCGCGCGCCGAGGTGCGCCAGCGGGCCTCCTCGACCAGGCCCGCCATCACCGCCGCGGTGCGGCCGCCCTCCGCCGGCGCCGGCAGCGCGCCGATCTCGGCGAAGCTCCTGGCGCCATGGGCGACCGCGAGGTGGCGGTAGCGATCGACCGGATGGGCCGAGAAATAGAAGCCGAACGCCTCCTTCTCCGCCGCCATGCGCTGGGCCAGGGTCCAGGTGGCGGAGGCCGGCATCCGGATCGGCACGACATTGGCCTCGCCCGAGCCGAACAGGCCGCCCTGCCCGCTGGTGCGGGCGTCGGCCGCGCTGGCGGCATGGGCCAGGACCGTCTCGGCGGCCAAATGGACGGCGGCGCGGTTGGATGCGACCGGATCGAAGGCGCCGCCGCCGGCGAGGCTCTCGATCTGACGGCGGTTCAGGAGCCGCGGGTCGACTCGCTCGGCGAAATCGTCGAGCGACTTGAAGCGGCCGTTGGCGCGGCGCTCCTCGACGAGCTGCTCCATCGCCTTTTCCCCGACGCCCTTGAGCGCGCCGAGCGCGTAGCGGACGGCTTGGCCGGTCTCGGTCTCCTCGACGGCGAATTCAGCCTCGCTCTCGTTGATCGAGGGCGGCAGGCAGGCGACGTCGAGGCGGCGCATGTCCTCGACGAAGATGGCGAGCTTGTCGGTCTGGGCCATGTCGAAGCACATCGAGGCGGCGTAGAATTCGACCGGGTGATGCGCCTTCAGCCAGGCCGTCTGGTAGGCGACCAGAGCGTAGGCGGCGGCGTGGCTCTTGTTGAAGCCGTAGCCGGCGAACTTGTCGATCAGGTCGAACAGCTCGTTGGCCTTGGCCCTGGGGATGGCGTTGACCCGATCGCAGCCGGCGACGAAGCCGGCGCGCTGGGCATCCATCTCGGCCTTGATCTTCTTGCCCATCGCCCGGCGCAGCAGGTCGGCCTCGCCGAGGCTGAAGCCGGCCAGCACCTTGGCCGCCTCCATCACCTGCTCCTGGTAGACGAAGATGCCGTAAGTCTCCTTGAGCACGTTCTCGAGCAGCGGATGCGGATAATCGATCGGCTCGCGGCCGTTCTTGCGGGCGCCGAAGCTCGGGATGTTGTCCATCGGGCCCGGCCGGTAGAGCGAGACGAGCGCGATGATGTCCTCGAAGCTGGTCGGCTTCACCGCCGCCAGCGTGCGCCGCATACCCTCGGATTCGAGCTGGAACACGCCGACGGTCTCGCCGCGCTGGAGCAATTTGTAGACCGCCTCGTCGTCCCATTCGAGGCGGTCGAGATCGACGGCGATGCCGCGCGCGGCGAGCATCTGCCGCGCCTTCTGGAGGACGGACAAGGTCTTGAGGCCGAGGAAGTCGAACTTCACGAGGCCCGCGCCCTCGACATATTTCATGTCGAACTGGGTGACCGGCATGTCGGAGCGCGGGTCGCGGTAGAGCGGGACGAGCTGGTCGAGCGGGCGATCGCCGATCACGACCCCGGCGGCGTGGGTCGAGCTGTGGCGCGGCAGGCCCTCGAGCTTTCGGGCCAGGTCGAACAGACGGCGCACCTGAGCGTCGTTCTTATACTCGGCGGCCAGCTCGGAGACGCCGTTCAGCGCCCGCTCCAGGTCCCAGGGCTCGGTGGGATGATTGGGCACCAGCTTGGCCAGCCGATCGACATGGCCGTAGCTCATCTGGAGCACGCGCCCGGTATCCTTGAGCACCGCGCGCGCCTTCAGCTTCCCGAAGGTGATGATCTGCGCGACCTTGTCGGCGCCGTAGCGCTGCTGGACGTAGCGGATCACCTCGCCGCGGCGGGTTTCGCAGAAATCGATGTCGAAGTCGGGCATCGACACGCGCTCGGGATTGAGGAAGCGCTCGAACAGCAGGTTGAGCTTGATCGGATCGAGGCCGGTGATGGTCAGCGACCAGGCGACCACCGAGCCGGCGCCCGAGCCGCGGCCGGGGCCGACGGGGATGTCGTTCTCCTTGGCCCATTTGATGAAGTCGGCGACGATCAGGAAATAGGCCGCGAAGCCCATCCGGACGATGACGTCCACCTCGAAGGCCAGCCGATCGAGATAAGCCTGCCGCGCCTCCGGGGCGAGATCGCCGTATTGGGCGAGCCGCGCCTCGAGCCCGGCGCGGCTGTCGCGGCGGAGCTGCTCGTCCTCCGCCTCCTTGTCGCCGGCGATGCTGGGCAGGATCGGCTTGCGGCGGGGCGCGCCGATCGCGCAGCGGCGGGCGACGACGGCGGTGTTGTCGATCGCCTCGGGCAGGTCCTCGAACAATTTGCGCATGTCCGAGGCCGGCTTGATCCACGCTTCCGGCGAGGATTTGACTCGGTCGTCGCGGTCGATCTGGCTCGACTGGGCGATGCACAGCATGGCGTCGTGGGCGCGGTGGAACGAGGCGTCGGTGAAGCAGGCCGGGTTGGTCGCGACCAGCGGCAGATCGCGGGCGTACGCCAGCTCGATCAGCGCCGGCTCGGCGCGCTGCTCGATCTCCTGGCCGCGGCGGCACAGCTCGACGTACAGCCGGCCCGGGAAAAGCTGCTGAAGCCGGTCGAGATAGAAGTGCGCCTCGGCCACCTGCTCCTCGGCGAGGAGGCGGGCCAGCGCCCCTTCCCCGCCCGCGGTGAGCGCGATGAGGCCGTCGCTGCGCCCCTCCAGCGCCTCGAGGCGGACATGCGCCTCCTCCTCCAATGGGCGGCCGAGGTGGGCGGCCGAAACGAGCGCGCACAGATTGTGGTAGCCGGTCTCGCTCTGGGCATAGAGCGCCAGCCAGTCGAGCTTGGGCGCCCTGCCGTCCGCGCCGGCGGGGCGGGCGACGCCGAGCATGGTGCCGACGATCGGCTGGACGCCCTCGGCCTGGCAGGCGTCGGTGAAGGGCATGGCGGCGTAGAGGCCGTTGCGGTCGGTCAGCGCCACGGCCGGGAAGTCGAGCTTCCGAGCCTGCTTGGCGATCGCCTTGGGCTCCATCGCGCCGTCCAGCATCGTGTAGCAGGAGAAGAGGCGCAGGGGGACGTAGGGCGCGGCCATGGCTTCACTATGGGCGGCGGAAGCGGGGATGGGAACAAGCCGCTTCCACTTTTCCACACCTTTCGGCCGCCGCTATTCGCCCTCGCCGACGATGTCGCGGATCTCGCGCATCCGCCCCTCATAGGCGTCGGCGACGCACTCTTCGCTGCGGCAGCGCTCGCGATAGGCGAGGAAGCGGTCGCGGGTGCGGCGAAGCTCGCGGCGCGTGCCCGGATCGGCGTCGCTGAGCGCGGAGTAGAACATCGACGACATCTCCCGGTCGCTCGCCGCGAGCCGGCCGCTGTCGCAGACCATGCGCTCGCTGCGGGTCCTGGCATTCCGGCAGTTGAAGCTCGGCCGCGAATTGCCGCGCGCCGGACGGGCCTCGGCCCGCTCGGTGCGCTCGCGGGTCTCGCGCTGGCGCTCCGCACGCTGCGCCCGCTCGGCGCGAGCCCGGGTCTCGGCCTGGCGGACCCGGGCGGCGCGGGCCTCGCGCTGCGCCTGCTCGATCCGTTCGGCGCGCGCCTCGGCCGCGGCGACGGCCGCCGGATCCTCCGACTCCTCGGGGCCGCCCATCCCGCCTGGCACGGGCGCCGGCAGATCGGGCGCCGGCGCAGCCTCGGCGAACCGGGTCTCGGGCGGCGCCTGCGGCGGCACGTAGCGCTGCCCCTGCAGATCGAAGGTCGCGAGGCGATAGATGATCGGCTCGGCGCCGTTCAGCTGGTAGACGAGGCCGCTGCCGTCAGCCGCCGCCTGGGCCGCATATTCGATCTCGGCGGTGAGCCGGCGCTGGCCCCCGAACCCGCGCTCGGCGCCGGGCGGAAGCTCGAGCACGAAGGTGCCGGAGCAGACGGTGATGTTGAGGTCCTCGTCGCGGCTCTTCACCACCGGATTTTCCATCCGCACCACCGAATGGGTGGCAAGCGTGTCGAGATTGGCCGGATCGGCGTTGCGGACCTTGAGCGCCTCCTCGAACGCGACCTCCTTGAGCCGCGCGTAAGTGGCCGCGGACGCGCAAGCCTGATCCGGCGTCATCCCGTTCGAGGCCAGTTCGACCTTGTTGGCGCTGGGCGGCTCCTTCTTGCGCCCGGTGAAGCTGAGCCCGAAGGCCGCCGCCACCACGATCACCAGGGCCGCCAAGGCCAGCACCAATTGCCGCTGTCTGTTCATCGCCGAGCACCTTTTCAAGCCACGAAGGGTGCCGGAGGGGCCAAGCTACTCCAACACACCCTCGTGCAAACGCACAACTCGGTCCATCTTTGCAGCGAGCCGCTCATTATGTGTGGCGACGAGCGCGGAGCTCCCTTCCTCGCGCACCAGACGGAGGAATTCGGCGAGCACGACGTCGGCCGTCTTCTCGTCGAGATTGCCGGTCGGCTCGTCGGCGAGCACCAGCTTGGGGCGGTTGGCGAGCGCCCGGCCGACGGCCACGCGCTGCTGCTCGCCGCCGCTGAGCTGGCTGGGGCGGTGGGTGAGCCGCTGGCCGAGGCCGAGCGAGGTCAGCAGCGCTTCGGCGCGGGCGCGCGCGGCCTCGCGGGTGGCGCCGTGGATGAGCTGCGGCAGGATGACGTTCTCGGTGGCGTTGAAATCGGGCAGCAGGTGGTGGAACTGGTAGACGAAGCCGAGCGCGTCGCGGCGCAGGCGGGTGCGGCCGTCATTGTCGAGCTGGGCCGCCTCCTCGCCGTCGATCCGGATCGAACCCTCGAAGCCGCCCTCGAGCAGCCCGACCGCCTGGAGCAAGGTCGACTTGCCCGAGCCCGAGGGCCCGAGCAGCGCGACGATCTCGCCGGCGCCGACGGCAAGGTCGACCCCGCGAAGGACGTGGATCACCGCCTCGCCCTGGCGGAAATCGCGCTTGAGGCCGCGTACGGCCAGCACGTCATTCATAGCGCAGGACCTGCACCGGATCGGTGCTCGCGGCCTTGAAGGCCGGATAGAGGGTGGCAAGGAAGCTGAACGCCAGCGCCATGATGGTGACGGCGGCGACTTCGAACGGGTCGACCTTGGCGGGCAGCTCGGTCAGGAAGCGGATCGACGGATCCCAGAGGTTCTGGCCGGTGATCAGCTGGACGAAGTTCACTACCGGCTGGCGGAAGAACAAGGCGGTGGCCCCGAGCAGCAGCCCGGCGACCGTCCCGAGCGAGCCGATCGTCACCCCGACGGTCATGAATATCTTGAGCAGGCTCCGGCGCGAGGCGCCCATCGTCCGAAGGATGGCGATGTCGCGGGTCTTGGCGCGGACCAGCATGATCAGCGACGACAGGATGTTGAACACCGCCACCAGGATGATCAGCGACAGGATGACGAACATCGCCACCCGCTCGACCGACAGCGCCTCGAAGATCGCCGAGTTCATCATCCGCCAGTCCGCGATCACCGCCCGCCCCCTCACCTGCAAGGCGAGCGGCGCGAGGATCTCGGCGACCCGGTCCGGATCCTCGGTCTCGACCTCGACCATCCCGACGGCGTCGCCCAGCATCAGGAAGGTCTGGGCGTTCTCGATCGGCATCACCACGAACGCCTTGTCGTAATCGTAGACCCCGACCTCGAAGATTGCCGAGACGGTGTAGCTGACGATTCGCGGGACGGTGCCGAACGGGGTGGTGCGGCCTTCCGGGCTGATCAGGCTGATCTGGCCGCCGACCTGCGCCCCGAGCGATTCGGCGAGGCGAGCGCCGATGGCGACGTTGTCGACGCCGGCCTGGAGCGATTCCAGCCGCCCGGCGACGACCTTTCCCCGAAGCGTCGGATTGGCGAGAATGTCATCGCGCCGCATGCCGCGCAGGATGATGCCTTCGACCCGCCCCTCGTAGCTCGCCATCAGCGGCTGCTCGATCAGCGGCACCGCCGCGGTGACTCCGGGCGTGGCGCGCGCCTCGCGAACGATGTCGCGCCAGTCGGCGAGGCGACCGCCATAGCCCTGGATCACGGCATGGCCGTTGAGGCCGACCACCTTTTCGAACAGTTCGGCGCGAAAGCCGTTCATCACGCTCATCACGATGATCAGGGCGGCGACGCCGAGCATGACGGCGACGAGGCTGATCGCCGCGACCAGGAAGATGAAGCCCTCGCCCTTGCCCGGCAGCAGGTAGCGGCGGGCGATCATGCGCTCGTAGCCCGACAGGATCATGACGGCGCCCCCGGCGCCGGACCGGAACGAGACGGGATCGTTGCCAAGGTCAACCGACCAGCCTCGCCAGCGCGCTTTCGAGGCTGACTTCCTCGCGCTCGCCGGTAGCGCGGCGCTTCAATTCGACCACGCCCTTGTCGATCCCCCTGGGGCCGACGATCAGCTGCCAGGGCAGGCCGATCAGGTCCATCGTCGCGAACTTGGCGCCGCCGCGCTCGTCGCGATCGTCGTAGAGCGTCTCGACGCCCGCCTGCTCGAGGCGGCCGTAGATGTCGTCGGCGGCCGAAGTGCAGTTGGCGTCGTCGGCCCGCATGTTGATGAGGCCGACCCGGAAAGGCGCGACGCTTTCGGGCCAGATGATCCCGGAATCGTCGTGGCTCGCCTCGATGATCCCGCCGACGAGGCGCGAGACGCCGATCCCGTAGCTGCCCATGTGCGGGTGGATCTGGGCGCCGTCGCGGGTCTGGACGCTGAGGCCCATGCTGGCGCTGTACTTGGTTCCGAACGCGAAGATGTGGCCGACCTCGATCCCGCGGCGGGTGCGCAGCCGATCGGCGGGGACGGGGCAGTCGGCCACCTTGTCATGCTCCTCGGCCTCCATCGCATAGAGATCGGTGAGACGGGCGATGGTGGAGGCGTCGGCGGCGAGCAGATCGGCGTGGGTGACGTCCTCGAGCGCGGAGTCGTAGAAGAGCTGGCTCTCGCCGGTCTCGGCCAGGATGTGGAACTCATGGCTGAGATTGCCGCCGATCGGGCCGGTGGGCGCGCGCACCGGCACCGCCTGCAGCCCCATCCGGGCGAAGGTGCGCAGGTAAGCGACGAACATCGCCTCGTAGCTCGCCTTCAGCCCTTCCTCGTCGAGGTCGAAGCTGTAGGCGTCCTTCATCAGGAATTCGCGGCCGCGCATGACCCCGAAGCGGGGGCGGACCTCGTCGCGGAACTTCCACTGGATGTGGTAGAGCGTGCGCGGCAGATCGCGGTAGCTCTTCGCGCCCTCCTTGAAGAGCAGCGTGATCATCTCCTCATTGGTCGGGCCGTAGAGCATCTCGCGCTCGTGACGGTCGACGATGCGGAGCATCTCCGGCCCGTAGGCGTCGTAGCGGCCGGACTGACGCCACAGGTCGGCCGACTGGATGGTCGGCATCAGCAGCTCGACCGCGCCGGCGCGATTCTGCTCCTCGCGCACCACCTGCTCGATCTTCTTCAAGACCCGCAAGCCGAGCGGCAGCCAGGCATAGATCCCGGCGGCGGTCTGACGGACGAGGCCGGCGCGCAGCATCAGCTGGTGGCTGACGATCTGGGCGTCGGCGGGCGGCTCCTTGGTGACAGGGAGGAAGTAGCGGGAAAGGCGCATCGGCTCGCGTCTAGGGGCGGCGCTTCGCGGACGCAACCGGCAGCCGGGCGGCGCTTCCGCATACGATGTGGCTCCCTTGCCACAGGGCTGCCGCATTTTCGCAGCGGTCGCCGATAAGCCCATGACAAGGCTGGCGCCCCGGCCTAGCGTTCATTCATCGAAGCGCAAGGCCAACGGCCACGGTTCGGGGAGGCTTCGGCCCCGCTTTCCCTATGCGAGGTGGGGGCGGCGCGCGGGCTGGAGCATTCAAAGGGGGTTGACGCGAAAGCGTCACGCGGGTGCCCGGGCAGCGATGCCCGGGCACTTGGCGTTTGAGGCCCAGGGTTGAATGTTGACGCATTTGAGCGCATATCGGTTCGGCTAACGTCGCTTGCGGCGGAATTTTCGCCTCCAAGGCCTCTCTTCCCTTTCTCGCTTCCTCAGCTCACGTGGTCCGCGCGCTTCGCGGCCGCGGACATTCAATCGAAGCGAAAAGGAACAGCGCCATGAACACCGGCACCGTCAAATTCTTCAACTACGACCGCGGCTACGGCTTCGTTTCCAACGACAGTGGCGGCGCCGACGCGTTCGTCCACGTCAGCGCGGTCGAAGCCGCCGGCCTGCCCGGCCTCAACAAGGACGAGCGCATCAGCTACGACCTCGAGACCGGCACCAACGGCAAGATCTCCGCCGTCAACCTCAAGTCGGCCTGACCCGCTTGGCGAAGGAAGAGCTGCTCACCATCGAGGGGCTGATCGACGAGATCTACCCCGACGGGCGCTTCGGCGTGATGCTCGACAACGAGCATCGGATCATCGCCTACACCGCCGGCAAGATGCGGCGTTTCCGCATCAAGTCGGTGGTCGGCGACCGGGTCCATGTCGAGATGACGCCCTACGACCTGTCGAAGGGCCGGATCATCTTCCGCGAACGCACGCCCGGCCAGGGCCCCGGCGGCCCGCGCGGCGGGTTCAAGCGCCGTTAGGGTCCGCCCGGATACAGCCCGTCTTGGGGCGCCGTCAGCGCCAACCCCACACCATCGGCGGCCCCTTGCCGCCCTCAAGGATAACATGAACGTACACTCGATCGGGCCGGCCAGGCCCAAACTCTTCCCGCCCCTCGCGCTGAGCGCGCAGGCAAAGCGCCCGGCGCCGCCGCGGCCGCGGCGCACCCCGCCCTTCATCCTTTCCGATCATGAGCTGCGACGGATCGTCGCAAATATGATAGGATAGAATAGCCACACCCCCGCCCCTCCCGTCCGGGATTCGCACGAAAGCCTGCTTTCGTCGGGTCGCCACCCGGGAGGGCATCGTTTTTTCCGGAGACCCCACAATGTCGAGAACCCCGATAAAGCCCTTCCTCATCGCCAAGGACGAGGACGGCAACGTCCGGCTGACGGTGCGCGAGACGCGCTACAACAGCCAGGGCTACCCGCTCGTCACCGCGACGCTGCAGGACGAGACCTTCAAGACCGCCACCGCCGCCCGCGCCCATGCGCGCGAGGCGTTCGGCGCCGAGCCGGGCCAGTTCGCCGCCAAGTAAGCGCGATGCGGGGAGCTCGCCCGAGCCTCCCCGCCCCATCGGCAAGCCCGCCCGAGCGCCGGGCGGAATCCCCCGATCCAGCATTGCCATCCCGGGCGAGGGCCGCCGAGGCTCCCGCCCGGGACTAGACATGCTGGTCGAACAGGATCGGGTTGCCGTCCGGATCGGTGACGATGAAGCTGCCGGGACCCTCGGAGCCTTCGACGTCCGCGCCGGCCTCGAGGCCCGCTTCCCTGAGGCGCCGCTGGATCGCGCGGATGTCCTCCGACCGGCCGTCCGGCCTGCCGTCCTTGTCCCAGCCCGGATTGAAGGTCAGCAGGTTCCTTTCGAACATGCCCTGGAACAGGCCGATCTTGGCCTCGCCGCTGCGCATGATCGCCCAGCCCTGGGCGGTATCGCCGTGCACCTGCTCGAAGCCGAGCTTCTCGTAGAAGGCCCTGGACGCGTGGATGTCCTGGACGGCGAGGCTGACCGAGAAATTGCCGAGCTGCATTGGGCTTCTCCCTGCTGACGGTGCGGCGGACGCGCGGCGACCCGAAGGTTCACAAGGTTCACAAGGTTCACACCCCCAAAGCGCCAAAACTTCCGCGCCGGCGGGGTTATCGTTCGATCGGGGCCGGCGTCGCGAGCCGGCGGCTCAGGCGACCGAAAGCTCCTCGGTCATCCGCAAGGCGAGGTCGCGGACCTGCGGCGCCGTGCGATCGGGGAGGATCGAGCCGACCTCGCTGCGCGCCTGCCTGAAGCCCGCGGAGACGCGGAGCAGCTCCATCGACCAGTCCGGGAAGGAGCGCGCGGCGACGGCGCGCTCGTCGCGTATCTCGAAGGCCGAATGGCGCGGATCGCGGCGCAGGCGCTCGACGAGGGCGTCGATCGCCTCCTCGGCGCCCTCGATGATCTGCATGAAGCGGCGGCCGTCGAACAGCAGCAGCCCGGTGACTCCGTCGAGCGCATTCAAGTGCCGCGCCGACTGGTGAATGTCGCTGAGATCGCCGTCGGTGAGATCGAGGCGGGCCAGGCTGGTGTAGGTTACCGTCTTGAGCTGCAAGACTTTCTCCTCGGGCGTGACAGTAGCAGGCCATTGCTTCAGGCGCCACCGGCCGCGCTCACGCCATGCTATCGGAGTATCAAGGCGATCCTCGGCAGGCTGTTTTGTTCGTTTTT
>DASWSP010000008.1:0-2195 GCA_036402575.1 Allosphingosinicella sp. | reverse complement strand
CCTCGATGCGATGGTAGCAAACCCGATCCTGATCAATCGCCCGCTTGTCGAGACCGACAAGGGCGTTCGCCTCTGCCGCCCGCAGGAGATCGTCCGCGAAATCCTCTAGGCGGCGTCGCCGATGCCGAGCTCGCCGAGCTTGCGGTAGAGCGTCGAGCGGCCGATGCCGAGGCGGCGGGCGACTTCGGTCATGCGGCCGCGATAGTGGCCGATGGCGAGGCGGATCACGTCGGCCTCGATCTCCTCCAACGTGCGCAGATTGCCGTCGGCCTCGTACAGCGTGATGCCCGGGCCGTGGGCGAGCGCGACGTTGGTCGAATGGCCGCTCATCGAGCGCGCGTGATAATCGTCGGCGCGCTTTGAGAAAGTGGACTCGGTCTTGATCTGCGGGAAGTCGGCCGCGGTCAGCGCATTGCCCTCGCACAGCACGGCGGCGCGGAAGAGGGCGTTCTGGAGCTGGCGCACGTTGCCCGGCCAGCCGTACGACATCAGCACCGCGAGCGCGTCGTCGGTGATGCTGAGATAGCGCATGCCCGGCTGCTCGGCGACCCGGGCGAGGAGGTGGCGGGCGAGCCCGGGTATGTCGCTTTGCCTGGCGCGAAGCGGCGGGATCTGGGTGTGGACGACGTTGAGCCGGTAATAAAGGTCCTCGCGGAATGTGCCCTTGGCGACCTCGTCGATCAGCCGGCGGTTGGTGGCGGCGATGATCCGCACGTCGACCATCTGGATGGTGCGGCCGCCGACGCGCTGGATCTCGCCGGACTCGAGGGTGCGCAGCAGCTTGACCTGGGTATCGAGCGGCAGCTCGCCGACCTCGTCCAGGAACAGGGTCGATCCGTCGGCATCCTCGAAGCGGCCGATATGGCGGTCGAAGGCGCCGGTGAAGGCGCCCTTCTCGTGCCCGAACAGCACCGAATCGACCAGGTTGGCGGGGATCGCGCCGCAGTTGACGGTGATCATCGGCCGCTTGCCGCGCGGGGAGGCGGTGTGGATCGCCTGCGCGATCACTTCCTTGCCCGATCCGCTCTCGCCCTCGATCAGCACCGGCACTCGGGTGCGCGCGGCCTTGGCGGCGATGGCGAGCGCTGCGCGGAACTCGGGCGCCGAGCCGACAATCTCGTCGAACGCGAGCGGCTTGGAGATCTTCTCGGACAGCGGCCGCAGCTCGCCCGTCGATTTGCGACGGTCGGTGGCGGCGTTCAGCGCCGCGAGCAGCCGGTCGGGCGCGAGCGGCTTGACGAGGAAATCGTGCGCCCCGGCGCGCATCGCCTCGACTGCAACCGCCACCGAAGTCTGAGCGGTGAGCACGAGCAGCGGCAGATCCGGCCGGGTCGCGCGGATCTGCTCGATGATCTCGGTGCCGGCCGGGCCGGGCAGCCAGTGATCGAGAAGGATAGCGTCGATCTCACGCCCATCCTCGCCCTTGAGGATCCGCTGCGCCGCCTCGAAGTCGGGCGCGCCCATCACCCACCAGCCGGCGCGGGCGCCGATCGCGCTCACCAGCCGGCGCTGGGCGGGTTCGTCGTCGATCAGCAGCAGACAGCGATTTGCGTCCGGACGCATATGTGCCCCTCTTCTCCGTTTGGGACAGGCTGTACCGTTTTCGGGTAAAGGGGGGTTTAATGTGCTGGGCGGGGAGCGCCCGGCCGCTTCGCCTTCGCCGCATCGGACTGAACTTAGGGCTTGGGGCACGGCGCATCGGTTGTTAAGGAGATGCGCTTTGCAAGCAGGCTGAAGGGTTGGGAATGGCTGCCGAAGGCGAAGTACGAAGCGACATCAAGGCGCACCGGAGCGGCTACTCGCTGTTCGTATCCATCATGAAATGGGGTTCGATCGCGAGCTTTCTCGTTGCCATGGTGGTGGTCTTTCTGATCTCATCCTGAGCCGAAGGGGACGGGGGTGAAAATCGCGGTTCTGAAGGAGCAGGCAGACGGGGAACGCCGCGTTGCCGGGACTCCCGAGACGGTCAAGAAGTTCATCGCCTTGGGCGCCAGCCTCGCGGTCGAGGCCGGGGCGGGCGCGTCGGCTTCGATCTCGGACTCTGACTATGTGGCCGCCGGCGCGATGGTTGGGCCGCGCGAGGAAGTGCTGAACGGCGCCGAGGCGGTGTTCGGCGTGCAGGGCCCCGATCCCGCCTCGCTCAACGGCGTCAGCCCGGGCGCTTTGGTGGTCGCCGCGCTCAACCCGTTCATGCA
>DASWSP010000007.1:0-15015 GCA_036402575.1 Allosphingosinicella sp. | reverse complement strand
ACGTCCGCCTGCGCGAGGCGACGAGCACGGCCGAGGACGTGACGGTCAGGGCGGGCGGCTCGGTGACGGGGCTCGCCTTCACCGACAGCGCTGACGATATCAGCGGCGCGGGCCGGCTGTTCGCCGCGCTCGACGTCCAGGTGACGGCGGGACCGCTGGCTCGGCTCACGCTGGTCGAGGCGGGGCGCGACGCGACCGTCGGCGCGGGCACGGTGGCGGTGGGATCCGCCGACGCGGGCCGCAACCTGGCGGCGACCGCGGGCTCGGGGCTTCACCTCGGCACCGGCGAGGCCGGCGGAACGACGACTTTGCGCACCGGGACGGCGGGCGTGCTGACGACGCCGATCGCGGAAGACGCGCGCGACGTGCTCGATACCGCGCACGGTTTCGCCAACCTGTTCGCGCTGGACGCGAACGACCAGCGCAACACGTCGGTGACGGTGACCGCGGGTCTGGCGACTCCTGGCGCCGATCCATTCGGAGCCGCGCAGCTCGGAACGGTGAGCGCCGGGACGGTGCCGGCCAATACCATCGAATCGGCCACCGCAGACTCAATGGTATCGGTGACGGCGGACCGGCTCACCGTGACGAGCGCGTCGGCGGGGAACGGCGCGCTGCTCCTCACGGCTCGCGAAGGCGCGCTCTATCTGGGCACCGGCACGGCGGGCACTCGCGCGGTGCTCGACAAGCGCGGCGCGGCGGCTTTCCCGGGCAACGAGCTGAGGGCACGGTCACTAACCGCCGGCACGGCGGCGGATGCGGTCGGCGCGACGACGGTGGTGAGCGCAACGGATGTTCGGCTGGGCACTTTGGAGGCGCGCGGCGGCTCGATCGACATACGCGCCGGCGAAGACGCGTCCGGCACGGCCATCGTGGCGCCCGACGGTTCGGTGACCCTGGCGAGCAGCCGGGTCCGCGACGGCGACGTGACGGGTCTGCTGCTGGCCGCGGGCCAGCCTCGGTCCAACGGGCTCGATCCTGACCATGGCCGAGCGGTGCTCAGCGCCGTGGTCAGCCGCAACGCTTCGGGCGAGCTCAATGCGAACAGCGACCGCTCGGTGAGCGTCGCCGCGGGCGGCCTGGTGCAGCTCGGCGCGGTGACGGCGGGCGAGAATGTCAGCGTGGTCGCGGGCAGCGCAAACATCGCCGGTCGCGACGGAGCGATCGATATCACGACCGCGACGGCGCGGCGCGGGGCGCTGACGCTGGAGGCGTATAACGACGATCCGGCCAAGCTTGCCGACGTCCGGCTGGGGACGACCCACCAGGACCCGTCGGCGGTGGCGACCGATCCGGCGGCCGGCGACAGCCGGGCGGCAGGCGCGGCGACGCTGAGGACGCGCGGGACCCGCGGCGACGTGGTGGTGGGGCGCAGCCTGGTAGCGGGCGGCACGGTGACCCTGGACAGCGCGCGCGACGTGCTGCTGGCGCAGGCGCCGTATGAGGTCCGCTCGACCGGCGGCGACATCGTCGTCCGCGCGGTTCGCGACGTCACCGGGCTGCCCGCGGGCGGCACCGACACCGGCGAGGCGCGGGTCGACGGCGGCCAGCTTCGTGCAGGCACCGTGCTCGCGGGCGGCGACGTCCTGATCGACGGCGCCGGCAACGTGCGTCTGCGCGAGGCGACGAGCACGGCCGAGGACGTGACGGTGACGGCGGGCGGCTCGGCGACGGGTCTCGCCTTCACCGACAGCGGCGACGATATCAGCGGCGCGGGCCGGCTGTTCGCCGCGCGCGACGTCGAGGTGACGGCGGGACCGCTGGCTCGGCTGAGCGAGGTGGATGCCGGCCGCGACGTAACCGTCGAAGCGGCGGATATCGCGATAGGATCGGCGATCGCGCGCAGCGGCGACCTGTCGGCCGACGCCGGCGGCTCGGGCCTGCATCTCGGCACCGGCACCGCCCGCGACATGGTGACATTGCGCACCGCGGCGCCCGGCGATCTGGCGACTCCCGCAACCGGCGCGCTTGGCGAGCCCGAGGCCGGCGACCGCGACGTTCTCGACCGGGCGCACGGCTTCGCCGACCTGACGGCAGCCGGAGCGGTGACGGTCGGCGCCGGCCTTGAGACTCCTGCCGAAGCCGCGTTCGGCGCGGCGCAGCTCGACCAGGTCGAGGCCGGCGATTCGATCACGGTCACGGCGGATCGGCTGACGGTGACCAGCGCCACGGCGGCGGATGGGGCGCTGGCGCTGACCGCGCGCGAGGGGCCGCTTTTCCTCGACACCGGCAGCGCGGGCACGACGGCGACGCTCGACAAGCAGGGCGCGGCCGAGCTCGTCGGCAACGAGCTGCGCGTTCGCACCAGCCTCACCGCCGGCACCGCGTCAGGTTCGGTCGGCGACATCGCGATCCGCAGCGCCACCGACGCGCGGCTTGCGGGCGGCGATCCCGAGCAGCGGATCCGCAGCCTGACCGGCAGCATCGTGGTGGAGGCCGCGCGCGAGGCGACCGGCCTTGCCCTGGCCGCGAATGAAGGCGACGGGCGGCCGCGGCCCGGCTTCGGCCGCGCCGACCTGTTCGCCGAGACCGTCGCGCGCGACTCCGGCGGCGGCCTCCTGCGCGACCCGGACGGCAACGTCATCGGCAAGGACGTGACGGTGATCGCCGGCACGGCCGCGCAGCTCGGCACCGCCATCGCCGGCCGCAACCTCAGCTCGGCCGCCGACCGGATCGACGTCAGCACGGCGACGGCCGCCAACGGCGCGCTCACCCTGACCGCCGACGCCGGCAACCTGGTGCTCGGCGCGGGCAGCGCGGGGACCGTCGCGACGATCGCCACCACCGGCAAGGCCGCGGACGATGCCGCCTCCGGAGACGTGTTCGTCACCAGCCTCGTCGCCGGAACCGACGCGGGCGCCCGGCAGCCCGCCTCGGGCGACATCCAGATCCGCTCGGTCGGCGACGCCCGGCTCGGCGACGTGACCAGCCGCACGGGCTCGATCCTCGCGCAAGCGGCGGCGGGCGAGGTCACCGGCATCGGCACGGGCGACAACAGGCCGCTCGACGCGCCTTACGGCCGCGCCAACCTTGCCGCGGCCTCGAGCGACGTCGGCAGCGGCGTCGTCACCGGCGAGGACGTGACCGTGATCGCCGGGACGCTCGCGCGGCTGGGGACGGTGACCGCGGGCCGCGACGTCTCGGTGACGGCGGGCAACCGCGAGACCGGGCTCGGCGGCAGCATCGACGCCGTCACTACCACGGCCGGACTCGACGCCGCGCTCGACGCGCGCGGCGGCAACGTCACCCTGGTCGATCTGACCGCGGCCGACGACATCGCCATCCGGGCCACGGGCGCGGTGACGGCGGGCACGCTCTCGAGCGGCGGCACGATCGACCAGACGGGCGCGGCGGACGGTCTCGCGGTCGCGGCCCTGCCGGGCAACGACATCGACGTCGTCGGCAATTCGCTCGGGATCGGCGCCGCGACGGCGCGCGGGGTGGGGAGCGATCTCAGGCTGACCGCGACCGGCGGCCAGCTCACCCTAGACGCCGGCACCGCCGGCGCGACGGCCACGCTGACCAAGCTGGGCGGGGCAGGGGAGCTGCAGGTCACCAGCGCGCTCACCTCCGGCGTCGACCAGCCGGACGGCGATTCGACGATCCGCACCTCGACCCACGCTCGGCTCGCCAACGTGACCAGCCGCACCGGCGCGGTGCTGGTCGAGGCGCTGGCGGGCGAGGCGACGGGCGTCGGCACCGACGGCCGCGCCAATCTCGCCGCCGAGGCCGGCAGCAAGGACGTGACGGTGCGGGTGGGCACGCTCGCGCGGCTCGGCACCGCCACGGCGGGCCGCGACCTCGCGGTCACCGCCGGCAATTCGGCGACGCCGCTCAACGGCAGCATCGACGTCACCATCGCCCGCGCCCGCGACGTCGCGCTCGACGCTCGCGGCGGGAACGTCACCGCCGGCGAAGCCACCGCCCGCGACGACCTCGTCGTCCGCGCTTCCGGTGCGGTCGATGCGGGCGCCCTGGCCAGCGGCACCGCCGTCGGCGGCCAGGGGGCGGTCGACGAGGATGGAGCGGCCGAGTCGCTCGTCGCCGGCGAAAGCCCTGCGGTCAGCCTCGCGGGCAACGACCTCGACGTGCGCGGCAACAGCCTCGGCATCGGCACCGCGGCCGCCCAGGGCAATGCGAGCGACCTTCGGCTGACCGCGACCGGCGGCCAGATGACGCTCGGCACCGGCACCGCCGGCGCGACCGCCACCCTCGTCAAGCAGGGCGGCGCGGGCGAGCTGCAGGTGACGAACAGCCTCACCGCCGTCGGCAATGCGGCGCTGACCTCGTCCACCAACCAGCGGCTCGGCACCGTCACCAGCCGCACCGGCGACATCATGCTCGCCGCCACCAGCGGCTCGGTCACCGGCATAGCGGCAGGGGCCGACTTCGGCGCCGCCGACCTCGACGCCAACGGCCGAGTGCAGCTGCGCGCAGGCCCGGCCGGCCTCGTCCGCCTCAGCGACGTCAACGCCACCCGCGGCGACGTCGATGTCGAGGCGGGGACCAACGGCGCGGCGACCAGCCGCATCGAGATCCTCGACACCGTCACGGCGGGCGCCGCCTACCGGGTCACCGGCGGATCGATCGCGCTTGGCGACGATGCGGGCGCCGAGGCCCAGCGCGCCGCCGCTCTGGTCGCGGTCACCGCCACCAACGGCGCGATCACCGGCGGCTCCGGCCTCACCTTGCAGTCCAACAGCGACGGCGCCGGCACCGAATCGCTGACGCTGGCCGCGAACGGCACCGGCGGCGCCGTCACCTTCGATCCCAGCAGCCAGCTCCTCGGCGGCACCGCCAGCGGAAGCGACGTCATGGTCGATACGGTGGGCCGCGCGGCGCTGGGCCAGGTCACCGCCACCGGCCGGACGATCACCATCGGCGCCAACGATCTCGAGTTGCAGGGCGCCAACGCCAACGACCTTGCGCCGCGCGTCACGGCGACCACGGTCAACATCACCAACCGCGCCGACGTCGCCAACGCCACCCGCCTCGGCAACGAGCCCGAGGGCACCGCGGGCTTCGACCTCGTCCAGGCCGAGGTCAATCGCATCGCCGCCACCGGCGTCACGATCGAATCGGGCACCCAGAACGTCCAGATCGGATCGCTCGCGCTGGCGACGGGCGTCGGCACCACCCGGCTCAACATCCAGACCGTCGCCCGGATCGACGTCAGCGGCACCGTCACCGCCGACGGCTCGGCGAACACCCGCACCGTCCAGCTCGGCGGCAACGCGGCCGACGCCGCCAACGACACCGACAACCGCAGGGCATCGATCATCCGGGTCGCTTCGACGCCTTCGGCGGGCGGCCGGCTGCTGATGGGCGATGCCAACCTCGATCTGCGCGGCGCCCGCATCGGCGTCGGCCGCGACGGCGACCTGCCCGATCTCGCCGGCGCCTCGTTCGACAGCGTCGCCAACGGCTTCATCTCGAACCCGAATTCGTCGCTTTACGTCTCCGGCGAACCCTATGGCGAGCCGACCATCCTCACCGCCGACACGCTCAGCGTCACCTACAGCGACTTCGCATTGTTCCAGAACACCGCTCGGCCGCTGCTGGAGCCGACCGGCGCGATCATCGGCGAGATCGCGGTGAACGGCGTCCTCAACCTCACCTCGACCGGCACGACCGCTCCCAACGGGTTCGCCATCTTCGGCCAGATCACCGGCCGGACGGGATCGGCGGCGGCCTTGCTCGGGCCGTCGGTGATCGTGCTGAACGAGGTCAATCCCGCCAACACCCGGATCAACGGCTGCGTGATCGGCGGCGGCGGCTGCCTGGTCAGCAGTTCCTCGGCGCCGACCACCGGCATTCCCGATCTCAGCCAGGTCAGCGTGCTCGGATCGGCCGACGACCTGGCGATCAAGTTCGACCCCGTCATCGGCACCAACAACGAGGCGCTGTTCTCAAGCCTCAGCTCGATCGATCCCGATTTCGATCCCGTCGATTGCCAAGCCGATCCGACCCTGCCGGAATGCAAGGTGAGCGAAGAGGATTAAGACCATGCGCCGCCGTCCACCTTGTGCCGTCATCCTCGCCCTCGGCAGCAGCGCCGTGCTGCTGGCCTCCTGCGCCGGAGCGCCGCTCGAGCTGTCGGCGGACAACAGCATCTCCCTCGGCCGCAACGCCGCGGGGGAAACCTGCGACGCGAACCGATCGTTCGACGACGCCGTGATCGAGGGCCGGCTGTTCGACGTCTCCTACGCGATCAACTGCCGCAACGTCGCCGCGAGCCGGGCGCTCGGCTTCATCCGCGTCGTGACCGACGAATCGGCGCCGGTGGCCGCGGTCGAGGCGACGCTGAGCTGCGGCCCGGCAAGCCCGGTGACGATCCCGGACATCGGCCGCGCCTACGCGCGCAACTGCTTCGACAGCTCGATCGGCGCGCAGACGGTGGCGATCAGCTTCGAGCGCGGCGACCGGCACGTGATCGGCTCGGCCTCGCCCTCGGTGCTGGGCCCGCTGGAGGAGGGGCTCCGGCTCGTCACCGGCGCCGTCTCGCCGCGCAGCAATCCCGAACGGGTGGCGGTCAACACCGTCGATCCCGCCGCCCTCGCGCCGGCGCCGGCCTCGGCCGCTCAGCAGCGCTCCGCCGGCCTCAGCGAGTTCGATCCCGAGATCGCGCTCCAGCAGGGCATCCTGCTCAACCACAAGGGCCTCCATGTCGAGGCGTCGCGCCGCCTCAACGACGCGCTCAGCCGCCTGCCCGACGATGTCAGCCCCGTCACCCGCGCCGGCCTGCTGCTCGAGGCGGGCCTCGCCGATTCGAACATCAAGTTCAGCGCGACTGCGGCCGAGCATTTCGCGCGCGCGGACGAGATCATCGCCGGCGGGGCGGGGGCGAACAACCCGTTCCTGCTGCGCAAGCGCGACACCTATCGCGCGCTCGACCTGCTCAACCGCCGCGAATTCCCCCAGGCGCTGGTCGCGCTCGAGCAGCTGGTCCGGGCTTCCGCCGCCGACGATCAGCCGCTGATGGACCCGGCCACGGTCCGAGCGCTCAACCAGACCAGCCGGGGCAGCACCGATGCCGCCAACGCGGTCGCGGTCGCGTCCAAGGAGCCGCTCCTCGAGCTGCTGGTCGAAGCGCAGGCCAATTGGGCGCGCAGCGTGGCGATGCTCAGCCTCGGCGACATAGCGGGCGCCGAGCGGACGCTTCGAGCCGCCGACAAGGCGTTCGAGCCGCTCAGCACGGACCGGATCGACCAGGCCTCGATCCTGTGGCTGCGCGCTCGCCTGCAGAGCCAGTGGGGCCGGATCTTCGCCCGCAGGAAGGACTGGAAGTCGGCGGTCGCGACCTACAACGTCGCCGTCAAGGCACTGACCGATTCGTCGCTCCAGACCGAGGGGACCGGCAACGAGCCCGCGATCGCCGAGCTGAAGCTCGAATATGCCTCGGTGCTGGCACAGCAGGGCGCTCCGGCGGAGACGGTGCGCGCGGCCTATGACGAGGCGGTCGATCTGCTCGCCGCGGCCAACAATTCCGCCGGAGTGATCCCCGAAGGCCTCGAGCGCTACCTCGACATCCTCGTTGCGGAAGCCAGGGAGTCGCCGCGCGAGGACACCTTTGAGCGCTTCTTCCGCACCCTGCAGGCCGTCGGCGAGCCCGCCGTCGCGCGCCAGCTCGGCCGGCTGCAGAGCGTCGTCACCGCCAGCCCGGAGCTTGCCGCCAAGGTGCGCGAGCGCAATGATGTCGAGCGCAAGATCACCAGTCTTCGCTATCAGATTGCGGATCCGACCGAGGCTGCCAATGTCGCGCAGCTCGAGGCGCAGCGGCTCGAGCTGGAGAACCGGCGGCTGGCGCTCAACGCGCAGCTCGCCGGCGATCAGCGCTTCAGCGCCACCAACGACAGTCCCGCGAGCGTCTTGGAGATTCGCTCCGCGCTGGCGCCGGGTGAGGGCTATCTCAAGATCGCGCAGCTCAGCCGCAAGGCCTACGGCGTCTACATCGATAAGGAAGCGACTTTCATTTACGGAATCGAGGTCCCGACCAGGGGGCTGACGGCGATCGCGCAGCTGATCAGGATGTCGATCGACGGCAGGCTGCAGGAGGCGGACAGGAAACTGGTCCCGTTCGAGGTACAGGCGGCGCACGGCCTGTTCACGCTGGTAACGGGTCCGGCGCGGGAGAGCGTGCTGCGGGCCACGGCCCTGGTCGTCGATCCGGCCGGGCCGCTGGAGGCCCTTCCGGCGGGAGTGCTGGTGACCAGCAAGGCCAGCGTCGACCGCTACAAGGCAGGCCGCGACCGCTTCGATTATTCCACAGTCGATTTCCTCGCCGAACAGGCGACGATCTCCACCGCGGTGTCGCCGCGCTCTTTCCTGGTCGTGCGGAGCCTGCCGCCCTCCAAGGCGTCGCAGCCCTTCATCGGCTTTGCCGAACATGCCGCGCCTCCAGCCAACGCGCAGGCCGGTCAGGTCAACGTCGGCAACGCCTGTTCCGCCAGCTTTGCGGAGCTGCGCCAAATCGCCAGCGAACAACTCGCACCCATTCCGCGCGCTGAAGTCACGCTCGCCGCCCAGGCACTGGGCGTTGGCAATTCGCCCATGATGGCAGGCCAGCAATTCACCGACACCGCCATCCGGGCCCGGGGGGATCTCGACCAGTATGAAGTGCTTCATTTTGCCACCCACGGCCTGCGCGAAGGTCAGTGGGGGTGCCCGAAATCTCCGCCTGCGCTCGTGACGTCGTTCGGCGATGCCGATTCGGACGGGCTGTTGAGCTTCGACGAGGTCGCCGGGCTCAAGCTTGACGCCAACCTTGTCGTGCTTTCGGCCTGCGAAACGGCGAGCGGGGTCAAGGACGAATCGCTGGCACGCCGCTCAGGCCAGGAGGAGGCAGGATCGACGCTGGAGGGCCTGGTCCGGGCTTTCCTGACCGCCAACAGCCGCGCCGTTCTCGCCACCCACTGGCAGGTTTCCGCGGAATCGGAGACGGACGACCTCGTCCGCGCCTTCTACACCTCGGCCCGCAGCAACCCGATCGGCAGCGCCCTCCAGACGGCACAGCGCGCGCTGAGCGCGCAGCCGGCATATTCGCACCCCTTCTACTGGGGCGCCTATTTCGTCGTCGGGGACAGCAGCAAGATGATGCTGAGCCGCAGCGCCGCCGCCGCGCAAGCCCCCGCCGCCAAGGGAGAGGCGCACTAGCCGCGACGCTGGGAGGTGGAGGCCCGAGCCGGAATCGAACCGGCGTGCAAGGATTTGCAGTCCTCTGCGTAACCACTCCGCCATCGGGCCACGCGCCGGATTTGCGGGCGATTGGCCGGCAAGTCAACCGGCGCCCGCGCCGGACGGCCGGTGTCCGCTTTCGAACGCCGCTGCCCGCTTCCGGACAGCAGGCGCCGATTTCGACCCATTTTGCCGCAGCGCCGCGATGGCACGGCTCTTGCTGGTTGCATCGCCATGCCCGCCGTCGCATCTCCGCTTGGCCTGATCCGGACCAGCCGATACAAGCCGGAGGGCAATCAAGTGTATTGTACCTGTAAGACAGTTGTGCGATTAGGGTCCGGATGACCGAACAGAATTTCGAGCTGATGCGGCGCGCCATGGTGGCGAGCCAGTTGCGGACCACCGGCGTCAGCGACCCGCGCGTGCTGGCCGCGATGGGCGCCGTGCCGCGCGAGCGCTTCGTGCCGCCGCACCTTACCGCGATGGCCTATGCCGATACGCTGGTGCCGCTGGGCGGCGGGCGCGATCTCAATTCGCCGATGTCGCTCGGCCGGCTGCTCACCGAAGCCGCGCCCCAGCCGGGCGAGCGGGCGATGGTGGTCGCCGCCGCCACCGGCTACGCCGCCGCCGTGCTCGAGCGGCTGGTGGGCTCGGTCGTCGCGGTCGAGGAGGATCCGGCGCTGATCGAGGCCGCCCGCCGCAACCTCGGCGGCAGCCAGGTCCAGCTGATCGAAGGGCCGCTCGCCGCCGGCCACGCCGCCGGGGCGCCTTACGACCTGATCCTGATCGACGGCGCGGTCGAATATATTCCCGAGCCGATCATCGCCCAGCTTGCCGACGGGGGCAGGCTGGCGGCCGCGATCCTCGACGAGGGCGTGTCGCGGCTGTCGATCGGCCGGCGGGCAGGGGACGGTTTCGGAATGGCCGCGGTCAGCGATTGGGCGGCGGCGGCGCTTCCGGGCTTCCTGAAGCCGCGGACGTTCAGTTTTTGAGCCTGGAGTGAAGCGGATGCGGGGTGGGTTACTTGCAGCTGCCGGGATCGGGGCCCTGGCTTTGGGCGGCGCCGCCGAGGCGGATACGCTGCGCGAGGCGCTGGTCCGGACCTACAGCAGCAATCCCACCCTCACCGGCCAGCGCGCCCAGCTCCGGACGCTCGACGAGGACGTCGCCATCGCCCGCGCCCAGGGCCGCCCGCAGATCTCGGCGACGGCGGGCGTGAACCAGGATCTCACCCGCACCGGCGGCGGCAACGGCCGCAACCTCAACGCTGGGGTCGACGTCAGCTACCCTTTGTTCAACGGCGGCTCGGTGCGCAACTCGATCCGGGCCGCTGACGAGCGCGTGCTGGCGGGCCGGGCGACGCTGCGGGCAACCGAGGGCGACATCTTCACCGAGGCGGTCGGCGCCTACATGGACGTGATCCGCGACCGATCGATCGTCGATCTCAACCAGAACCAGGTCCGAGTGCTGGAGACCAACCTTCAGGCCAGCCGCGACCGCTTCGAGGTGGGCGACCTCACCCGCACCGACGTCGCCCAGTCCGAAGCCAGGCTGGAGCTCGCCCGAAGCGCGCTTGCCACCGCCCGCGGCCGCCTCACCGCCAGCGAAGAGAATTACCGGCGCGTGATCGGCAACTCGCCCGACGATCTCCAGCCGCCGCCGCCCTTGCCGGCGCTCCCGGCAACCGCCGACCGGGCGGTCGAGATCGCGCTCGCCAACAATCCGGACCTGGTGGCGATCGCCGCCCAGACCCGCGCCGCCGGGCTCGACGTGTCGGTCGCGCGCGCCGACCGGCTGCCGACGGTCTCGGCGATCGGCTCGGGCCGCGCCACCAACTATCTCGGCACCGCCGACGAGCAGTTCGGCACGGGCGCGAGCAACACCCAGACGCAGACCGGAGTCGGCGTCCAGGCGCGAATCCCGCTCTACCAGGGCGGCCTCGTCGGCGCCCGGGTGCGCCGCGCGCAGGCTTTCCAGAGCCAGCTGCTGGAGCAGGGCGTTGCCACCGAGCGATTCGTCGTCGCCAACACCCGCGCCGCTTTCTCGACCTATCGCGCCTCGCTCGAGGCGATCGCCTCGAATGAGGTCGCGGTCGCCGCCAACACGCTTGCGCTCGAAGGGACCCGCGCCGAGCAGAGCGTCGGCACCCGCAACGTGCTCGACGTGCTCAACGCCGAGCAGGAACTCCTGAACAGCCAGGTCGCGCTCGTCACGGCGCGGCGCGACGCCTATGTCGCCGGCTTCGCGCTGCTCAACGCGATGGGGCAGGCGGAGGTCGAGGATCTCGGGCTCGACGGCGGCCCGCTCTACGATCCGGTCGCAAATTACGACCGCGTCTCGCGCCGCGCCTCCGACTGGTCGGACGATCCGCGCCCGCAGCCGGTGGCGACGCGCACGGTTGCCACGCCGCCGCAAAATCAGCAAAACACCCCCGTGACAGAGCCGCGGCAATAGACGATAAGGTGCCGGTTATGGGGGACGTTAACCAAGATCCGTCGATGGAGGAGATACTCGCCTCCATCAAACGCGTCATCGCCGACGACAGCCGCACCATGGCGCAGCCGCCGCGTGCCGGCGCTCGGCCGCGCCTGCACGTCCAGCCGGAACTGGAGCCGGAGCCCGAAGCGGCGATTCCCGAAGCCTCGCCGCTGGAGGAGGACGACGACGACGTGCTGGAGCTCAGCGATCCGGTGCGCGACGAGGACGGCCTGACCTCCGCCGACGCGACCGTCGCCGCCCGTCAGTCGCTCGCCGCGCTCGCCGCGATGCGCCAGAACCGCGCGCCCGAGCCGCTCCACCCGCCGATGGGCGACGGCCCTCTCGAGAACGTCGTCCGCGAGATGCTCCGCCCGATGCTCAAGGACTGGCTCGACCAGCGCCTCCCCGAGATGGTCGAGGAGATGGTCGCCCGCGAAATCGCCCGAATCACCGGCAAGAGCCTCTGAATCTCCGCACAGGCTTGGCGAGCGCGTTCGCCCGATGCTACGCGCCCGCTTCATGAACAAGCTCCTCCCCCTGGTCCTCGGCGCGCTCGCGCTGGCGCCTGTCGCCCTTGCCGCTCGTCCGATGACGGCCACCGATCTTGCGACGCTGCGCCGCCTCGCCGCGCCCACCGTCTCCCCGGACGGCCGCTGGGCCGCCTACCAGCTCAGCGAGACCGACCTTGCCGCCAACCGGCGGTCCAACGACCTTTTCCTGATCGACCTCGGCAGCCGCGGCGCGCGCCCGGTGCGGATCGCCTCGGCGCCCGACAGTAACGAGCATGATCCGCGCTTTTCCGCCGACGGGCGCTGGCTCTACTTCCTCAGCAACGCCTCCGGCAGCGAGCAGCTTTGGCGGGCGGCGCTGCCGGGCGGAGCGGCGGAGCAGGTGACCCGGCTTGCCGCCGACATCGCCGGCTATTCGCTGGCGCCGAGCGGCGACCGGCTCGCCGTCTGGGCGGACCGCAATCTCGCCTGCACCAGCTTCGACTGCCCCGAGGTCAAGGCGCCCGAGCGCGTCGGCAGCGGTCGCACCTACGACCGGTTGTTCGTCCAGCATTGGGATACCTGGGTGGAGCCCGGCCTGCGCTCGCGCATCTTCACCTTCCCGCTGGTCGAGGGCCGCCCGACCGGGGCGGGAGTTCCGGTCGCCCGCGGCCTGGTCGGCGACGCTCCCTCCAAGCCGTTCGGCGGCGCCGAGGAGATCGCCTGGAGCGCCGACGGCCGAACGCTTTTCTTCACCCTGCGCGAAGCGGGCCGGATCGAGCCGACCTCGACCAATCTCGACATCTTCGCGGTCGCGGCCGACGGCGGCGCGCCGCCGCGCAACCTCACCGCCGCCAACCGCGCCACCGATACCCTTCCTGCCGTCTCGCCCGACGGCCGCTGGCTCGCTTATGCGGCGATGAAGCGGCCCGGCTACGAGGCGGACCGGCTGGTGGTCCAGCTCCACGAAATCGCCACCGGCAGAACCCGCGCCCTCACCGAAGGCTGGGACCGGTCGGTGGGCTCGATCGCCTGGGCGCCCGACGGCCGCAGCCTGTACGTCACTGCCCAGGATACGCTCGATCACCCGCTGTTCCGGGTCGACGTCGCCACCGGCCAGGTCACCCGCCTCACCCGCCAGGGCAACGTCAACAACGTCGTGCCGCTGCGCGACGGCTCGGTCCTCTACACGCTCAACAGCCTCCAGGCGCCCGATGACCTCTATCGCCTCGGTCGCGACGGCGCGGCGGCGCCGCTCACCGCGGTCAACGCCGACAAGCTGCGCGAGATCGATCGGGTGGAGGTGCGCCGCTTCCGCTTCGCGGGCGCGGGCGGCGACCCGGTGTGGGGCCAGATCGTCAAGCCCGCCGGCGCGCGCGGCCGACTGCCGGTCGCCTTCCTGGTCCACGGCGGCCCGCAAAGCTCATTCGGCGACAGCTGGTCCTACCGCTGGAACCCGAAGCTGTTCGCCTCGCCCGGCTATGCCGCGGTGACGGTCGATTTCCACGGCTCGACCGGGTACGGCCAGGCCTTCACCGACAGCATCAACCGGGATTGGGGCGGCAAGCCGCTCGAGGATCTGAAGCTCGGCCTCGCCGCCGCCGCCGAGACCGACCGCCAGCTCGACGCCGGCAATGCCTGCGCGCTCGGCGCGAGCTACGGCGGCTACATGATGAACTGGATCCAGGGTCAGTGGCCCGACGGCTTCAAGTGCATCGTCAATCATGACGGCGTCTTCGATCTTCGCGCCATGTCGTACGAGACCGAAGAGCTGTGGTTCACCGAATGGGACCTGGGCGGCCCCTATCATGAGAATCCCGAGGCGATCGAGCGCTGGAACCCGGTCCGCCACGTCGCCAAATGGCGGACGCCGATGCTGGTGATCCACGGCGAGCGCGACTTCCGGATCCCCTACACCCAGGGCCTCGCCGCCTTCACCGCGCTCCAGCGGCGCGGGATCGAATCGCGCCTGCTCGTCTTTCCCGACGAGAACCACTGGGTGCTAAAGCCCAACAACAGCATCCAATGGTATGGCGAGGTGTTCGACTGGCTGGACCGCTGGCTGGGCGGGGCCGGCGGGGACGCGGCCGTCCCGGGAGCGCCGCGATGAGCGAGCTGCCCAAGACCTTCGACCCCGCGGCGATCGAAGCGCGCTGGTATCGCCATTGGGAGGAGAGGGGGCTGTTCCGCCCCGACCGCGCCGAGGCCGAGCCGTTCACGATCGTCATCCCGCCGCCCAACGTCACCGGCTCGCTTCACATCGGCCACGCGCTCGACAACACGCTCCAGGACATCCTGGTCCGCCACGCCCGGCTGCAGGGCAAGGACGCGCTCTGGGTGGTCGGCATGGACCATGCCGGGATCGCCACCCAGATGGTGGTCGAGCGCCAGCTCGAGGAGCGCCAGGACAAGCGCACCAACTACACGCGCGAGCAGTTCGTCGAGAAGGTGTGGCAGTGGAAGGCCGAGAGCGGCGGTCAGATCACGAGGCAGCTGCGCCGCCTCGGCGCGTCCTGCGACTGGGAGAATGAGCGCTTCACGATGGACGAGGGCTTTTCGGCGGCGGTGATCAAGGTGTTCGTCACCCTGTATCGCGAGGGCCTGCTCTACCGTGACAAGAGGCTGGTCAACTGGGACCCCAAGCTCAAGACCGCCATCTCCGATCTCGAGGTCGAGACCCGCGAGGTCCAGGGAAAATTCTGGCACATCACTTATCCTCTCGCGGACGGCACCCGCTCGATCTCGGTCGCGACGACGCGGCCCGAGACGATGCTCGCCGACATGGCCGTCGCGGTTCACCCGGACGACGCGCGCTACAAGGATCTGATCGGCGCAAACGTGCGCCTGCCGGTGACGGGCCGGCTGGTGCCGATCG
>DASWSP010000006.1:0-12954 GCA_036402575.1 Allosphingosinicella sp. | reverse complement strand
AGCGCCTGATCGAGGACATGTTCGCGACCATGTACGCCGCGCCCGGCATCGGCCTCGCCGCGATCCAGGTCGGCGTGCCGCGCCGCCTGCTGGTCATCGATCTTCAGGAGCCCGCGCCGGCCGAGGAGGGAGAGGAGGAGGCCGAGCCGATCAAGAACCCGCACGTCTTCATCAACCCCGAGATCGTTCAGCGCTCCGACGCGCGCAAGACCTACAACGAAGGCTGCCTCTCGATCCCCGATCATTATGCCGAGATCGAGCGCCCCGATATCGTCCGCGCCCGCTGGCTCGACGAGACCGGCAAGGAGCGGGAAGGGGAGTTTGGCGGCCTGATGTCGGTCTGCCTCCAGCATGAGGTCGACCATTTGAACGGCATCCTGTTCATCGACCACCTCTCGCGCCTCAAGCGCGACATGGTCGTCAAGAAGGTCATCAAGGCCCGCAAGGAACGCGACAAGGCCGCGATCCTGTAGTTTCCTCGCCCGGATTTCTGGGGGCGGAGGACCGCGTGCAGACGCGGTGGTGGAGTGCGGCCCCGCACCGGTCCGGCGGAGCTTCTCTGCTTGAGCCGCCGCCGCGGCTGCTTTAGGTTCGTGCTTCGTTCCAAGGGGCAGCGGCATGGAATCTTCGGTCATTCTCACCTCGGCACTGCTGCTGATCGTCGGCCTGGGGATCGGCTGGCTCCTCGGCAGCCGCCAGACGGCCGCGCTGCGCGGGGAGCGGGACGCGCGGCTTGACGATTTCCGCAAGGCGATCACCGATCTCGCCGCGGCCGAAGAGCGCTGCAGGCAGGTGCCGACGCTCCAGGCCCAGCTCGAGGAGACCCGCGCCGCCTGCTCGGAGGCCAAGACCGAATGCGCTCGGCTCAGCTCCAGCCAGGAGGAGCGTGAGCGGGCGTTCGAGGCGCGGCTGACCGAGTTGCGCCAGGCCCGCGAGGCGCTCAGCGCCCAGTTCAGCGAGATTGGCACCAGGCTGCTCGGCGAAGCCCAGAAGAACTTCCTCGAACGCGCCGACGCCCGCTTCAACCAGGCCGGCGAGAAGCATGAGGAGAAACTGAAGTCCCTTCTCCAGCCGGTCGAGGCGACGCTCAAGCGCTACGAGGAGGGCCTGAGCAAGGTCGAGAAGGAGCGGGTCGACAGCTATGCCGGCCTGCGCGAGGCGGTCGAACTGGTCCGCTCGGGCCAGAACCAGGTCCGCGACGAGACGATTCGGCTCGTCAACGCGCTTCGCCACAGCCCAAAGTCCCGGGGACGTTGGGGCGAGCAGTCCTTGCGCAACGTGCTGGAGCAGGCCGGGCTGTCGCCTTTTGCCGATTTCCAGTCGGAAGTCTCGGTGGAGACCGGCGAGGGCCGGCTCCGCCCCGATGTGGTCGTGCGGCTTCCGGGCGGGCGTAAGCTGATCATCGACGCCAAATGCTCGCTCAACGCCTTTCTCGACGCCACCGACGAGGTCGACGAGGCGGCCCGGGTCGCGCATCTCAAGGCGCACGCTGCCTCGATCCGGCGCCACGCCGAGCAGCTCGGCTCGAAGGCCTATTGGCAGCAGTTCGGCGACGCCGCCGACTATGTCGTCATGTACATTCCCGGCGAGCATTTCCTGACCGCGGCGCTGGAGCAGGATGACCGCTTGTGGGAATGGGCGTTCGAGCGCCGCGTTCTCCTCGCCACGCCGACCAACCTCGTCGCCATCGCCCGTACCGTCGCCAGCGTCTGGCGGCAGGAGCGGCTCGCCGAGGAGGCCGCCGAGATCGCCCGCCTCGGCAAGGAGCTCCACGCCCGCCTCGCGACAATGGGCAGCCACGTCGCCAAGCTCGGCCGCAATCTGGAGCTCGCCACCGGGGCCTATAACAGCTTCGTGGGCAGCCTCGAATCACAGGTGATGGTGCAGGCCAAGCGCTTCGAAACGCTGGAGGTCTCAGGCGGCGCCAAGGAGATCGAGCCGCTCCCGGTGATCGACACCACGCCGCGCGCACTGACGAAGCTGAGCACCGGCGAGCCCGCCGGAGCCGCCGAATGACGGTTCCCTGGCAATCGCGATAGGCCGCGCTATCATCAACTTCGGGCCGTGTTACGAATCCCAATCCGTCCGCCGCTCGCCGCCGCAGCCGCGATAGGTTTCGCCCTCGGCGATCACCGTCACCTGGTCGGCGAAACCGTGGCCGCTCATCGCGTCGTTGCAGCGGCTGTGGGTGACGTCGACGGTGAGCCGCGGCGTCTCGAAGCGGTGGCCGTTGATGGTCGCGCGCGGCTGCGGCTTGGCGACGACGATCCGCTTCTCGCCGTAATTGCCGCGATAATCGATCCGGGCCCGGTCGACGGTCAGCGCCCAGCCCGGCTCCTGGCCGCGGGCGGTGTAGCGCTCGCTCACCGGAGTCGCCGCGGTCACCGCCGGATAGACGCAACCTGCCGCCATCGTCATCATCAGCCAGGCCGGCCATTTCGGCATAGTAACGTCGCTGCTCATGAGACATTGAATCGACGAGAGTCGTTGAAGTTCCTTTAAGCCCGCCGCCACTGGTTGACGACCTCGTACGCCACCACGGCGGTCGCCACCGCAGCGTTGAGGCTGTCGGCCTTGCCGAGCATCGGGATCTTGACGAGCGTGTCGCACGCCGCCTCATATCCGCGGGGAAGCCCCTGCGCCTCGTTGCCGACCAGGATGAACGCCGGTTTGCGGTAGCTCGGCTCCTGATAGTCGCGATCGGTATCGAGGCTGGTCCCGATCAGCTCTCCTTCGCCGCTGCGCAGCCAGGCGATGAACCGCTCCCAAGGCGCTGCCGCGATGCGCTGGGTGAACAAGGCTCCCATCGAAGCCCGGACCGACTCGACCGAGAACGGGTCGACGCACTCGTCGATCAGGATCAGCCCGCCGGCGCCGACGGCGTCGCCGGTGCGAAGGATCGTTCCTAGGTTGCCGGGATCGCGCAGCGCCTGCGCCGCGATCCACAGCGGCGCGGAGCCTCGGTCGATGCGCTCCAGGCTCGTGTCGAACGCCCGGTAGACGCCGATCACCACTCCTGGATTGTCCTTGCCGGACAGCTTGTGGAGGATGTCCGGCGTGGTCTCGATCGCCTCGCCGCCGGCCGTTTCGGTCGCGGCGATCAGCGCGTCGAGCAGCCGGTGGCGCTCGCCGCCGCTGAAGAACAAGGTCTCGGGCAGGAACCCGGCTTCCCGCGCCTCGGTCAGGATGCGCAGCCCCTCGGCCATGAACAGCCCGCTCTCGCGGCGGTGCTTCTTGTCGCGAAGCCCGCGCACCTGCTTGACCAGAGGATTCGAAAAGGCCGTGATCTGGCGAGGCATAAACCGTCATTGCGAGGAGGGTGGCGACGAAGCAATCCGCTTCCTGCCCCTCGGCCACGTCGATTGGAAGGAATCAATCCTCGCCGAACTTGGCCTCGACCAGCTCCGCCAGCGTCTTGACCGCTTCCTCGGCGCCGTCGCCCTCGGCGCTGATCGTGATCCGGTCGCCGCACGCCGCGCCGAGCATCATCAGCCCCATGATAGAGGTGCCGCACACCTTCGAGCCGTCCTTCTCGACCTCGACGTCGACGCGCTGGCTGGAGGCGAGGGTGACGAACTTGGCGCTGGCGCGGGCGTGCAGCCCACGCTTGTTGAGGACATCGACCGTCCGGCTCGCCATCAGGCCGCCGCTTCGCCAAGTATCTCCGAGGCGACGGAGATGTACTTGCGCCCCGCCTCCCGAGCCGCCGCCACCGCGGCCTTGACTTCCAGGTTCTTGCGCGCGCCCTCGAGGCGGATCAGCATCGGCAGGTTGACCCCGGCGATCACCTCGATCTCGGCCGATCGCATCAGCGAGATGGCCAGGTTGGACGGGGTGCCGCCGAACAGGTCGGTCAGGATGATCACGCCCTTGCCGGCATCGACCCTGCCGATCGCGGCGGCGATGTCGTTGCGGCGCGCTTCCATGTCGTCGTCGGGGCCGATGCAGATCGCCTCGATCCGCTCCTGCGGACCCACCACATGCTCCATCGCGACGATGAATTCCGACGCAAGGCGTCCGTGGGTAACCAGCACCAAACCGATCATTGATGAAACACCTAATCTACCGTCTCTGCGCGCTGGGCGCTCTCGACGACATCCTTGGGCAGCGAGGCGAGGTCACGGTGCTCAACCGTGGGCGAAAACCCGGCTTCGCGCAACCGCGCCGCCACCCGCTCCGCAACATGGACCGAACGATGGCGCCCGCCCGTACAGCCAAACGCGACCGACACATAGGATTTTCCTTCCGCCCGGTAGCGCGGCAGGAGGACGAGCAGCAGCGCCTCGATCCGGCCGACGGCGTCCTCATAGGCGACGTCGCTCGCGATATAGTCGGCCACCGCGGGGTCCATGCCGGTCAGCGGGCGCAGCCGATCCTCCCAATGCGGGTTCTTGAGGAATCGCATGTCGAACACGCTATCCGCGTTGCGCGGCAGGCCGCGGGCGAAGCCGAACGACATGATGTGGAGGTAGGGCGAGCTGTCGGGGTTGCCGAAGCGGATCCTTACCTGCTGCTGCAGCCCGTTGGAATCGGTGTCGGTGGTGTCGATGATATAGTCCGACCAGCGCCGCAGCGGCTCCATCAGCTCGCGCTCGGCGGCGATTCCGTCGGTCGCCGGCCGGTCGGGGGCGAGCGGGTGGCGCCGCCGCGTTTCCGAATAGCGGCGCAAGAGCTCGCTTCCCGCGCAGTCGAAATAGAGCGTTTCGATCGGATAGTCCTGCTCGCTCGACAGCGCCTTGATCTGCTGAACGATCTTCTGGGCGTCGAAGTCCCGCGTCCGGCTGTCGATGCCGACCGCGAGCGGCCGCCGCCGCTGGGCGCCTTTGGAGAGCGGCGTGGAGAGGAGGTGCTCGAGCAGCGACAGCGGCAGGTTGTCGACCACTTCCCAGCCCACGTCCTCCAACGTCCTGAGCGCAGTCGACTTTCCCGCTCCCGAAAGCCCTGTGACCAGCAATATGCGTTGGGGGGCGGCGCTTAGCTTCACTTAAACCTTCAGGCCAAAATGCTCGAGCGCCACTTCTACCTTGACCGGCGCCGACGCCTCAAGCGCATTGACCGCGACCACCGGGACATCGACGCCCGCGATCCGGAGCGGATCGCGCCGCTCGGGCAGCCGCTCGATGCCGAGGTCGAGGTCCACCAGCAGCGAGACCGGAACGTCGCTGGCATGGGCAAACGGAACGATGCCGACTCCGCGGACCTCCATCTTGCCCTGGATATTGGCGGGAGCCTTGGCGAGCAGCCGGCCGTCGACCCGGCGGACGATCGTGTAATCGTCGCTGACCAGGCTCGCGCCGCGGTCGATCAGGCGCAGGGCAAGGTCGGATTTGCCGCTTCCCGAGCGGCCCGAAATAAGCACCGCGCGGCCATCCTTGGCGACGCACGAGGCGTGGAGGGTCTCGGAGGAGAGGGTGGGCGTACTCATGCCGCGACTCCCGGGAAGCGTATCACAAAACGAGCGCCGGTACGCCCGTCCCGGCGATCCTCGGCGGCGATCCGCCCATCATGGCCTTTGACGATCGCCTTGGCGATGGCGAGGCCGAGGCCGGAATGGCGGCCGAACGCCTCGCCTTCCGGTCTCATGCTGTGGAAGCGGTTAAAGATCGACTGACGCGCCGGCTCGGGGACTCCGGGCCCCTCGTCCTCGACGCTGACCAGCACCTGCGCGTCGACCCGAGCCGCCGCCAGCTCGACCAGGCCGCCGGCGGGGGAGAAGGAGATCGCGTTGTCGACGATGTTGTCGATCGCCCGGACGAGCCGCGACGCATCGCCCATGACCACCGCGCTGCCGACCCGAGGCCTGGCGAACGCGATCGTGACGCCGGCCGCGCTCGCCCGCTCCTCCCAGGTCGGCAGCAGCGTCTCGATCAGCTGGCCCAGGTCCACCGCCTCGAATCGGGCGCGGGTGAGCTCGGCGTCGAGCCGCGACACCTCGGCGATGTCGACGATCAGCCGGTCGAGCCGGACGACGTCATGACGCACTACGTCGATCAGCTGGCGGCGCAGCCCGGGATCCTCCACCCGCTCGAGGCTGTCGACCGCGGAGCGAAGCGAGGCGAGGGGGTTCTTGAGCTCGTGGGTGACATCCGCGGCGAAGGCCTCCGTGGCGTCGATCCGATTACGCAGCGTCTGGGTCATGTCGTGGAGCGCGCGGGCGAGCAGGCCGATCTCGTCACGGCGGGCGGGGAGGGTAGGGACGTCGACCTCGCGCGCGCGCCCGAGCTTCACCCGCTGCGCCGCCCGGGCGAGCCGCCGCAACGGCAGCGCGATCGTCCGGGCGAGGAACAGTGACAGCAGCACCGACAGCAGGATCGTGCCGATCAGGATGATTCCGAGCGTCAGCCGCTCGCTGCGCACGATCCGCCGGATGTCGCGCGGGTTGGAGGTGAGCAGCAGCACCGATCCCTGTCCCGCGATCGGCGCCGCCGCCGAGATGAACGGAGTGCCGTCGGGCGCCCGGCGAAGCGCGGTGGCCGCCGCCCGCCGGTCGAGCGCCGCCACCGCTTCGGGCCAGGCGGCAAGCGTGTCGCGCGCCGGGGGGACGAAGAAGGGCGGCCGCTCGGCGCCAACGATGTCGTCGAGGCCGTTGTCCAGCAGCCGGGCGATATCCTTGTCCCACGGCTCCTCCGCCGGGTCGCGCAGCCGGTAGGTGGGCCGCGCGCCGTTCCAGCTGTCCATGATCTTGGCGCCGTCGCCGCGATAGACGCTGAGCCGGGTGCGCGAATCCTCGCCCAGCCTGCGCAGCAGGTCGTGGCGGGCTCCGGCTGGGGCGACGACGAGCGCGTCCGCGATGATCCGCACCTCGGTCTCCGCCTGGATCAGCCGCGCCTGGATCAGCCGGCTGCGAAAGCTGTCGAGGTAGAACAGGCTGCCGGCCAGGATCGCCAGCGCGAAGATGTTGATCGCCAGGATGCGCGTCGTGAGCGAAAGCCGGCCCGACCAGCGCAGCGCGAGGTCCTGGTCATCACTCCTCTCCAAAGCGATATCCGACCCCGTAGAGCGTCTCGATCGCCTTGAACTCGCCGTCGACCGCCCGGAACTTGCGCCTGAGGCGCTTGATGTGGCTGTCGATGGTGCGGTCGTCGACATAGATGTCGTCCTGGTAGGCGACGTCCATCAGCTGGTTGCGGGATTTAACGACCCCAGGGCGCTGGGCGAGCGCCTCCAGGATCATGAATTCGGTGACGGTGAGCGTGACGTCCTTCCCGTCCCAGGTCACTCGGTGGCGGGCCGGGTCCATCGACAGGCGCCCGCGAACGATCTGCGCCGGCTCGTTCTCGCTGGGCTGCTCGGCGGGCGGGGTGGCGCGCATCTCGGTGCGGCGCAGGATGGCGCGGATCCGGGCGATGAGGAGGCGCTGGGAGAAGGGCTTAGCGATATAGTCGTCGGCGCCCATCGCCAGCCCGAGCGCCTCGTCGAGCTCGTCGTCCTTGGAGGTCAGGAAGATGACCGGCATGGCGCTCTTCTCGCGCAGCCGCCGAAGCAGCTCCATCCCGTCCATCCGGGGCATTTTGACGTCGAGCACCGCCAAGTCGGGTGGATTGTCGACCAGCGCCTTCAGCGCCGCCTCGCCGTCGGAATAGACCCGGGTGATGAAGCCCTCCGCCTGCAGCGCGATCGAGACGGAGGTGAGGATGTTGCGGTCGTCGTCGACAAGCGCGATCGTTATCGACATCGTTCCCGCTCTTCAGGCACGTTGAGCTTCTAGTCAAAGCGGGACAGGGCCGCAACCGCGTGCCCCTTTGACGCCGAACCGCCGCTTCGATATGCGCGTTCGCATTCCTGCAGCCCCTCCCGAAGGCGGCTGCCCCTGGTCGTGCAATTCAATGGGAGTAACGTCGTGGCCGATCGCGAGCCCGCACATGGTTTGTCATTCCAGGGCATCGAAACGCCCGCTTCACTTCATTGGAACCTCGGGCCGGCCGCCCTCGTCGAGCAGGCGATCGCCCGCGGCGAGGGCCTGCTTGCCAAGGACGGGCCGCTGGTCGTCCAGACGGGCAAGCACACCGGCCGCTCCGCCAACGACAAGTTCCTGGTCCGCGATGCCGAGACCGAGTCCACCATCTGGTGGGACAACAACAAGGCGATGACGCCCGAGCATTTCGCGGCGCTCAAGGCCGATTTCATGGCCGCTCTGGCGGCCAAGGACACGCTGTTCGTCGCCGACCTCTTTGGAGGATCGCAGCCGGAGCACCGGGTCAACGTTCGGGTGATCAACGAGCTCGCTTGGCACAACCTCTTCATCCGCACCCTGCTGGTCCGGCCCGGGGCGGACGAGCTGCCCGGCTTCATGCCCGAGTTCACGATCATCGACCTGCCGAGCTTCGTCGCCGACCCGGCCCGGCACGGCTGCCGCTCCGAGACCGTGATCGCGGTCAGCATGAGCGAAAAGCTGATCCTGATCGGCGGCACCAAATATGCCGGCGAGATGAAGAAGTCGGTGTTCGGCGTGCTCAACTATCTGCTTCCCGCCAAGGGCGTGATGCCGATGCACTGCTCGGCCAATATGGGCCCGGACGGCGACACGGCCGTCTTCTTCGGCCTGTCCGGCACCGGCAAGACCACCTTGTCCGCCGACGCCAGCCGAACCCTGATCGGCGACGACGAGCATGGCTGGTCGGATACGGCGGTGTTCAACTTCGAGGGCGGCTGCTACGCCAAGATGATCCGCCTTTCCCAGGAGGCGGAGCCGGAGATCTACGCGACGACGAAGCGCTTCGGCACGGTGCTCGAGAATGTCGTGATCGATCCGGTCACCCGCGAGCTCGACCTCGACGACAACAGCCTCGCCGAGAACAGCCGCGGCGCCTACCCCATCGACTTCATCCCCAATGCCTCGGCCGAGAATATGGGGCCGCCGCCGCGCAACATCGTGATGCTGACCGCGGATGCCTTCGGGGTCCTCCCGCCGATCGCGCGCCTGACTCCCGACCAGGCGATGTACCATTTCCTCTCCGGCTACACCGCCAAGGTCGCCGGCACCGAGATTGGCGTCACCGAGCCGCAGGCAACCTTCTCGACCTGCTTCGGCGCCCCGTTCATGCCGCGCCACCCGAGCGTCTACGGCAACCTCCTCAAGGAGCGGATCTCCAAAGGCGGAGTCGACTGCTGGCTGGTCAACACCGGCTGGACCGGAGGCAAATACGGCGTCGGCAAGCGCATGCCGATCAAGGCCACCCGAGCGCTCCTCAACGCGGCGCTCGATGGCAGCCTCCGCAGCGCGGAGTTCCGAATCGACGAGAATTTCGGATTCCAGGTGCCGGTGAGCGTGCCGGGCGTCGACCCCGCGATCCTCAACCCCCGTGGGACCTGGGCCGACCAGGGCGATTACGACGCCACCGCCGCCAGGCTGATCAAGCTCTTCATCGACAATTTCGCCAAGTTCGAGGCGCATGTCGACCAGGGGGTGAAGGAAGCCGCGCCGACGGCGGCGTAAGGCCTTCCGCGCGCACGCGTCGCCCAGTGAGAGGCAGCCGACTTAGGTGCTTGGTTTCGCGTGGTGACCCGACGATAGAGTATCGAAGTCTCATTTGCCGCCATTCAGTCGCAACGCATTGATATTGCAGGGTTGAACTACAAACTGGCCCAATCAGTCTCGTAAAACCTCGCCAAGTCGGCTCAAGGTGTCGGGCTGAATGCGGGACTTCGAAAGTCACGCCCGTCCCTCTGCTTTTCGGGGTTGGCGGCATTCTTGCGAGGAGCGCGGTTGACCGAGTCCTCCCGGCCGCTATGGCTTCTGGTGGGCGGGGGCTTCAGAGGTGAGGTCCATGGATACAGTTGCAGTATCGACGGCGCAGACGGACAGCGCCGCGGCGGGAGCCGCTCTCTCGGAGCAAATCAACACCGCCCTGGCGCTTCCCCCTCACGTGATCATTGTCTTCGCAGCGCCTACCTACGATCATCCGCTTTTGCTTCAGGCCCTGCGGGACGGGATACCCTCCGCGATAATAGTCGGCGCCTCTTCAGCCGGAGAGTTCACTAAAGACACGATGGGCGTGGGACTTGCGACTGCGCTTGCCATCCGCGACGAGGACTCGAAGTTCACCGCGAGGATCGGCCATAATCTGAAGGACGATCCGACTGCGGCGGCGATCGAGATCGCGCGTGGCTTCGCTGGCCCGTCGGACCATTCCTTTCCTCATCGTTCGGCGTTGATCCTCACCGATGCCCTGGCGGGCTATGCCGACGCTCTCGCCGATGCCCTGACACTGGAGACCGCGGGCGACTATCAATTCTTCGGCGGCGGGGCTGGCGACAATGCGAGCTTTGAGCGGACCACCGTGTTTTGTGGGACAGAGGTGCTCTCGGATGCCGCGGTCGCTCTCGAAATTCTGTCGCACAAGCCGCTGGGCATCGGCGTCAGTCATGGCTGGGAACCGGCATCTGGCCCCTTCCGGGTTACGGAGGCGACTGGTCTGAAGCTCGTCAGCTTGAATGGCATGCCGGCCGTAGAGGCGTTCGAAGAACATGCGCAGGCCAGGAGCCAGCATATCGACCGCGCTGCGCCGATCCCCTTTTTCCTCCAGAACATTATCGGCATAGATACGGGCAACGGTTACCGACTGAGGGTGCCCCTCGCCGTCAATGATGACGGTTCCGTTCACTGCGCTGCCGAAATACCCACCGGCAGCATCGTCCGCATCATGAAGAGCTCACATGCATCGGCAGCCGAAGCGGCCGAACGCGCTACCGATGCGGCAATCGCCGCCATCGGCCCTAGCTCGCCCAAGGCCGCGTTATTCTTCGACTGCGTTGCCACCCGGTTGCGATGCGGCGACCATTTCCAGACTGAGGTAGACGCAGTGACGAGCCGAATAGGGGACGCGGCACTCGCGGGTTGCAACACCCACGGCCAGATCGCTCGGGCCGAGGGGCAATTCGAGGGGTTCCATAATTGCACGGCAGTCGTGTGCGTGTTCCCGGACTGACCTGTGCTCCAAGACATCCATGAGCTTGCCAGCCGGATGGCCCGGCCGGAGACACGTTCGCAGGAGGCGGCGCGCATTGCGCGCGAACAGGGCGCTGAAGCCTTCTTCATTTTTCTGTTCGACGCGGAGATAGGCGCGCTGACGCCGGCGCCCGGATTCCCGCAGACGCTGCCCGGGGGGCCTTTGTGGCGTGCCTTTCTGAAGGAACAGCCCGCTCCCGGCACTACGGTCACGTTGCAGCTGCCTTATCGCGACCAGGAGACACTCACGGCCGCGCAGTGCTTTGCATTCGGCCCAGTCGTTTTCCTGGTGATCGGCGGCGCGTCTCGCCTGCCGATCGAGCGCTTCGCCGATGCTCCTTTGCTGCCGGCGCTGCTCGAGGCGGAGGCGGCGCAGCTTGCCAGCAACGGTCTCGTCCGCGCCGCTCGCGAAGCGACGGAGCGTGCAACCCGCCTGGCCGGCGCCCTCGACCGAGCGCGGGCGGAAGTCAGCAACAAGGCGATCGAGCTTTCCGCTGCCCTGTCGAAGGCTGACCACCTGAATAGCGAACTTTCGCGGCTCAACGAAACGCTGGAACAGAGGGTCGCTGATGAAATCCGCGAGCGGATGCAGGTGGAGGAGGCGCTGCGCCAAGCCCAGAAGATGGAGGCAATCGGTCAGCTGACGGGCGGGGTGGCTCATGACTTCAATAACCTCCTTACGATTATCATGGGCAGCCTCGACAGCATCCGGCGCCAGCTCGAAGATCCTGCGAAAGAGCTGGACATCGCTCGCCTCCGCCGCCTCCAGAACATGGCGTTTCAAGGTGCCGAACGCGCTTCGACCCTCACCTCAAGGCTGCTCGCCTTCGCCCGTCGTCAGCCGCTGAAGCCGGAGCCGATCGATCTGAACAAGCTGGCAGCCGGCCTTACCGATCTCCTGCAGCGAACATTGGGAGAGAGGATCGCGCTGGAGACGGTCTCTACTCCGGGCCTGTGGTTGGCCAACGCAGACCGTGCCGAACTCGAAAGTGCGCTCGTCAACGTCGCCATCAATGCGCGTGACGCCATGCCCAACGGCGGGAAGCTTACCATCGAAACCGCGAACGTGTGGCTGGACGAGGATTATGTCAGGAAGCTCACTGAGCCGGTGCCACCCGGCCAATATGTGATGCTTGCAGTGGCCGACACGGGCCAGGGCATGGATCGGCAGACACTGGACCGGGTCTTCGAACCATTCTTCACCACCAAAGGCGTTGGCAAGGGTACCGGGCTGGGGCTCAGCCAGGTCTACGGGTTCGTGAGGCAGTCGGGAGGACACATCCGGATCTACAGCGAGCCGGGGGCCGGAACCACGATCAAGCTCTATCTCCCCCGGGAAGTTGATCCGCATGCAAAGGTCTCACAGCCCCATCGCGAGATCGATGCCGACGGAGGGGCCGAGACCATCCTGGTGGTCGAGGATCACGATGGCTTGAGGGAATATTCGACCTCGGTGCTGCGCGAGCTCGGCTATCAGGTTCTGGAAGCCTCGGAAGGCGGAGCGGCGTTGGAACTGCTGAAGGCACGGCAGGATGTGCAACTGCTGTTTACGGACGTCGTCCTCCCGGGATTGAATGGGCGCCAACTTGCGGACGAAGCCCTGCGTGTGCGACCCGAACTCAAGGTGCTCTTCACGACTGGCTATACGCGCAACGCCATCGTGCATGACGGGCGGCTGGATCCGGGCGTGGATCTCATCAGCAAACCTTTCACCTTCGCCGCCCTAGCATCAAAGGTGCGCCAGGTTCTCGATCGCTAGGAGCTGGCGAGGTAGAAAACAGAGTTCTGCTGATTGGTAGCCCCGCGGGCAGGATTGAGATGCGGCGGAGCGGGCACACGAGCGCCGGGGCCCCCTAAACCGAACTGCCGCAATCGGACGTCCAAAGGTTCGCCCGAGCCTTGTTCTGGTTTGCGTCAAGAGCTGGGCGATAAGCTCGCCCGCGTCACCGTCAGCCACCTGCGCATCCCGAACCAGGCTGCGCGGGAGCTCTCCAGGCAAGGACGCG
>DASWSP010000005.1:0-7895 GCA_036402575.1 Allosphingosinicella sp. | reverse complement strand
ATCAAGGCCGCGCGCTGCGTCGCCGCGGCCGGCTGCTATCCGACCTCGGCGATCCTCGCGCTGAAGCCGCTGATGCCGCTGATCGACCCGGAGACGATCGTCGTCGACGCCGCTTCGGGTGTGTCGGGCGCCGGCAAGGGGCTCAAGGAACAGACGCATTTCAACACCGTCGATGAGAATTTCTCCGCCTACGGCCTGCTCAACCACCGCCACACGGCGGAGATGGAGATGGCTCTGGGCGGGCGGATCCTGTTCACGCCGCACCTGGCGCCGATGAACCGGGGCATCCTGGCCACCTGCTATGCGACGGCACTGGGGCCTTGCGATCCGCTGGAGACGCTTCGCGCCGCCTATGCCGGCGAGCCGTTCGTCCACGTCTCCGAGCGGCCGCCCTCGACAAAATGGACGCTCGGCGGCAACGCCGTCCATCTCACCGCCCGCTACGATCCGCGCACCGGCCGAGTGCTCGCCATCGCCGCTTTAGACAATCTCGTGAAAGGAGCCGCCGGCCAAATGATCCAGTGCGCCAATTTGATGCTCGGCTTCGAAGAGACCGCCGGGCTGACCGCCTGCGGAGTCTGGCCGTGAGCGTCACAGCCGCAGCAGGGTTCGTGGCAGCCGGCTGCCACGCGGGCGTCAAACGGCGCAAGCTGGACATGGCCGTGGTCGCGACGGAGGACGGGCAGCCGGTGACGGCGGCCGCGGTGTTCACCCAGAACAAGTTCTTCGCGCCGCCGGTGGCCGCGTCGCGGCGGCGGCTCGCGGAGAATGGCGGGCGCGCGGCCGCGGTCATCGTCAATTCGGGCAATGCCAATGCGGGCACGGGCGCACGGGGAATGGCCGATGCGGAGGCGATGTGCGCGGCGGCGGCGCAGGCGCTCGGCTGCGCCAGCGGCGACGTGCTGGTCTGCTCGACCGGGATCATCGGCACTCCGCTGCCGATCGACAAGATCCTCAAGGCGACGCCCAAGCTCGTAGGGAAGCTCGCGGCGACGGGCGCCACCGACGCCGCCCACGGAATATTGACGACCGACCACACGCCCAAGGAGGCGCTGGTGGAAGGATCGACCTTCACCCTCGGCGGAATGGCCAAGGGCTGCGGCATGATCGCGCCTAACATGGCGACCATGCTCGCCTTCCTCACGACCGACGCCGACGTCGCCGCGCCCGAGCTCCAGCGGGTGCTGAAGGAGGCGGTCGACCGGACCTTCAACACCCTCAACGTCGACGGAGCGACCTCGACCAACGACACGGTCATCCTCCTCGCCAGCGGCCGCAGGGGCAAGCCCGACCCGGCCGAGTTCGCGGACGCGGTGCACAAGCTCTGCGAGGACCTGACCCTGCAGATGGCTCGAGACGCCGAGGGCATGACCAAAATGGCGCGGCTGCGCGTCACCGGCGCCGCCAGCGACTCCGAGGCGCGGACCGCGGCCAAGAACATCGCCGAGAACAACCTCGTCAAATGCTCCTGGTATGGCAGCGATCCCTATTGGGGCCGCCTGCTCGCCGCCGCCGGCTCGGCGGGGGTCGAGTTCGATCCGGACCGGGTGACGGTCGCTTATGGCGGCATCGTGGTCTCGAGCGGCGGAGCGCCGCTGGATCATGACGAGGCGGCGGTGGCCAGGCACATGAAGAACGAGCAGATCGACATCGAGGTCGCGCTCAACCTGGGCGACGGATCGGCGCAGGTGATCGGCATCGATCTGGGTCCCGGCTACATCAAAGAGAACAGCAAGACGTCATGAGCAACCCCGCCCATACCGCCGCCGTCCTCATCCAGGCACTGCCCTATATCCGCCGCTTCACCGGCAAGGCGGTGGTGGTGAAGCTGGGCGGCGCAGCGATCGACAAGGACCTCGACCGAGCGCTGGCGCAGGACGTGCTTCTGCTGAGGAGCGTCGGCGTTCGCTGCGTGCTCGTCCACGGCGGCGGGCCGCAGGTCGACGCGATGATGCGGCGGGTCGGCAAGGAACCGGAGTTCCGCGACGGCCTTCGAGTCACCGACGCCGAGACGCTCGAGATCGTCCGGATGGTGCTGGTCGGCAAGATCAACCGCGACCTCGTCGCCACCATCAACCGCGAAGCGCTCGACGAGCCGGTCGCGGTCGGCGTGTCGGGCGAGGATGCGGGGCTGCTCACCGTCACGCCGCGCGAATCCAGCCTCGGCTATGTCGGCGACGTCTCCTACGTGCGCGCCTCGGTGCTGCACCGGCTGCTCGACGAAGGGCTTGCGCCGGTCCTGTCCACGATCGGCGCCGACGAGACCGGCCAGCCCTACAACGTCAATGCCGACGAAGCGGCGCGGGCGGTGGCAGTGGCGATGGCGGCGGAGAAGATCGTCTATCTTACCGCCGCGCCGGGGCTGCTGGAGGACGTCCGCGATGAAAGCTCGCTGGTGCCGCGGCTCACCTCCGACGAGTTGCGCGGGCGCATCGAGCATGAATCGGTCAGCGCCGGCATGATCCCCAAGCTGCGCGCCTGCGCCGACGCGGTCGACGGCGGCGTCGGCACCGCCCACATCATCGACGGCCGGGTACCGCACGCTTTGCTGATCGAGCTTCTGACCGACGCCGGCATCGGCACGATGGTCAAGCGGGACAAGAGCTGGTGAGCGCCCTCCTCGCGATTTCCGACCTCGACGCGGACGCGCTGCGCGAGATCCTCGAGCTGTCGGAGCGCTCCGATCTTGGCCGGCCGCTGGAGGGCAAGGGCGTTGCCCTCGTCTTCCAGAAGCCGAGCGCCCGGACCCGCAACTCGATGGAGATGGCGGTCGTCCAGCTCGGCGGCCATCCGGTCTATATTCAGAAGGACGAGGTCGGCCTGGGAACGCGCGAAAGCGCGGAAGACGTTGCCCGCACGCTCGCCTGCTACCACGCGCTGATCGCCGCGCGGGTGATGGACCATGGCGACCTCGAGCGGATGGCGGCGGCGACCCAAACGCCGCTGCTCAACATGCTGTCCGACACCCACCACCCGCTGCAGGGCCTTGCCGACCTGCTGACCGTCAGGCAGCTGCTCGGCCGGATCGAGGGCGCGCGCATCGCCTATGTCGGAGATGCCGACAACAATGTGGCGCGATCGCTGGCGGAGGGATGCGCGCTGCTCGGCGCCGAGATCACGCTCGCCGCGCCCGAAGGCTATCGGCTGAGCGATGCGCCGGCAGGCGTGCGCCAGGTCACCGACCCGGCCGAGGCGGTGGAAGGCGCGCAGATCGTCTACACCGACGTATGGGTCTCCATGGGCCAGGACGACGAGGCCGACGCCCGGCGCGCCGCATTCGCCCCTTATCAGGTCGGCGAGGCGCTGATGGCGCGGACCGACGATGCCTGGCTCCTCCACTGCCTGCCCGCGCGCCGCGGCGAGGAAGTGACCGGCGGCGTGATCGACGGCCCGCGCAGCGCCGTCTGGCGGCAGGCGGAGAACCGCATGCACACCGCCCGCGGCGCGATGGCGTGGCTGCTTGGGAGCCGCCGTTGACCGACGGCCGCGCCCGCCGCCAGAGGAGCATCGCCGACATCATCCGCGGCGGAGGGATCGTCTCGCAGGACGAGGTGACCGAGCGGCTCGCCGCTTTGGGATATTCGGTCACTCAGGCGACGGTGTCGCGCGATCTCGACCAATTGGGCGCGGTGAAGGTCAAGCGCGGCGGCGTCACGAGCTACGCCCTGCCCGACCAGATCGGCGACAGCGACTGGGCGGCGGCGCGGCTCGAGCGGCTCCTGCGCGAATGGGTGGTTTCGGTCGAAGCGGCGGGCAACCTGCTGGTCCTGAAGACTCCCCCCGGCTCCGCGCATCTCGTCAGCCTCGCCGTCGATCAGGCTAAATTGCCCGAAGTCGCCGGCACCGTCTCCGGCGACGACACGCTGCTGCTGGTGGTCCGCGACGGCGTTGTAGCGGATACCTTAGCCAGCCGTTTCCGCGAGATGAGCGGGAAGGCCTAGCCGCGCAGCCTGGCGCTTTCGACGATGCGTTCGAATTCCGGGAGGCCCGCGTCGAAATAGTGCATCTTAGCCGCGTCGAAGAGGGCGAGGTAGAAACGGCCGTCGATGATCGCGCCGACCGCCCTGCCCCGCCGTTCGACCTCGTTGCCGCCGAGATGCTCGTAATCGAACTGGAAGCCGGGATGGCCGAGGAAGGTGCGGGGCGCCAGGTTGGTCATGGTGAACGTCGTCGATCCGGCGCGGATGCGGTAGAAGCTCTCGATCATGGCCGCGATCTCGGGCGGGCTCATGTCGGAACGGAAGTTGGGAACCTTGCGGTCGGCCTTGCGCCGCTGCTGGACGATGCGCCGGTCGTTACCGAGCCCGCCGATGAAGGTGAGGCTGTCGAGGATCGGGCCGTTCAGCGTCCAATTCTCCTCGCGCGAGATGTCGTAGGTGCCGCGCGGCATCCGGTTCCACTGCACGCCCGGGCGGACGATCATGGTGTCGCGGGCGACGCCGTGCGGGCGCGGCTCGACCAGCGAGTAAAAGGCGCCGATGCCGCCACAGCCGCTCAGCAAAGCCAGCGCCAGCAGCGGCGCGAGCAAAGGTTTGAAGCGGATCATCGGCCCTCCCTCATTGCGCCAGCGAATAGCGCACCATCGCGGCGTCGGCGGCGGTGGGCGCCATCTGCAGGTAGCGGGCGAGCGCCGCCTTGCCTTCATCGCGCCGCCCCGACTTGACCAGGGCATAGCCGTGCGCCCGCCACGCCTCGGGCGGAGCGTCCGGCAGCGTGATCGCGGCGGCATAGCCGTGGGCGGCGCGCACGTCGTCGCCCTTCTGGCCGCGCAGCCGCCACACCTCCGCCTCGTAATAGCGCAGCAGGCCGGTCCAGCCGTCCTTGGCGAGGTTGCGGATGATGTAGAGGCTGGCGCCCGGATCGTTGAGCTTCACCTGGTCGTCGAGCAGCATCCGGCGGTGGTCGCCGAGCGCCGCCAGATAGGCTTCGCGTCCGCGTTCCCCCTCGCGGGTCGCGGCCTTCACTTCCTGGGCGGAGGCGCGAAGCTCGACCATTCGGGATTCCGGCGCCGGGTGCGTCTGGAACAGCGACAGGTGGCGGCGCGGCCGCTTCCTGCGCATCGCCGCGCTCGCCTCGATCTCCTCGATCAGCTGCTGCCAGATGCCGGGCATGGCGAGCGGGTCGTAGCCCGCCTCGGCGATCAGCTTCAGCCCCATCGCGTCCGCCTCGGCCTCCAGCTCGCGGCTGTAGGCGAGCAGCGACAGGATCGTCCCCATGTGCGCGAGCTGGACCGCATCCCCCAGATAGACGCCGCCCGCGGCCCCGCCGACGCCCGCGCCCATCGCCAGGACGGCGAAGGCGTCGCTCTTGCGCCGCATGTCGCGCCAGCCGCGAATGTGGTGGCGGCGCAGGAAATGCCCCGCCTCGTGCGCGATCACGCCCGAAAGCTGCGCCTCGTCGCGCATCCGCGTGAGCAGCCCGGAAAACACGACCATGAAGCCGGTCGGCGCCATGAAGGCGTTGAATTCGGGAATGCGCGCCAGATAGACCCGCAGATCCCTCGCCGCCGGGCCGCCGACCCGCCCTGCCAGCCCGCCGAGATAGGAAGTCAGCGCCGGGTCCCGGATGAGCAGGTTCGAGCCGGCAATCTCCTGCTCGACCCGTTCATATTCATGCCACAGGCCCTTCTCGTCCGTCTCGGTCGGGCGGTAGCCGGCCGTGATCAGCGGCGTCATCGAGGCCGGGGGGATGCGCGCCGCCGCCGTGCCGACGAGGCCGCCGCAGCAGGCGCAGCCGAGGCCGCCCAGCACCGCCCTGCGGGTGAGCGGCGTCACCGGCGGTTCCTGACGTTGCGCCCGGCGCGCATGCGGCCGAGCAGTCGCTCGACCATCTGGACGGCGCCTTCGCGGGTGCGGATGTCGCCGAAGGTCACGCCGGGCAGCTGGCTCCCGGTCTGCAGCACGTTGAACCAGACGAGATCGCCGGTCCTGAGGTCGACGAGCGAGGCGAAAGCGGTCTGAGAGCCGCCGCCGACTGGGGCGCAGAATCCGATGATGCAGCCGGCGAGGCCGAGCACCTGGAGCGCGACCCGGCCGGTCGAGGCGGCGCTGTCCTGGGCGTAGAGGAACAGCGCGTAGTCCATGCCCGTCCTGCGGCCGAATTCGACCGCGTCCCGGCCCAACGTCCAGTCGATGCCGCGGCGCTTGGTCGGCAGCTCCTGGCCGACATATTTGTGGACCACGATCGAGCTTCCGACCGCGTTGTGGAGCCGTTCCAAATCGGCCACCATCTCCGGATCCACGCCGGCCACCGCTGAACGCGTCTCCATGACGAGGGTGCGGCCGCCGCGGCCGGCCTGCTGCTCCTTGAGCGCCTGGAGCAGGTGGGCACGGGCCTGGTCGGTCCAGTCGGCGCGCGGCTCGAACATGCCGCCGGTCGCGATCGAGCCAACCTGGACGTAGGGGCGCATCACGACGAGGCTGTAATCGCCCTGCGGCGGCGTGAACTCGACGTCGGCGACCTGGCGGGTCTGTACGCAGGCGGAAAGCGCCAGTGAGGAAGCGGCGACGAGGATCAGGAACGATCGGCTCATGCCATACTCCCACAAGTCCCCGCTTCTATGCCCCAACCAGCGGGAATTCTCGAGCGCGATAAGGGCTTAGCGACGGTTCTCCAGGCACGCTCGGTTCCGCCGGAACGGACGGCTCGAGCGGCGCCGCCGGCTCGCGCAGCATGAAGGGGGCCGATGCCCGCACGCCTGGAGGCTCGGCCCGCTCGGCCCGCGCGACCCGCTCGGCCGGTTCGGCCCGGGCGACCGGCGGCTGGCGCTGCGGCCGGCCGGTGAAGAGGCCAAGGAGCTTGCGGATTCTATTCGCCATCGAGGGTGCAACGCGGCGGCGGCCGACTTGCTCCCGCGATCGTCCGCTCATCGGCTGTGGACCCTGGACGCTAGAGCACGTCTCCGAACATGAACCAGAGCAGCGCGAACCAGCCGAGCAGGGCGCCGGTGCCGAGCAGCCCGACATAGACCCTCGGCCACTCCTTCCCCTCGGGGGCGTCTGCCATCCCTGCCGACCCGTTCCGTTCGCGCGCGCTCAGCCCCGCCAGGCCTCGCCTTCGGGAGCGCCGCGGCCGAGCTTGTCCGGAAGCGGCTCGTCCAGGGGGGTGAATTCCAGGCTCACCGAGTTGATGCAGTAACGCTCGCCGGTCGGCGGCGGCCCGTCGGGGAAGACATGGCCCTGGTGGCTGCCGCAGCGGGCGCAGACGATTTCGGTGCGGACCATGCCGTAGCTGGTGTCGCGGATGGTCTCCAGATGCCCCTCGGCGAAGGGCATGGTGAAGCTCGGCCAGCCGGTGCCGCTCTCGAACTTGGTGCCGCCGTTGAACAAGGGGAGCCCGCACAGCCGGCAGGTGTAGACGCCGGGGCGCTTCTCATCGAGGAAGGTGCCGCAGAAGGGCGCCTCGGTGCCGTGGTTGAGAAGGACTCGGCGCTCGTCCGAATCCAGCTCCGCCTCCAGCGCCCGGCGCTGCTCCTGGGTCGGCGGGGCGAGGTCGAAAGCGGTCGTCTCAGCTTCACTGGTGGCCATGGCACGGCTCCTTCTCCAGGGTGACGAACCGCAAATAGGAAGCCGGGCGCGCTGTTGTTAGCCCAGGCTCTTCTTCAGCAGCTCGTTCACCACCTGCGGGTTGGCTTTGCCGGCCATCGCCTTCATCGTCTGGCCGACGAAGAAGCCGAACAACTTGTCCTTGCCGCTTCGATATTCGGCCACCTTGTCCTGGTTGGCGGCGAGCACGTCGGCGATCACCGCTTCGATGGCCCCGGTGTCGGAGGTCTGCCTGAGGCCCCGGGCCTCGACGATCGCGGCCGGATCCTCGCCGGTCTCCAGCATGATCTCGAAGACCTGCTTGGCGAGCGTCCCCGACAAGGTACCGTCGGCGACCAGGCCGAGGAGCTG
>DASWSP010000004.1:0-7741 GCA_036402575.1 Allosphingosinicella sp. | reverse complement strand
CAATCTCTACGGCTGCAAGGAAAGCCTGGTCGACGCCATTCGCCGCGGCACCGACGTGATGCTCGCCGGCAAGGTCGCCTGCGTCGCCGGCTTCGGCGACGTCGGCAAGGGCAGCGCGGCGTCGCTGCGCAACGGCGGCGCACGGGTCATCGTCACCGAGGTCGACCCGATCTGCGCGCTCCAGGCGGCGATGGAGGGCTATGAGGTCGTGACGATGGAGGAGGCCGCCACCCGCGCCGACATCTTCGTCACCGCCACCGGCAATGCCGACGTCATCACGGTCGATCACATGCGGGCGATGAAGAACATGGCGATCGTCTGCAACATCGGCCATTTCGACAGCGAGATCCAGATCGGCGCTCTCCAGAACATGAAGTGGACCGAGATCAAGCCGCAGGTCGACGAGGTCGAGTTCCCGGACGGCAAGAAGATCATCGTCCTGTCCAAGGGCCGGCTGGTCAACCTCGGCAACGCCACCGGCCATCCCAGCTTCGTCATGTCGGCCAGCTTCACCAACCAGACGCTGGCGCAGATCGATCTTTGGACCGGCGCGGACAAGTACAAGAACGACGTCTACGTGCTTCCCAAGCACCTCGACGAGAAGGTTGCCGCGCTCCACCTCGACAAGCTCGGGGTCAAGCTCACCAAGCTCACCGACAAGCAGGCGGGCTACATCGGCGTCCCCGTCGAGGGCCCGTTCAAGCCCGATCATTACCGCTACTGAGCGGCGGGCTCAGCGGAGCGAATGTGCGGGCGGGCCGGAAACGGTCCGCCCTTTCGCTGTGCGGCTCCGCCGCCTAATAAGGGGCCGACCATGTCCCGATACCCGCCGCTCCGTTGAACAGCCTGGCGCTCACGCCCACGGCCGCGGCTTCGCTCGCGCTGTTCGCGGCCTTCTGGCTGTGCCTCGCGGTGTGGGCGACGCTGCGCGGCACGCGCCTCGCGCGCATCGGCCGGGCCCAGCAGGAGGAGAATCTGCGCTGCCACGCGCTGCTCGGCGCGGGACCGTCGATGCCGCTGATCGTCTATGCCGACCAGAGCGTCGGCGGCTCGCAGCGGCTGTGGGATACGCTCGGCCTCGATCGGCCGCCGGAGGCGCTGGCCGGCCTTTCCGGCGAGGGGCTCGGCCTCACGCCCGACGATCTGCAGGCGCTCGCCGCAGCCGTTCACGATAGCGCCATCGGCGGTGGCAGCTTCTCGCAGCCCGTCCGCGCCCAGGCCTCCTCGCGCGTGCTGGTCGTCCGCGGCGGACCCGCGCCGCCGCCTTATCCCGCCGGCGCGGTCCTTCTCTGGTTCCTCGATGCCACCGACAGCCAGCAGCAGATGGGCGCGCTGAGCGACGAAGTCGGCCGTCTCAGCGCCGCGCTCGGCGCGCTTTCGGGCCTGATCGAGGCGGCGCCGTTCCCGATGTGGCATCGCGGCCCCGATCTGCGCCTGGCGATGGTCAACAGCGCCTATGTCGCCGCCGTCGAAGCGGGCGACGCGATGGCGGTGATCAATTCCGGCATCGAGCTGGTCGACGAAAGCGAGGGCCGCAGCTCCTTGAGCCTCGCCGCCGCCGTGCGCGAGAAGGGCGAGGCCGTGGCCCGAACCGTTCCGGCCACCATCGCGGGCGAGCGCCGCATGATGCGCGTTGTCGAGGTCCCGCTCGGCGACACCGGCGTCGCCGGCTACGCGATCGACGTCGAGGACCGCGAGCAGGCCCGCGCCGATCTCTCCCGCTTCGTTCGGGCCCAGCGCGACATGCTCGACCGCCTCTCCGCCGGTGTCGCCCAGTTCGGCCGCGACCGCAGCCTCATCTTCTTCAACCAGCCCTTCGCTCGATTGTTCTCGCTCAAGCCCGACTTTCTTGGCGATTCGCCCGAATTCAATCGCGTCCTCGACAGCATGCGCGAGAGCGGCAACCTGCCCGAGGTGCGCGATTATCCCGATTGGAAGCGCGAGCGCGGCGGCTGGTTCACCTCGGGCGTGGCCGCCAACGAAGAGGATTGGCTGCTCCCCGGCGGCAAGCATCTGCGGGTCGTCGCCCAGCCGCTCCCGGACGGCGGCCTGCTGCTGATCTTCGAGGATCGCACCGAGCAGATCCAGCTCGCCTCCGCCCGCGACACCCTGCTTCGGGTCCGCACCGCCACCTTCGACAATCTGTTCGAGGCGATCGGCGTGTTCGCCTCCGACGGCCGCCTCCACCTCTGGAACAACCGCTTCCGCGAAGTCTGGCAGTTCGAGGAAGAACAGCTCGCCGCCCATCCGCGGGTTGACGCCATGACGCCGCTGATCGCCAGGCAGCTCAAGAACCCCGGCCACGCCGGCATCGTGCGCGAGCTGGTCCGCAGCGCCACCGTCGAGCGCAAGCAGCGCACCGGCCGGGTCGCGCTCACCGACGGGCGCGACTTCGAATTCGCCGCGGTGCCGCTGCCCGACGGCAACGCGCTCTTCACCATGCTCGACGTCACCGACAGCCGCCGCATCGAGACCGCTCTGCGCGAGCGCAACGAGGCGCTCGAGGACGCCGACCGCACCAAGACCGCCTTCGTCGCCAACATGAGCTACGAGCTGCGCACGCCGTTGACCTCGATCGGCGGCTTCGCCGAGATGCTCGCGGCCGGCTATGCGGGCCCGCTGCCGCCCACCGCGGCCGACTACGTCAGGGCGATCCTCGAATCGGTCTCGCGTCTCGGCGTCCTGATCGACAACGTGCTCGACCTCACCCAGAGCGATGCCGGCAGCCTCCTCCTGGCCGAGGAGGAGGTCGACCTCGCCACGCTCTGCGGCGACGTCGCCGCGATGGTCCGGGCGGCTTCGGCCAAGACGATCGACTTCGCGGCCGAGATCGATCCTTCGGTCGGCTCGGTCACCGGGGATTCGCGGCGCTTGTGGCGTGCGCTCGAGAACGTCCTCAGCAACGCCTTCGCCTACACCGACGACGGCGGCCGGGTGCTGCTTCACGCGGTCGGTGACGAAAGCGAGGCCGTGATCACCGTCTCAGACAACGGCGTCGGCATCGTCCCGGCCGACCAGGAGCGCGTGTTCGACCGCTTCTATCGGACCACCGCGGCGGGGGAGGGGCGCGACGAGGCGCTCGGCCTCGGCCTGCCGCTCGCCAGGCAGTTCGTCGAGGCCCATGGCGGCACCATCCAGCTCCAGTCCGAGCCGGGCCAGGGCACCACCGTCACCCTCCGCCTCCCGCGCCCGCGCTGATGCACCTCGCCGATGAAGCGCAGACCATCGCGCTCGGCCGCTCGCTGGCCGCGCTGCTCCGTCCCGGCGACGTCGTCGCCCTTTCCGGCGATCTCGGCGCGGGCAAGACCACGCTCGCCCGCGGCGTCCTGCGCGGCCTCGGCTTCGAGGGCGACGTCGCCAGCCCGACATTCCCGATCGTCCAGCCCTACGATCATCTCCGGCCGCCGCTGTGGCACGTCGATCTTTACCGGATCGAAAGCCCGGACGAGCTCGAACAGCTGGCGCTGGACGAGGCAAAGGAGGAAGCGGCGTTGCTGATCGAATGGCCGGAGCGGCTTGGGCCGGCCTTGTGGCCGGATTCGCTCCGGCTCCACCTGGCGATGGCGCAGGCGGGCGCTCGCTCCTTGACAGCCATAGTGCCGCCGGCTTGGGAGGGGCGATGGCCTCCCCGATGATTCCGCCGCCCGCGGCGCCCGATTTCCTCGCCGCCCATGGCTGGGCCGGCGCCGAGATCCGCCCGCTCGCCGGCGACGCCAGCTTTCGCCGCTACTTCCGCGTGGTCGACGGCGACAGGCGCTGCGTGCTGATGGAAGCGCCGCCGCCGCACGAGGATCCAAGGCCCTTCGTCGCGGCCGCCGAATGGCTGGTCGAGGCGGGTCTCTCGGCGCCCCGCATCCTCGCCCGGGATCTGGACCGGGGCCTGTTGCTGATCGACGATTTCGGCGACGTTCGCCTGCGCGAAACGCTCGATGCGGCGCCGGAACGGGAGACGGAGCTCTACGCCGTGGCGGTGGACCTCCTCGTCCATCTTCATGGCCGTCCGCCCATGCCCGGCCTTCGGCCGCACGGCCTCGACCAATGGCTCGACGAGCTGCAGCTATTCCCGGACTGGTATTGCAAGGCGCTCGGCATCGACGTGGACGTCGAGGCGTATCGCGCGGCCTGGCGGGCGGTGCTCGCCCCGGTCGCCGCTGACGGGCTTGGGCCGGTGACGGTGCTGCGCGATTTCCACGCCGAAAACATCATGCTGGTCGACGGCCACAGCGGCCTCAGGCACTTGGGGCTACTCGACTTCCAGGACGCGGTGGCCGGCCATCCCGCCTACGACCTCGCATCGGTGCTCGAGGATGCCCGCCGCGACGTGACCCCGGCGGTCGAGCGGGCGATGCTGGATCGGTATATGGGCGCCGCAGCGTGCGGCCCCGCCTTCGAAGCCGCCTATTGGGCGCTCGCGGCGCAGCGCAACACGCGCATCCTGGGCGTCTTCACGCGGCTGTGGAAGCGCGACGACAAGCCGCATTACACCGGCTTCCAGCCGCGCATGTGGGGCCTTCTGGAGCGCGACCTCGGGCATCCGGCCCTGGCGCCGGTGCGGGCCTGGTTCGACGGCAGCGTGCCGGCCGAGAAACGCGCCGCCGCCTGGGCTGAAAGGGCCGCCGCATGAGCCGCTCCAAGCGTCCGCTCGCGCTTCGCCCGGATCCGGTCGCCGCCGTGCCCGAGGTGGCGATGGTGATGGCCGCGGGCCTCGGCAAGCGCATGCGTCCGCTCACCGCCACCCGCCCCAAGCCGCTGATCCAGGTCGCGGGCAAGACCCTGCTCGATCACAGCCTCGACCGACTTCGCGCCGCCGGCGTTCGAAAGGCGGTGGTCAACGTCCACTATCTCGCCGATTCGCTCGAAGCTCACCTGAAGAGCCGCGTAAAAGGCATTGAAATCGTTGTCTCGAACGAGCGTGACCTGCTGCTGGAGACCGGCGGCGGCCTGGTCAAGGCGCTGCCGCTGATCGACGCCGATCCCTTCCTGGTCGTCAATTCGGACAATTTGTGGGTCGACGGGCCGATCGATTCGCTGCGCCATCTGGCGTCGGGCTGGGACGATGACCGGATGGACGCGCTGCTGCTGCTCGTCCCGCTCGCGCGCGCCAACTGCCACGGCGGCCAGGGCGATTTCCACGTCAGCCCCACCGGCGCGCTGCGGCGCAAGAAGCCGGGGACGGTCGCGCCGTTCGTCTACACCGGCATCCAGATCGTCTCGAAACGCCTGTTCGAGGGCGAGATGCCGCAAGGCCCGTTCTCGGCCAACCTCCTGTGGGACCGCGCGATCGAGGCAGGCCGCTGCTTCGGCGCCATCCACCAGGGCCTCTGGTTCGACGTCGGCGCGCCGCCCAACATCAGGAAGACCGAAGAGATACTGGGGCTGGCCTAGGGTCCGGGCTCGACGCTGCCGCCGGGTGGATCCGGTGCAGCGGGGAGCATCCGGGCGAGCTTCCTCATTGTCCGATCTCGGTGCGGGTCATGGCCAGCTTGCCGCCGCGGATCGCGAAGGCGAGGCGGCCCTCGACCAGGTCGAGCGCGTCCCGGCCGAATTCCTCGAACCGCCAGCCTTCCAGGATCGACAGCCCGTCGCGCCTGCCGGCGGCGAGCAGCTCCAGCTCCTCGGCCCGGGCGATCAGCCGCGCCGCGACATTGCTCTCGCGCGAGCGGATCTTGAGCAGCAGCTTGAGCAGGTCCGCCACCAGCGCGCCTTCCTTGCCGAGCCCCGGCTGGCGGTCCTCGCGCACCGGCATCTCCTCGGCCGGCAGCGGCCCGGCAGCGGCGAGCGCCTCCATCATCCGCGCGCCGATGTCGTTGCCCTTCCAGCCGGCGGAGAGCCCGCGCACCCGCGCCAGCGCCTCCTGGCTGGCCGGCGGGTGGGCGGCGACGTCCGCAAGCGTCTCGTCCTTCATGATCCGCCCGCGCGGCAGGTTCTTCTGCCGCGCTTCGCGCTCGCGCCAGGCGGCGAGCGCCTTGAGCCGGCCGAGCACGTCGGGCTTGCGCCCCGAAATCCGCACCCGCTTCCACGCCTGCTCGGGGTCGTTGGCGTAGTTGGACGGATCGGCGAGCCGCTCCATCTCCTGGTCGAGCCAGGCGCCGCGGCCGGTCTTCTTGAGCCGCTGCAGCATCTTCGGGAACAAGGCGGCGAGGTGGGTGACGTCGCCGATCGCATAGTCGATCTGGCGCTTGTCGAGCGGCCGGCGCGCCCAGTCGGTGAAGCGTGCGCCCTTGTCGAGGCTCTTGCCGATCAGGCTCTCGACCAGGTTCGAATAGCCGACCTGCTCGCCGAGCCCCAGCGCCATCGCCGCGATCTGGGTGTCGAACAACGGGTGGGGGGTCTTGCCGGTCAGGTTGTAGATGATCTCGAGATCCTGGCCGCCGGCGTGGAAGACCTTGAGCACCTCCTCGTTGTTGACGAGCAGGTCGAGCAGCGGCGTCATGTCGAGCCCGTCGGCCTTGGGGTCGATCGCGGCCGCTTCTTCCTCGTTGCCGATCTGGACGAGGCACAGCTCGGGCCAGAACGTGTTCTCGCGCATGAACTCGGTATCGACGGCGACGAAGTCGGAGCGGGCGAGCCGTTCGCACAGCGCCCTGAGCGATTCGCTGTCGGTGATCAGTGGATGTATCTGCATTGCCGCTCCCCTTAAGCGGCTGGCGCCATGGCCGCAAATGGCCCGTGGGCCGCCCGCGCGAAACATGGCGATATGGCCTGGATCGTGCCCGCCACGCCACCGATGGCAAAAACCCGCGCCGGGCGGTCAGGCGGCGGATCGGCCGCGTCCAGGGCGGGCGGGGGCTCGCCTGGCCCCGTTGCCGCCTTGACAAAGCGGCGGTTGCCGCCGAAGCGCTCGCCCTTATTTCACCCACAAGTCGAGCTGGAAGCGGACCCACGATGCACGCCTACCGTACCCATAACTGCGCCGAATTGCAGGCCGCGGACGTCGGCGCGCGGGTCAAGCTGTCGGGCTGGGTGCACAGGAAGCGCGACCACGGCAACCTGCTGTTCGTCGACCTGCGCGATCATTACGGAATTACCCAGATCGTCACCGACATCGAGGATTCGGCATTCAAGGTGCTGGAATCGGTCCGCGCCGAATCGGTGGTCACGGTCGAGGGCGAGGTCGTCGCCCGCTCGCCCGAAGCGGTGAACCCGAACCTCGCCAGCGGCGAGATCGAGATCCATGCGAGCGCCGTCACCGTGCAGTCGGCGGCGCAGGAGCTGCCGATGCCGGTCGCGGGAGAGGCCGACTATCCCGAGGAGATCCGGCTTCGCTACCGCTATCTCGATCTCAGGCGCGAGCGGCTCCACAACAATATCGTGCTGCGCAGCCAGGTGATCAGCTCGATCCGCCGCCGCATGATCGAAGGCGGCTTCACCGAATTCCAGACGCCGATCCTGACCGCCTCGAGCCCCGAGGGCGCCCGCGACTATCTCGTTCCCAGCCGAGTCCACCCGGGCAAGTTCTACGCGCTCCCGCAGGCGCCGCAGATGTTCAAGCAGCTGATCATGGTCGCGGGGTTCGACCGTTATTTCCAGATCGCCCCCTGCTTCCGCGACGAGGACGCCCGCGCCGACCGCAGCCCCGGCGAATTCTATCAGCTCGATTTTGAAATGAGCTTCGTCACGCAGGACGATGTTTTCGCAGCGATCGAGCCCGTTCTTCACGGCGTCTTTGAAGAATTCGCCAACGGCAAGACCGTGACTCCCGCGCCGTTCCCGCGCATTCCCTACCGCGAGTCGATGCTGA
>DASWSP010000003.1:0-8656 GCA_036402575.1 Allosphingosinicella sp. | reverse complement strand
AATACCCTCCCGTCAACTCGGAGACTTCCCTGCCGCCGTTCGCCTCAAGGGAAGCGGTGAGGTCAATGTGAAGGATGTTCCTCATACTCGCCCCCGCCTCCGCCGCCAGACGGCGGCTCGAACGTCATTGGGGCGGGGGTGCTATATCCGTACCCGGGAGCGGCAGCGCCCTCGAGCGTCGTCAGACTTGCGCCCGACGCAACGGCTCGCGCAATATCGTTTGCCATTTCCTCAAGATTATCAGTCTCCTCTTCCGTCACTCCATCATGCTGGATAATGGTGTTGTAACCGCGAGACGCAGGCACCATGTGCCCGACTTCGTGGAGGGCGGCATATACCAATCCCCCTACGTTTTTATCATAACCCTCCAAAATGTTTACATTTATGCTTACTTTAGGATCGCCACCATTGTAATCGGCTTCTCCCCGGTAAGTTTTGTTACGGTCGTAATAAGTATTCGCCGGATTTATCGTGAAATCCATCTTCGCGACGATAGCCTTCAGCTCCGAACCGGTAACGATGCTACCATCCTCCAGACGGATTTGCGCGTTGTCTGGCAAAGCGTTGACCGCCTTCACAGCTTGTTCAACGGCCTGCGCAAACCTTTCAAGCAGCGCCTTTTGTTCGGCAGTAGGCTCGAAAGTGGGTGTTATTTGAACCACATCCTCATCCGCGGGCGCCGCAACTTGACTGCCGCCAACGCCGCCACCGATGCCGCTGCTTTCGCCGCCCGAGCTGTCACCGCCATCGTAACGATAATACCATCCACCGCTCACGTAATAATCTTGGCTGCCGCCGCCACTGGCCTCGATCTGATGTTTGCTGCCTATGACGACGATCGTGTCGCTTTCGCTCGGCACCTGGTCCAATGGCTGCGGAAAGTCCGGCAGCCCGCCAGGAGAGACAACATTCTCGCTGGCACTGGCGATGTCCTCATCGGACAGCGAAAGGTCGCCGATTTCGCGCGTCGCCAGCAACTCTGCGTCGTCGCCGGAGGAACTTCGACTGGCAAGATCGCTGGCCTTGAGCATAGCCTCGGCCCCAGCAACATCTTGTGAAGCTGCAGGATCGAGCGGGACAGGTGCTATGCTGGGCGCGGAGGCGGCGAGCGCCGCGGCCGAAGTATCGATGAATTCAAATGACATTGATGATCCCTCCCGGTTTTGGAAGGGCGCAGGAGTAGATAGACATCAATGTTTACAACAGGATAATCGCATCCAAAATGGACGGAGGCTTTTCCGTTTGGGGACGAGTGGGGCGCCGAGCGAACACGCCCGGGAAATTCGTTCAGCCGCTCTCGCAATCCGAGCAGCGGCCGCGCACTTCGATGACCGGGCGCTGGGCGGCGAAGCCCGCCTTGGCGGCGGCCGCGCGCACGCCGCCGGACAGGCTGTCGTCGTCGAGATGGGTGGTCTGCCCGCAATTGTCGCAGATCAGGCAGCCAGAATCGAGCAGCATAAGCTTGAGAAGCCCAGTCGGCGCCGTGCAGAGCAGAGTGAGCGAAGAAAGTCACGCTACAGCAATACAGCGAGGCTAACACATCGCATTACTCGCTTCGTGAATGCGCTCGCGCATCCCCGCAATGGAGGTGAGAAGCATCTAGGGCTTCACCTCCATTCTCGATGGGCGCGATCGCCGGATGAGCTCTGACGCCTTAATCAGAGGGATGTCGTCGCGGTCGTCTCATGAATAGAAACCACAAGACGGCGAGACCCAACAGAGCTCCGAACTTGACCGCGCTCGGGATACCGCCTCCCGCAGAACCTGCAGCCTCATACGATCCTTGGCCCAGCACATAACCCACAGCTACGGAAAAGCCGGCCACGCGCGCCGCCTCTCTGGAGGTGAACAGGCTGGCAATGAACTTTGCCAGGATTCCCAAGACCAAAGTTCCGGCCGCTGCTGCCAATAATGTAAGCGCGAGGTTCATGGCCCTGCTCCTGCGCTACCGCAGGGTAAGCCGTGCCGATGTCGCCATGCCGGCGTTCCAGCAGCAGCAAGCGATCCTAGAGCTTTCCTTTCAAACATCGGCGACTCTTCAATGGGAAGGGTGCTCGGGAGAGGGTCTCTTAGGACCCTCGGGATCCGAGCCGTAAACCCCCGGTTGATCCGCGCGCGGTCGTTTCACGTTTCAAAAGCCAAAACCAAAGAAGAGCAAGCGCAGCCATGCTGCCCAGTGCGGCCGCGACGGCTATCGCCGTTCCTCGACTGGGCGGGCCTTCGACAGAATAGCGCTCCAGTGCGATGCCGAGCGCAATACAAAATCCGGCCACTTGGGAAGACCGGATCGAAGCGAAAAGGCTGGCTACTATCCTCGCTAATGCCCCGACGAGCAGTATAGTAAGGAGCGCCGATATGAATGCCGTTACGAAATCCATTCGTTGAGCCCTGTGTCATCAGAGGCAATTACGATCGCAAAAAGAGCCGCCCGGCTATAGCGCATTTCATTCGATCTTACGCCTCTTGAGGATGATCTGGTCCGGAATGGACGGCTATTCTATCCGTTCGGAGTTGGACCCCGATCCCGCTCAACGCCGAGGTGCGTTCAGGCCTCGCCGCAGTCGCCGCAGCGGCCCTTGACCTCGATCACCGGCTGTCGGGCGGCGAAGCCCGCCCTGGCGGCGGCGGCGCGCACGCCGCCCGACAGGCTGTCGTCGTCGATATGGGTGGTCTGCCCGCAATTGTCGCAGATCAGGAAGATGCAGTCGTGCAGGCAGCCCGGATGGTCGTTGGCGATATAGGCGTTGGCGCTTTCGACGCGGCGGGCCAGGTTGGCGCCGACGAACAGGTCGAGGATCCGGTAGACGCTGTTGGCCGCGACCCGGCGGCCCTGCGTCTGCGAGACCTTGTCGGCGATGTCATAGGCCGAGGCCGGTCGCTCGAAGCTCGCCAGCGCGTCGAAGATCGCCGCGCGCATGCCGGTCCACTGCTCGCCCGCGCGCTCCAGCGTCGTCTTGGCGGCGCCGGCCAGCGATTCGCCGGCGTGACTGTGATGAACGTGAGCCATTGATGTGGATTTAGGCCGTTGGCGGCCCCGGCACAAGGAACGGCTAGATGACGGCCCGGCGGTTGAGGTCGTGGCCCAGCGCGAGGAGGGCGACGCCCAGGACCGCATAGACGGCGCTGCCGCCGCCGTGCGGGATCGACAGCGCGCCCGCCATGACGCCAAGGCCCAGCCCGGCGATCGACGCGGGCATCATGAAACCGTGCTCCAGAACGCCGCGGCCGATCGCCACGATGCCGAGCCCGATCGCCATCATCAGCCCGACCTCGTGGAAGATCGGATCGAGCAGGAAGCCGCCGGCCGAAGCCAGCATCGTCACGAACACGACGCTGACGACGCAGTGGACGGCGCAAAGCCCGGACAGGGCGATGCCCAGCCGGTCCATGGTTCCGTCCCTCGTCACCGTCGCAAACATGCAGGTCCGCCTCTCTTGCCGCCTCATCCATAGCGGGAACAGAGTAAAGATACAACATCACATTGGGTCGAAAGTTGCATTGGCAAGAGCGGCAACTGCCGCCATATCGCGGCCATGGCTTCCCAGGCACAGCAAAGCGGCGCCTCCCGCTCCCGCGGCGCGAGCACGATGCCGGCGGCGATCGCCAACTGGCTGCTGCTGGTGGCGTTGCTCGTCTTCGCGATGGTGGTGATCGGCGGGATCACTCGGCTCACCGAATCCGGCCTTTCGATGGTTCGGTGGGAGCCGATCTCCGGCACCATCCCGCCCTTGAACGAGGCGCAGTGGGAGGCCGAGTTCGAGGCCTACCGCGCCAGCCCCGAATACCAGCAGGTCAACCGCGGCATGTCGCTGGGCGAGTTCAAGACGATCTTCTTCTGGGAATATGTCCACCGCCTGCTCGGCCGATTCATCGGCCTCGCCTTCGCGCTGCCGCTCGCCTGGTTCGCCTGGAAGCGGGCGATCCCGCGCGGCTACGGCTGGCGGCTGACGGCCTTGCTCGCGCTCGGCGCGCTGCAGGGCGCGATCGGCTGGTGGATGGTCGCCTCGGGGCTCGTCGACCGGCCCGAGGTCAGCCACATCCGCCTCGCCGTCCACCTGCTCGCCGCCTTGTTCATCTTCGCCGGGCTGATCTGGACCGCGCTCGACTTGAAGCTGCTCGCCCGCGATCCCGCGGCGCGGCCGGCGCGCCTGTCGGTCCTGTCGATCTGGACGCTCTGCCTGCTCGGCCTCCAGCTGCTGTTCGGCGCCTATGTCGCCGGTCTCGAGGCGGGCTACGCGTTCAACACCTGGCCCAAGATGGGCGAGGAATGGTACCCGGCGGACACGCCCCTGCTGCGCCCGTTCATCGTCAACTTCGCCGACAACCCGATCGTCGTCCAGTTCGTCCATCGCTGGCTGGCCTGGGTCGTCGCCGGCTTCGCCGTCGCGCTCGCCGCCACCGCCTGGGAGCGCGGCCGCCGCGCCGAAGCGGTCGCCGTCGCCGCCTCGGTCACCCTCCAGATCGTGCTCGGCGTCGCCACTCTGCTGAGCGGGGTCGAGATCGGGGTCGCGGTTGCCCACCAGGCGATGGCGGCCGTGCTCCTCGCCGCGATCGTCGTCGCGGCCCACCGCCTCGAAGCGCGCACCCGGGGGAGTTCAAGATGAGCGGCATCGTCAGCGTCTACGCCACCTTCGCAAGCGCCGAGGAGGCGCACAGGATCGGCCGGCGGCTGGTCGAGGAGCACCACGCCGCCTGCGTCAACATCCTCGGCCCCTGCCGCTCGGTCTACCGCTGGCAGGGCAATGTCGAGGAAGCCGAAGAGGTCGCCGCGATCTTCAAGACCACCGCCGGCAACGCCCCGCTCCTGCTCGAGCGGATCGCCGCCCTGCACAGCTACGAAGTGCCCGCCGCGGTCGTGTGGACGATCTCGGAAACGTGCGAAAGCTATCGCCAGTGGGTCACTTCGAATAGCGGAAGGTAATATATTACCGCCCGTGAAAGGGCCACTTTTGCTTGACTTCGAAGGCCCCCGCTGCCATTTGCCCGCTCGTCCGCGCCGCCCGATGAGGCGGCGCAGCTCGTTTCAAGGAAGAAGCCCATGAAGGCGCTGATGAAGACCACCAAATCGGCCAAGCCGGCCGAGGTGGAGAAGAAATGGCATCTGATCGATGCCGACGGGCTGGTGGTCGGGCGTCTCGCCTCGATCGTCGCCAATCTGCTGCGCGGCAAGCACAAGCCGAGCTACACGCCGCACGTCGATTGCGGCGACCATGTCGTCATCATCAACGCCGGCAAGGTGCGCTTCACCGGCAAGAAGCTGAACGACAAGATCTATTACAAGCACACCGGCTATGTCGGCGGCCTGAAGGAGATCAGCGCGGGCAAGGTGCTCGAGGGCCGCTTCCCCGAGCGCGTGCTCGAAAAGGCCGTTGAGCGCATGATCCCGCGCGGGCCGCTCGGCCGCGACCAGATGCGCAACCTCCATCTCTATGCCGGCACCGAGCATCCGCACGGCGGCCAGAGCCCTGAACCCCTCGATGTCGCGGCGATGAACCGCAAGAACAAGGTTGGTGCCTGATGTCCGACACCCGTCAATCGCTCTCCGATCTCGCCGCGCTCACCGAAGCCCAGCCGGCGCCGCCCGCCGCCGAGGCGCCGGCCGCCGCGGCCCCGGTCGAAATAGTGCCCGGCGCCGACGACGACGGCCGCTCGACCCAGGGCCCGCAGATGCAGGCGGTGCTTCGCGAGCAGCAGCTCGACAAGCAGGGCCGCGCCTACGCCACCGGCCGCCGCAAGGACGCGGTCGCCCGGGTCTGGCTGAAGCCCGGCACCGGCAAGATCATCGTCAACGGCCGCGACCAGGAGGTCTATTTCGCCCGCCCGACGCTTCGCCTGGTGATCAACCAGGTGTTCGACGTCGCCGAGCGCACCGGCCAGTATGACGTCGTCGCCACCGTCAAGGGCGGCGGCCTTTCCGGCCAGGCCGGCGCGGTCCGCCACGGCATCAGCCAGGCGCTGACCCGTTACGAGCCGGCGCTCAGGAGCGCGGTCAAGAAGGAAGGCTTCCTCACCCGCGACCCGCGCGTCGTCGAGCGCAAGAAGTACGGCCGCGCCAAGGCCCGCCGCAGCTTCCAGTTCTCCAAGCGCTAGCGATGTCCCCGCCCCTCCCCCCTCGCGGAGACGGCGGAGGAGCGAGGCAGGCGACGATCGGGCGGCCGGGTTTTCCGGCCGCCCTTTTCGTCAGGAAAACAAAGCGCTTGCGAATCGCGCCCCTCCGATCCAGCGAAGGGCGATGCGGCGCGCCGTCCTGACGCTTGTCCTGCTGGCCACGGCCGGCGCGCTCTCGAGCTGCGGCGGCGGCGAGCGTTCGCCCGAGGATTATGACGCGACGGTCGAGCCCGAGGAGCGGGCCGAGGGCGCGCAGCAGCACCCGCAATTGCTCGCCGAGTTCGGCGGTGCCTATGAGAGTCCGGAAAGCCGGTACGTCGCCCGGCTCGGCGAGAAGGTGGCCGTCGCCGCGGGGCTCGGCGGCCAATGCACCTTCACCCTGGTCAACACCGACGTCGTCAACGCCTTCGCCGTTCCGGGCTGCTTCATCTACGTCACGCGCGGGCTGATGGGGATCGTCAACAGCGAAGCTCAGCTCGCCTCGGTGCTCGCCCACGAGGTCGGCCACATCGTCGCCGACCACTCCCAGCGCCAGCGGCGGCGGTCGGTACTGACCGGATTGAGCGCGATGGCGGTCGGCCTGCTCACCGGCTCGGAGCGGCTCGCCAGTTTCGCCGGCCGCGCCGCCGAGCTGTTCACGCTGCGCTATTCGCGCCAGCAGGAGTTCGAATCCGACGCGCTTGGAATCCATTATGTTCGCCAGGCGGGCTACGATCCCTATTCCGCCGCCGAGATGCTTGACGCGCTGGGGCGCAACGAGGCGCTGATGGCGCGCACGCGCGGCGACGACGGCAAGAGCATTCCGGGATGGGCCCGGACCCACCCGCTCACCGAGGACCGGATCGCCCGCGCGACCGCCAAGGCGCGGGGCACCGGCGCCGCGCCCGGCGCCCTGCCCGAGGGCGAGGTGCCTTACCTGCGCGAGCTCGACGGCCTGCTGTACGGCGACGATCCCGTCCAGGGCTATGTCCAGGGCCGCCGCTTCGCGCATCCCGAGATGCGGCTCAGCTTCGAGGCGCCGCCCGGATTCAGCCTCACCAACACGCCGCGCGCGGTGCTGATCGACGGCAGCGACGGCAGCCGCGGCCAGTTCGGCGGCGGGCCGCTGCCGCGGGCCGGCCTCGAAGCCTATGCGGTCGAGCTGATGCGGCAGGTGATCGGCGATCCCGGCGGCTCGGTCCAGACGGGCGCGATGCAGCGCGGCTTCGTCGCCGGCGTGCCGACGGTGGTGCTGCCGGTGTCGGTCCAGTCGGAGCAGGGCTCGGCCGACGTCGCCGTCGCCGCCTACGCCGCCCATGGCGGCGGCGCCTTCCATTTCGTTGTGATCGGCCCGCCCACGGCGGAGTCACGCGCGGCGCGCGCCCGATTGTTCGAATCCTTCCGCCCGCTTTCGGCCGATGAGGTGGCCCGGCTGCGGCCGCGGCTGATCGACGTGGTGCCCGTCCGCGCCGGCGACACGCTGACGTCGATGGCCGCGCGGATGGCGGTGGCCGAGCTCCCGCTCGAGCATTTCCTGATGCTCAACGACCGCCAGCCCGACCAGCCGCTCAGGCCCGGCGAGCTCGTCAAGATCGTGACCTACGCCGGCCGCTGAGGCGCGCCTTCCCGAAGGTCGGCGAGGAAGCTTCGGATCCGCCTCGCATTGACTCCGATGTCGCTGACCCCGACCCGGCTGATCGAGCGCATGTCGACCAGGCTGCCGCCCTGCGGCGCCCGCCGCGCGCGCACCACGATGTCGTCCTTGAAGCGGAAGAAGCGGCTCGTGTCCGTCGCCTCCAACACGCCCGCGTCGGGGCTGATCGTGGCGAACTCCCAGCCGCGCGCGCGGGCGAGATCGGCGGCGCGCTGGATGGTCTGGGCCGGCGGCCACGGCACGTGGATGGTCCTGAGGTCGGGATAGGCTTCGCGGTGGATCACCTTCCAGCGGTCCTCGGGCGCGAGCGGATGGAGGTCCTGCCGCCCCATGTGCGGAACGATGTCGAAATTGTCGGTGCGCACCCGCAGCCGGTAGAATTCCGGGACGTTCTCGAGATTGGTGGTGATGTCGTGGATCGGCGGCAACGCCCGCGCCGTGCGCGCCTGCCAGCCGATATAGCCCGAAAAGCCGGCGGCGAGCAGAAGCGCGGCGATGCCTGCCATCGTCACGCGCCGCCGCCGGCCGCGGGTCCGGATCAGCAGCGCGACCAGCGCAAGCAGGCCGCCGGCGAGGGCCGCGAAGAAGGCGATGCGAAGGGCGAAGAAGGCGGGCCGGAAGTGCCACCAGCCCTGGCCGCTTCCGAAGGCGGCGATCAGCGCCAGCAGGATGGCGGCGACGCTGAGCCCCAGGCCGATCCAGGTCAGCCGTTCGACCAGCAAGCGCCTCGACCGCGGGTCCGCCATCGTCCACGCCTCCCTAGTGAAGAAGACGGCCATGCTGCGCCCAATGGCCGCTCAGGACAAGCCCCGCTTCATCAACCGGTGCATCACCCGCCTCCGGCTGCGCCGGACCTGGGCGCACGTTGACACGCCGCCGGACGATGGATTAGCGCTCGCTCGCGACGCGTCGTTG
>DASWSP010000002.1:0-8812 GCA_036402575.1 Allosphingosinicella sp. | reverse complement strand
GGGTGTGCAAGGCTCGGGCCGAGGATCCGCAATTCGATGCCGCGGTGCGGGCGGCGGTCGGGACGGCGGAACGAGATCTGAGGTGGACCCCGGATCAAGTTCGGGGTGACGGGGAGGAGTGGGCCGTGATGCGGCAGGACCGTCTCCCAGACGGTCCTGACTCGCATCACCAAGTCAGGGGTGCGCGTGGGTCTAATCGACCGCCGCGCAGCTGGGGGCATCTCGACGGGGTCGAACTGGTGGTGCGGGGCAGCGGCGGCGGGCCTTCGGCGCGCCCGGGGCTGGGCGGCGGGCGCCGCGTGCAGATCGCCCGGGCGCGGGCGGGGCAGATCACGGCGGCGGTGGAGGACCGGTTCCTCGCCACGCTGGCGGCGACCTGCAACGTCAAGGCGGCCTATACCGCGGCCGGCGTCAGCAAGGGCGCGATCTATACGCATCGCAGCCGCTGGGCGGGCTTCGCGCGGCGCTGGGACGAGGCGGTGAAGATGGGGAGCCTGGTGCTGCAGTTCGCGGTGGTCGAACGCTGCGGCAACCCCTTCTCGTCGGCCGGGCTGCCGGAACCCGAGGAGGTGGCGATCCTGCCGGCGCCGATGCGCCGGCGCGAGCCGCCGCGGCGCAACGTGCCGACCATCAGGCTGACCGCGGACCAGGCGATGCACAACCTCTACATGCACCAGTACGAGACCGACCGGATCGGCCGCCGCCCCGGCCTGTGGGCCAAGCCGCCGCCGATCGAGGAGGTGACGGAGCGCATCCTGCGCAACTTCGACGCGATCCAGGGCGCGAAGGAGGTGCCGGAGGCCGAGATGGCCAGGGCGCGCGAGGAATGGCGCCGGCGCGGGGGTTCCCGTCACGACGGCGCCATGACGGGAACCCGGCCGGGCAAGGCCCGATAGGAGGGCTGCCGGAGCCGCGGCAGCCCGCTTGGCTTATTGCGTGTTGGCTTCGGCCGCTTCGACCGCTTCGGCCTTGTTCTCGCCGGCCTCGCGGGTGGCTTCGGCCCGGTTCTCGAGCGCGTCGGCCTGGTTTTCGAGGGCGTTCTCGGCCGCGCCGGTGGCCTTTTCGGCCTGGTCCATCAGGTTCTCGGCCTGGCTTTCCAGCGCGTCGGCCGTGTTCTCGGCGGCTTCCTGGATGTTCTCGGCCTTCTCGCTGCCGCCGCACGCGCCCAGCGCGACGAAGGCGGACAGGGCAATCGCATTGAAGACGATCTTCATGTGTCTATCCCCTCGATGGTGACGCGCACTGATCCACATCAAACGCGGCCCGTTTTCATAAGCCGCGACGGGGCGGGCGGCAATAGATGCCGTGGCCGGAACGATCGGAGGGGTGGCGATGGGTGGCGAGGGCGAGGGCGAGGGAAGTCCAGGGGGTTCTGTTGCCCGGCCCCCCTGGCGGCCGCTGAATTCCCCTTCTGTTGCCCGGTGGGGTTCGAACCGCGCTTTTGTCTTTGTAACTTAATCCGTGAGGATCGGGTTACGCAGCAATCGCAAGAGCCTGGTTATCGTTGGCACTTATGGTTTTGAACGGTTTTACGGCGCATTCAGGCCGGGCAAAATCAGCGCTTTTTAACACACGTCGATCCTAGTTCGGCCCCATTATTCGCCCTGCCCGGCCAAAGCCCGGCAGGGTGGATGGTGGAGCCGCCGGGTACCGCCCCCGGGTCCGCTGCGTCTATTGCACGCCGCAGTTTATCGCCATAGCCGGACAAAGCCCGGCAGCTCCCTATATAGGGACTTTCCCCTTAATGTGAAGTGACCGGCCCGAAGCGCCGTTGCGGAGCCGCGGCGAAGTCCCTACTTCCTCGCTCGACAACCAAGGGAGAGACGCGACATGACCCGCACCCGCCTGATGACCGCCCTGCTCGCGCCGGTGGCGGCGGTCTCGCTCTCCGCCTGCGGGGTCAACACCATCCCGACCGCGGAGGAGGAGGCCAAGGCGCGCTGGGCGGACGTCCAGAACCAGTATCAGCGCCGCGCCGACCTCATCCCCAACCTGGTCGCCAGCGTGCAGGGCGCCGCGGCGCAGGAGCGCAACGTGCTTCGCGAGGTGACCGAGGCGCGCGCCAACGCGACCCGGATCCAGCTCAGCCCCGAGCAGCTGAGCGACCCGGCGGCGATGCAGCGCTTCAGCGAGGCGCAGTCGCGGCTGTCGGCGGCGATCATCCCGCTGCAGCGGCTGCAGGAGGCCTATCCGGACCTCAAGACCAACCAGAACTTCCTCACCCTTCAGTCGCAGCTGGAAGGGACCGAGAACCGCATCGCCATCGCGCGGACCGACTACAACCAGGCGGTGCAGGCCTACAACACCCGCATCCGCACCTTCCCCGACGTGATCGGCGCCAAGGTGATCTACGGCGCCGAGCCGATGGTGCCGTTCCAGGCGACCACGGCCAATGCCGAGGAAGCGCCCAAGGTCGACTTCGGGAACGGCCAGTAACGGCCGGCGCGGAAAGGCAGAGGGTGATCCGCTTCCTGCTTCTCCTCTGCCTGCTGGCGGGCGGACCCGCTTATGCGCAGGACTTCCCGAAGCTGAGCGGCCGGGTCGTCGACACGGCGGACCTGCTCACGCCCGCGCACGAGGCCGCGCTGACGCAGAAGCTGGAGGCGCTGGAGCGGGCGAGCTCGCGGCAGCTCGTCGTCGCCACGGTGCCGGACCTGCAGGGCTATCCGATCGAGGATTACGGCTACCGGCTGGGGCGTTCCTGGGGAATCGGGCAGACCGAGGCGAATAACGGCGCGATCCTGCTGGTCGCGCGCGACGACCGCAAGGTGCGGATCGAGGTCGGCTACGGGCTGGAACCGATCCTCACCGACGCCTTGTCGAGCCTGATCATCCAGAACCGTATCCTGCCGCGCTTCAGGGAGAACGACTATCCCGGCGGAATCGACGCCGGCGCCGACGCGATCATCGAGCAGCTCCAGGCGCCGCCCGAGCAGGCGGAGCAGCGCGCCCTGGCAGCCGCCCAGCAGCAGCAACAGCAGGCGAGCGGCCGAGAAGGCGGATCGATCTTTCCGCTGATCTTCTGGGGCGTAGTGCTGTTCCTCGTCATCATCCCGATGTTCGGCCGCGGCCGGCGCGGGCGCCGCTACCGCCGCGGCGGCGGCCTCCCGGTGGTCATCTGGGGCCCCGGGTTGGGCGGCGGCGGCGGCGGCTGGGGAGGCGGCGGCGGCGGCGGTTTCGGCGGCTTCTCGGGCGGCGGCGGGTCGTTCGGCGGCGGCGGGGCTTCGGGCGGATGGTGAGCGTGCGCTTCACCGCCGAGGATCACGCGCTCGTCACCGCGGCGGTGACCCAGGCCGAGCGCAGCAGCGACGGCGAGATCGTCACCATCGTCGCCGACAAATCCGACAGCTACCACGATGTCGGCCTGCATTATGCGGTGCTGGCGATGCTGCTCGTGCCGGCGGCGCTCGCCGCCCTGCCGCAGCCGGCGGTGGACTGGGCGAGCGGCCTGTTCCTCGGCTGGAACGAGGCGCCGGGCCGCGGCATGCTGATGGCGTTCCTGTTCATGACGCTGGCCGCGATGTTCCTGATCGTTCGCTACGCGCTCGCCTGGATGCCGCTGCGGATGGCGCTCACCCCGGCCTCGACCAAGACCCGCCGCGTGCGCCGCCGGGCGATCGAGCTGTTCCGGGTGGGCGCCGAGCGGCGCACCCACGGCCGCACCGGCGTGCTCCTCTATCTGTCGCTGCGCGAGCACCGCGCCGAGATCGTCGCCGACGAGGCGATCGTCGGCAAGGTGGCGCCGGAAGTCTGGGGCGAGGCGATGAGCGACCTCATCGGCGAGGTGAAGGCGGGCCGCCCCGGCGCGGGCATGGCCAAGGCGGTCGAGCGGATCGGGGCGGTGCTCGCCGAGCATTTCCCGAAGAGCCACGCCGACACCAACGAGCTTCCGGACAGGCTGATCGAGCTGTGAGCGCTCACCAGTCCCGGCCTGAGGCGCGGCCCGAGGGCGAGCCCGAGACCGTCTGGGAAGGCGAGTACATCAAGGTCAGGAAGCTCGGCACCTGGGAGTTCGTGTCGCGCACGCGCGGAGTGACCGCCGCGGTGATGCTGGCCGTGGACGAGGGCCATGTGCTGCTGGTCGAGCAGTACCGGGTGCCGCTCGGGTCGATGTCGCTCGAGCTGCCGGCGGGGCTGGTCGGCGACGAGCAGGAGGGCGAGGACGTCTGCGCCGCCGCGGTCCGCGAGCTCGAGGAGGAGACGGGCTACAAGGCCGAGCGGATGATCGAGCTCGGGCGCTTCAACGCCTCGCCCGGAATGTCCTCGGAGGGGTTCACCCTCTACCGCGCCGAGGGGCTGAGCAAGACCGGCGAGGGCGGCGGAGTGGAGGGCGAGGAGATCGCGGTGCACCGCGTCAGGCTCGACCAGGTGCCCGCCTTCGTCGAGCGCAAGCGCCGCGACGGAGTCGCCATCGACGTCAAGCTGCTACTGCTTCTCGCCGCCGTCTTTCTTGAGCCAGTCCGCCTTTCGGGCGACTGAGTCGATGGTGAAGGGCTCCTCGCCCTGGTCCATCTCGTGGGTCCAGCTGCGGCTGCTGAGCGCCGCGGACTGGCAGCGATATTCGGTGATCCGGTGGCCGCGCTGCTCGGTCTGGACCATGTGGGCGCGCTCGTCGCCCTCGGCGATCGCGTAGGGCCCCTCGGCCGCCGCATAATCCCGGCCGCGCGCGTCGCTGACCAGCGCGGCGAGGTGGAGGCGGCAGGCGCCGGCGTCGGCGAAGCTCTGCGCGACGGGCTCGAACGGGGCTTCCTGCGAAGCGGCCAAAGCGGGCGCCGCCATCAGCGACAGGGCGATCAGGACCATGGTTCTTCTTGCGCGGGCGCCGGTGAACCCCGCCTGAAGCTCAGCGAAAGTTGTCGGCGTAGGATTGCAGGCGAAGCTTGCGCTCGGCCGGCGGGAGCACGTGATAGTCGATGCCGTAGCGATCGGCATAGGCCGTGGCCGCCTCCAGCGTGTCGAAATAGAGCGTCACCTGCGACTGGGTGTCGCTGCCGCCGGACCAGCCGGTCAGCGGGTCGGGCCGACGCGCCGTGTGCGACTCGAAGTCGAGCACCCAGCGTCCCTCGCGGCCCTTGCCGGACTGCATTGCATTCCTGGCTTCCTGGAAAATACGCGCTGCCATTCGGTCACCTTTGCTTCCCTTTAGCGCTCGCGCCCGGCTTGTCGACTGGCGTTCTTGGTGCGCAGAGTCGGATCGGCGGCGGCGGGGTCGTCGGGCCAGGGGTGCCGGGGGTAGCGGCCGCGCATCTCCTTGGCCACCGCCGACCAGCTGCCGCGCCAGAAGCCGGGCAGGTCGCGGGTGGTCTGGATCGGGCGGCCGGCGGGCGAGGTGAGGCTGAGGACCAGGGGCACGCCGGCGACGGTCGGATGCTCAGAAAGGCCGAACAGCGCCTGGACCCGGACGGTGACGGTCGGGCCGCCCTCGGCCTCATAGTCGATCGGATGGCTGCTCGCCGCCGGCGTCTCGAACGCGGCGGGGGCGATCCGCTCGAGGCGCTGGCGGCCCTCCCAGCCGAGCAGGGCGTCCAGCACCCCCGTGAGCGCCGAAGGGTCGATCTCGTCCAGCCGCCGCCTGGCCGTGACGAGCATGGGCAGCCATTCGTCGAGCGAGGCGATCAGCGCGCCGTCCGAAAGATCGGGCAGCGAGGGATCGTGGGCGGCGGCGAATGCGGCGCGCCGGCGCAGGGACTTGGCCGCATCGCTCCACGGCAGCAGGCCCAGGCCGTGCGTCCGGACGCCCTCGACCAGCGCGGCGGCGACCGCGGCGGGATCGGCGCGGCTGTCCTGGCCGCCGGAGAGCAGAATCGCGCCCAGCCGGCGCCCCTGCGAGGCGCGGACGGCGCCGGTGGCGGGGACGAACTCGACCGACGTTCCGCTGCTGATCCGGTCGGCGAAGAGGGATTCGACGGCGGCCTGGTCGATGGCGGCGGCGGCGAGGATTCGCGCGCCCGAAGCGGTGCCGGCGACCTCGGCCACCGCCAGCCACTCCTCGCGCGCGAGCGGCGACAGCGGGTCGAGCCTGAAGCCGCGGCCGCCGGCCGAGATCCAGTTCTCGCCCGAGGAGTCGCGCCGCTTGGAGAGGCGATCGGGGTAGGCGAGGGCGACGCAGGCGCCGATCGCGGGATCTGCGATCGGGGCGGGCGGGGCGTGCTGCTCCGGCTCCGTGCCCGCGCCCCTCGACTTCGCTCGGGACGAACGGGTCAGTTGAAGCCATCTTTTCGCCAGCCCGCGCGCGGCTTCGGCGCGCCGGCCGCGCTCGCTTCGCCAGCGGCGCAGGCGTAGCTCGAGGTCGGTGTCGTTGCCGCCGAGGCCGCGCTCGGAGAGCAGCACGGCCAGTTGCGCCGCGGTCTCGCCCCAGCCGCGCGCCTCGGCCTCGATCAGCATGTGGGCGAGGCGCGGGGGCAGCGGCAGGGCGGCGACCGCCCGGCCGTGGGCGGTGGCGCGGCCGTCCTCGTCCAAGGCGCCGAGCGAGCGCAGCCGCCCGCGCGCCTCGTCCACCGCGGCGGCGGGCGGCGGATCGAGCCAGTTGAGCCGGCGCGGGTCGGCGACTCCCCAGATCGCGCAGTCGAGCAGCAGCGCGCTCAGATCCGCCTCGAGGATCTCCGGCGGGTCGAAGCGGGGCAGCCCGGCGGTCGCGCCCTCCTCCCACAGCCGGTAGACGAGCCCGGGCCCCTGGCGCCCGGCGCGGCCGGCGCGCTGCGTCACCGCCGCCTGGCTGGCGCGCTCGGTGACGAGGCGGGTAACCCCGGCGGACCGGTCGTAGCGCGGGCGGCGGGCGAGGCCGCTGTCGACGACGATCCGGACGCCGTCGAGCGTCAGGCTGGTCTCGGCGATCGAGGTGGCGAGCACGATCTTGCGGCGGCCGGGCGGGGGGGCGGCGATGGCGGCGCGCTGCGCGCCGGGTTCCAGCGAGCCGTGCAGGCGGTGGAGGTCGGTGTCCCCGGGCAGGCTGTCGAGCCGCTCGGCGGTGCGCTCGATCTCGGCGACGCCCGGAAGGAAGGCGAGCAGGCTTCCCGCCGCTTCGGCCAGAGCGCGGCGGATGGCGGCGGCCATCTCGTCCTCGATTCGCTTTTCGGGCGCGCGGCCGACATGGCGCAGCTCGATCGGATGGCTTCGGCCCTCGCTCTGGACCAGCGGCGCGCCGCCCATCAGCGCCGAGAAGCGCGCGCCGTCGAGCGTCGCCGACATGGCGATCAGGCGCAGGTCCGGCCGCAGCGCCGCCTGGGCGTCGAGCGCGAGGGCAAGGCCGAAATCGCTGTCGAGGCTGCGCTCGTGGACCTCGTCGAACAGCACCGCCGACACGCCGGCAAGCTCGGGATCGGCCTGGATGCGGCTGCGGAAGATGCCCTCGGTGAGGACGAGGACGCGGGTGCGGGCGCTTCGCTTGCTGTCGAGCCGGGTCGCATAGCCGATCGTCTCGCCGGGCCGCTCCCCGGCCAGCTCGGCCATGCGCTCGGCGGCGGCGCGCGCGGCGAGGCGGCGCGGGGAGAGCAGCAGGATCTCGCCCGCGCACCAGGGTTCGCCGAGCAAGGCAGGCGCGACGGCGGTGGTCTTGCCGGCGCCGGGCGGAGCGACGAGCACGGCGTTCGAACGCTCGCGCAGCGCGGCGAGAAGTTCCGGCAGAACGGCGTGGATGGGGAGATCAGCTACGGACACCGTTCGTCCCGAGCGAAGTCGAGGGGCGCTGGCACAGATTCATCACATGCGCCCCTCGACTACGCTCGGGACGAACGATTTCTCCAGCCTCGCTCAATAGGCCCTGGCTATCGCGAATTCGACGGCTTCGGTGAGGGCCGCCCGAGCCTTGCCGCCGGGGAAGCGGCCGAGGGCGTCGATCGCGCGCTGGCCGTAATGGCGGGCGAGGGCGAGCGAATCGTCGATCGCGCCGGTGTCGCGCAGCAATCCGGTGGCGCGGGCGAGATCCTCGTCGGAGACCCGGCGGCCTTCCATCGCGTCGCGCCAGAAATCCTGCTCCTCCTCGCTGCCGCGGGCGTGGGCCAGGATCACCGGCAAGGTCACCTTGCCGTCGCGGAAATCGTCGCCGACGCCCTTGCCCATCGTCACCGAGTCGGAAGCATAATCGATCGCGTCGTCGACGAGCTGGAAGGCGATGCCGAGGTTGCGGCCGTAGCAATCGAGCGCCTCCTCCACCGCCTCGTCGCGCTCGGCGACGACGGCGGCGATCCGGCAGGCGGCGGCGAACAGCGCCGCGGTCTTGGCGCTGATGATGTCGAGATAATGGTCCTCGCTGGTCTCGACGCGGCGCTGGGCGGTGAGCTGGTCGACCTCGCCCTCCGCGATCACGGCGGAGGCGCGGCTGAGGATGCGCAGCACCTTCAAGCTGCCGTCCTCGACCATCAGCTCGAAGCTGCGGCTGAACAGGAAGTCGCCGACCAGAACGCTCGCCGGATTGCCCCAGATGATGTTGGCGGTGCGCTTGCCGCGCCGGAGGCCCGAGCCGTCGACGACGTCGTCGTGGAGCAGGGTGGCGGTGTGGATGAACTCGACCGCGGCGGCGAGCCTGTGGTGGCGCGTGCCGGGATAATCGAGCAGCCGCGCGCAGGCGAGCGTCAGCATCGGCCGCATGCGCTTGCCGCCGCCGGCGATGAGGTGGCCGGCCAGCTCCGGGATCAGCGCGACGTCGCTCTGCATGCGCTCGAGGATGACGGCGTTGACGTGGTTGAGATCGGCCGCGACGAGCTGGACCATCGGATCGAGCGAGGGCTGGCGCCGGGCGCCGATCGGGTGGACGGTGGCGGTCACTTCAGCCGCTCCACAGGAAGCGGGAGCGCGCTGCCGGCGGCGGCGGCGA
>DASWSP010000001.1:0-45801 GCA_036402575.1 Allosphingosinicella sp. | reverse complement strand
GCGCCCGCGGACCGGGTGAAGATCTGGGAGTAGCCAGCGCGCCCGCGCCTTGTTTCTTGGCCGCGCAAGCGCCACTCAGGAACCATGATCGAGGCCGACGCGCATCTGACCGAGGAATTCAGGCAGGCGATGCGCCGCGTCGCCTCGACCGTGAACGTGATCACGATCTGCGTTGACGGCGAGCCGATGGGGATCACCGCCACCGCCATGTCCTCGCTCGCCATGGACCCGCCGAGCCTGCTCGTCTGCGTCAACCAGGCGGCCTCGATGCACGCGCCGCTGGAATGCGTATCCCATTTCGGCGTCAACGTGCTCCACCGCGATCAGGAGCATCTCGCGCAAATGTTCGCCGACCGCCAGAAGCGCGCGCTTCGCTTCACCAGCGGCTGGCACGTCGATGGCGACGGGCCGCCGCGGCTGGCCGAGGCTCAGGCCTCTTTGCTGTGCCGGCGGACCGACCATCACCGCTTCGGCACCCACAGCATCTTCATCGGGGTAGTGGAAGAAGCGGTCGTGCGCGCCGACATCGATCCGCTGATCTACCTCGACGGCCGCTACGGCAGCGCTCTTTAACGCGTCATTGCGAGCGAAGCGAAGCGATCTTGTGCTGACGCGGGCGCCGCTCAGGATTGCTTCGTCGCCGCGCTCCTCGCAACGACGGCCGGCTAGCCTCGGATGAACGCTTCCAGCGCCTCGTAGGCGGCGTCGTCGGTCATCTGCTCGGGCGGATGCTTGCAGAAATAAGCGGCGGCGGGGTGGATCGGGCCGGCGAGGCCGCGGTCCCTGGCCAGCTTGGCGCAGCGGATCATGTCGATCGCCACCCCGGCGCTGTTCGGGCTGTCCTCGACCGACAGGCGCAGCTCCAGGTTCATCGGCACGCCGCCGAACAATTGGCCTTCCATGCGCAGGAAGCACACCTTGTTGTCGTTCTGCCAGGCGACATAGTCCGACGGGCCGATGTGGATGTTGTCGTCGTCGAGCCGGTGCTCGGCGACCGACTGCACGGCCTCGGTCTTGGAGATCTTCTTGGACTTGAGGCGGCTGCGCTCCTTCATGTTGAGGAAGTCGGTGTTGCCGCCGGTGTTGAGCTGGTAGGTGCGCTCCAGCTTGACTCCGCGCTTGTGGAACAGGTCGGTGAGGACCCGGTGGACGATGGTCGCGCCCAGTTGCGCCTTGATGTCGTCGCCGATGATCGGGATTCCCGCTTGCTCGAAGCGGCGCGCCCAGGCGGGGTCGCTGGCGATGAACACCGGCATGTTGTTGACGAAGGCGACGTCGGCCTCGAGCGCGCATTCGGCGTAGAATTCGGTCGCCTGCTGGCTGCCCACGGGCAGGTAGTTGAGCAGCACGTGGGTGCCGGTCTCGCGAAGCGTCTCGACCACCTCGGCCTTGTCCGGCTCCGGCGCGTCGGCGATGAGGAAGGTCCGGTCGGCGGGCGCTTCGGCCATGTGATCCGAATAGCCGTCCAGGATCCGGCCCATCTGCACCTTCACGCCGGACGAGGGCACGTGGTCGCAGAAGATTGTGGTGCAGTTCGGCCGGGCGAAGATCGCCTCGGCGATGTCCCGGCCCACCTTGCGGGTGTCGACGTCCCAGGCGGCGACGAAGCGGATGTCCTTGGGCCGGTAGCCGCCCAGATCCCAGTGGAGCAGCCCGATCTGGTCGTTGGCGCCGCCATTCTGGTAGTGCGCGACCCCCTGCACCAGCGAGCTCGCGCAATTGCCGACGCCGACCAGGGCGACGTTGATCGCGTGGGGATCGTGCAGGCTCATTCCGCCGCCACCTTCACCGTCTGCCGCGGCGCGTAGCGCTCGATCATCCGCGCGCAGAAGTCGGCGAACAGCATCGGATCGCGCGGCGGGCTGGTATAATGCGGCTCGATGCCCTCATGGTCGGGCGTGAAGCAGAAGGTCACCGTCGTCTCGAAATCGGCGAGCGCCTCCATCTGCCGGTCGAACCAGCGCTCCCAGCCGGGCCGGTAGCTGTCCCACCAGCTGAGGCCGGTCCGCAGATGAGTCACTCCGAGCCGCTTCATCCACGCCACCGCGTCGTCGAGCCGGTGGTCCTCGAAGTGGAACCACTGCATGATCCCCATCCGCGGCGTGTGGCGCGCGAAATGCTCGAGCGCCAGCTTGGGCGTGCCGTCCTCCTTGATGAGGCCCATGTAGAAATGGCGGTAGTAGCTCGATCCCTCGGCCTGCTTGTGGCGCGTGGTCGCTTCCCAGCTCTGCGGCAGATCGAACAGGCTGTACCAATAGACCCGGGGCACCCGGCCGAGCAGCAGCTCGGCGGTCCTGTCGACCCCGAACACCTGCACCTCCTCCGCGCCGAAGCTGCCGACGCCGACCTCGGTCGCCCAGATCTCGTGGTCGGGCGCGACCGCCTCGATCTCGGCGATCCGGTCCGGCCATTCGTGGATCGGCCATAGGTTCCAGTCGAGCGGGAAGCCGTGCACCGCGACCACGTCGACCTCGTCGAGCGCGCCCTGCAGCCTCAGCCGCTCGATGAAGTTCGGGTCGATCGGCGAGATTCCGCCCAGCACCCGCTTCACGTCCGGATTGACCGAAGCGATCGCCTTGCCGCTCTCGATCACCATCCGCGAGAAGATCGACCAGTCCGGGTCAATCTCCGGGTCCCAATGCGATTTGTTGTTGGGCTCGTTCCAGATCATGGCCGCTTCGATCAATCACATTCTCCCGGTTTCGGCGCCGGCCGCCGGATAGACCGCGCCGGTCTTTCCCCAATCGGCGTAAGGCATTGTTCCGCGACGACAGATGTAGACCTCGTCCTCCGCGCGGACCTCGATCCTGAAGCCGGACGCGCGCAGCATCGCTTCGGCGCAGGCGCGGTTCGGGATCCACCAGTTGGTCCAGTCGTCGGCATAGCGATGCTCGACGAAGTGGAGCTTGGGGTAGCCCGGATCGTCGAAATAAGCGGGCGGCTGGAGCGTGTCGGGGACGTAGAAGGGATGGTTCTCCGGCACGTCGAACACGCTGTCGCTGCCGCGCTGGAGCGACTGGAAGATCAGCATGTCGCCGGCGACATGCTCGTGGATCAGGTCGAGCGCCAGCAGCGGATGGCGCAGATGGTAGAGGACGCCCATGAAGATCACGACATCGAACCGCTCGCCCAGCGCGCCGACGTCGTAGACCGAAAGGTTGCGGAACTCGATATTGTGGTAGCCGAGCGCCTCGCCGGCGAGCCGCGCCTGGGCCAGATAGCGCTCGTCGCTGTCGATTCCGAGCACGCGCTCGGCGCCGCGGCGCTTCATCTCCATCGAATAGAAGCCGGCGTTGCAGCCGATGTCGAGCACGCTCTTGCCGCCGAGGTCCTCCGGCAGGTGGGCGGCGAAACGCTGGAACTTGAAATTGGGATAGTCGCCCAGGAAATGGTCGGGCGCGGTCTGGACGCCGCCCAGCTCCATATTGTGGAACCAGGGGCCGAGCGCCTCGATCCGCTCGCGAAGGGCGCCGTCCCCGGGTTCGGCCAGCCTCGCCTCCCGGTTCATTGATAGAGCCTTTCGTTGACGCTCATCACCCGCGCCCCCCAATCGCCGACAGCGATCCTCGAGACGCTTGCCGGGTCGACGTCGAAGCGCAGCAGATTGTCGAGCGGCAGCCCGAGGTGCACGGCGATGACTCCGCGGATGATGTCGCAATGGCTGACCGCGGCGATCACTTCGCCGGGGTGCGCGGCCGCGAGCTGCGCCAGCGCGGCGGCGGCGCGTTCCGCGGCTTCGGCCATGCTCTCGCCGTCGGGCGGACGGGCCGAGGCGCGCGCCTCGTTCCATTCCTGCCAGGCCGGGTCGCCCTCCAGATCGTCGAAGCTGAGGCCGGTCCAGCGGCCGAAGTCGAGCTCGTCCAGCCCGTCGGCGATCTGTACCTTGAGGTCGTGCGGCTCGGCGATCTCGCGCGCCGTATAATAAGCGCGCTCGCGCGGGCTGGAATAGACCGCCGCGAGCGGCTCGGTGCCGAGCAGGTCGGCGACGATCGCGGCCTGCTCGAGGCCCTCCTTGCTCAGCGACACGTCACGTCTCCGACCCGACAATATGCGACCCAGTTCGACATGCGAGGCGTGACGGACGAGAAGAATGACCGCCGTCACGCTGAAATCGGTACCGACATGAAACGACCTCGGCTTCACTTGCCCAACAATGCAAGCGCGCTGCGGTTCCAGCCGGCAAGCAGGTTCGCGGACCGGGACGGAGACGGAACAAAGCGGGGAATGCCGGGTTGGGCGAGCACAGGAGGCGGGTAGAAGAAGATGAAGCTAACCTAAGTTATTCCTCCGGTTTTTACTTCCCTAATCCATATCAAGACGGGGGACGAGTTGCCCGAGAAGATCCTCATCACCGGCGGCGCCGGTTTCATCGGACGCGCAGTGGTCGGGGAACTGCGGCAGCGCGGCCACGAGGTCCGAGTCCTCGACAGCCTGATCGAGCAGGTCCACGGCGACAAGGGCCGCCCCGACGACCTGCCGCAGGACGTCGAGCTCATCGCCGCCGACGTGCGCAACGGCGACGCGGTCGCCAAGGCGCTGAAGGGCGTCGACTCGGTCATCCATCTCGCCGCGGAAGTGGGCGTCGGCCAGTCGATGTACGCGGTCGAACGCTACACCTCGGTCAACGACGTCGGCACCGCCGTCCTGTTCGAAAAGCTGATCGACCAGCCCGTCCGCCGGGTCGTCACCGCCTCCTCGATGAGCATCTACGGCGAAGGCCTCTATCGGGACGCCGACGGCACCCTGGTCCAGGACGCGGTCCGCGCGCCGCGCACCAGCGAGGCGCAGAGCTGGGATCCGGCCGACGCGCAAGGACGGCCGCTCAAGCCGGTCGCGACTCCGGAATGGAAGCGGCCCGATCTTGCCTCGATCTACGCGCTCAACAAATATGTGCAGGAGCGCACCACGATGATCATGGCCGGCGCCTACGGAATCGAGGGCGTGTGCCTTCGGCTGTTCAACGTCTACGGGCCCGGCCAGGCGCTCTCCAACCCCTATACCGGCGTGCTTGCGATCTTCGCGTCGCGGCTCCTCAACGGCCAGAAGCCGATGATCTTCGAGGATGGCGAGCAGCGTCGCGACTTCGTCCATGTCGGCGACGTCGCCCGCGCCTTCGCCGAGGCGCTCGAGCTGCCGCAGGCGGCCGGCGAGATCTTCAACATCGGCTCGGGCCAGGATCGTTCGGTGACCGAAGTCGCGCAGGAGCTCGCCCGTGCGATGGGCAGGAACAGCATCGATCCCGAGATCGTCGGCAAGTCGCGGATCGGCGACATCCGCCACTGCTTCTGCGACGGCAGCAAGGCCGCCGAGAAGCTGGGCTTCCGCGCCGCCCGGGATTTCGGCCAGGGCCTTGCCGAGCTCGCCGAATGGGTCGCCGAGCAGACCGCCGACGACCGCGTCGACCAGGCTCGCGCCGAGCTCGAGGCGCGGGGGCTGGTGGCGTGAGCGCGGGCGACTCCCGCCCGGTCCTCGTCACCGGCGGCGCCGGCTTCATCGGCTGCAACATCGCCAACGCGCTGGCGGAGCAGGGCCACGAGGTGCTGATCTACGATGCCCTCTCCCGCCCCGGCGTGGAGAAGAACCTCGCCTGGCTGCAGGAGCGGCACGAAGGCCAGATCGCCAGCATCGTCGCCGACATCCGCGACGAGGACGCGCTCGCCCGCGCCGCGCGCGAGGCCAAGGCCGTGTTCCACATGGCCGCGCAGGTCGCCGTCACGACCAGCCTGGTCGATCCGCGCGAGGATTTCGAAATCAACCTCAGGGGCACGATCAACCTGCTCGACGCGCTGCGCCTCAAGGGCGACCGGACGCCGCTGATCTTCGCCTCGACCAACAAGGTCTATGGCGACCTTTCGGACATCGAGTTCCGGCTCGAGGGCCAGCGCTACGTGCCGCAGGACCGCGGCGTCGCCGATCACGGCATCGGCGAGGCTCGTCCGCTCGATTTCCACACGCCTTACGGCTGCTCGAAGGGCGCGGCCGATCAATATGTGCTCGATTATGCGCGCAGCTTCGGGCTCCCCGCCGCGGTGCTGCGCATGAGCTGCATCTACGGCGTGCGCCAGATGGGCACCGAGGACCAGGGCTGGGTCGCGCACTTCCTGATCCGCGCGCTCGCCGGCGAGCCGATCACGCTCTACGGCGACGGCTGCCAGGTCCGCGACATCCTCGACGTGTCGAACGCCCTCGAGGCCTATCTGCTCGCGTGGCGCAACATCGATCGCATTGCCGGCCGCGCCTTCAATCTCGGCGGCGGCCCCGCCAACGCGGTCAGCCTGCGCGAGCTGATCGCCCATATGGCGGGGCTGCTCGGCCGCGAGATCGACGTCCGCTTCAGCGACTGGCGCGCGGGCGACCAGCGATACTTCGTCGCAGACACCCGCGCCCTCCAAGCCGCCCTCCCCCTGTCGCCCATGGTGCCGTGGAAGCAGGGCGTCGCGATGCTCGCCGAATGGCTGCGCGAATCCCGCGGCCTCAACCGCGAATTCCCCGCCGAGCTGGCGAGGGCGGCGCAATGAAGCCGGCCATGCTTCGGGTGCTCGTCACCACCGACACGGTCGGCGGCGTCTGGCAATATTCGCTGGACCTCGCGCGCGGCCTCTCGAAGCTCGGAATCGAGGTCGTGCTGGCGGTGCTCGGCCCCTCGCCGAGCCCGGCCCAGCTCGAGGCCGCGGCCGGCATCGACGGGCTGACCCTCACCGACACCGGGCTTTCGCTCGACTGGCTGGCCGAGGACGCGCCGGCGGTGATCGCCGCCGGCAAGGCGATCGCCCACCTCGCCGACGAGGTTGCCGCCGGCATCGTCCACCTCAACACGCCCGCGCTCGCCGCCGGCGCGCTGTTCGCCGTCCCCGTCGTCGCGGTCCAGCACAGCTGCGTGGCGAGCTGGTGGCAGGCGGTCAACGGCACTCCGCTGCCCGACGATTTCGCGTGGCGGACCGAGCTCGTCCGGCACGGGCTGCACGCCGCCGACGTCGTCGTCACGCCGACTGCCGCCTTCGCCGAGGTGACGCAGCGCATCTACGCGTTGCCGGAGCCGGCGCGCGCCGTCCACAACGGCCGCACGCCGCTCCGGCTGCCGGAGGCGGGGGCGCAGGATTTCGCGTTCACCGCCGGCCGCCTGTGGGACGCGGGCAAGAACCTCGCCACGATCGACGCCGCCGCCGCCACGCTGGCCGTGCCGCTCCACGCCGCCGGGCCTTTGCGGGGCCCCAACGGCACCGCTGTCCTGTTCGACAACATCCACAGCCTCGGCACGCTCGACGAGGACGAGCTTGCGCGCTGGCTCGCGCCGCGGCCGGTGTTCGTCTCGGCGGCCTTGTACGAGCCGTTCGGCCTCGCCGTGCTCGAAGCCGCGACCGCGGGCTGCCCGCTCGTCCTGTCCGACATTCCCACCTTCCGCGAGCTGTGGGAGGACGCGGCGGTGTTCGTTCCGCCGCGCGACGAACGCGGCTTCCGCGACGCGATCGCCGAGCTGGTCGCCGACGATCTGCTGCGCTCGACGCTCGGCCTGGCCGCGAGCGAGCGCGCCCGGCGCTACACGCCGTCGGCGATGGCCGCGCAGATGGCGAACATCTACCGCGGCCTGCTTCCGGCCGTCACCCGGCCCGTGCTCGCCGCCGAGGTGGCGGCGTGAGGATCGTCTATTTCACCCACTCGCTCGCCAGCTGCTGGAACCACGGCAACGCCCATTTCCTGCGCGGCGTGCTGCGCGAGCTGATCGCACGCGGCCACGACGTCGTCGCCTACGAGCCCGAGGGCGCGTGGAGCTACGACAACCTCGTCAAGGATCATGGCGAGGAGGGGCTGGAGCCCTACCGCGCCGCCTATCCGGAGCTTTCTTCCACGCGCTTCGGCAGGCGCCCGGCGCTGACCCGGATGCTCGACGGCGCCGATCTCGTCATCGTCCATGAATGGAACGAGCCGTGGCTGGTCGCCGCGGTCGGCGAGCGCCGCAAGCGCGGCGGCCGCTTCACCCTGCTGTTTCATGACACCCATCACCGCGCGGTCAGCGAGCCGGCCAAGATGAAGGGCTACGATCTGTCGGGCTACGACGGCGTGCTCGCCTTCGGTGAGACGCTCGCGCAGGTCTACCGCGGCTGGGGCTGGGGCGATCGCGTGTTCGTCTGGCACGAGGCCGCCGACATCCGCCATTTCCACCCGCCGGCCGAGGAAGGCGGGCGCAGCGGCATCGTCTGGATCGGCAATTGGGGCGAGGGCGAGCGCACCAGGGAACTCAAGGAGTTCCTGTTCGAGCCCGCCCGCCGCGCCGGCCTCGGCCTCGACGTCTACGGCGTGCGCTACCACGAAACCGCCAAGGCAACGGTGCGCCGCTACGGCGGGCGCTACCATGGCTGGCTCGCCAACGCGCGCGCGCCGGAGGTGTTCGCCCGCCATCTCGTCACCGTCCACGTGCCGCGGCGATTCTACACGCGGCTGCTGCCCGGCATTCCCACCATCCGCCCGTTCGAGGCGCTTGCTTGCGGCATTCCCCTCGTCTCGGCGCCCTGGGACGATTGCGAAGGCCTGTTCCGCGTCGGCCAGGATTTCCTGATGGTGTCGAACGGCGCGGCGGTGGCGGACGCGCTGCGGCGCCTGAGCCAGGACCCGGATCTGCGCGCGTCGCTCGTCGCCAACGGCCTCGAGACGATCCGCGCCCGCCACACCTGCGGCCACCGGGCGGACGAACTGCTGGCGATCGTGCAGAATTTTCGTTCGTCCCGAGCGAAGTCGAGGGGCGTTGGCACCGACTGTGAGGCGCGCCCCTCGACGGAGTTTATCCAGACCGCCGCCGCAGGGCTCGGGACCAACGAGGTGGTGGAAAGCCAGATCAGGGAAGTGGCATGAAGATCGCCTTCTACGGCTCCAGCCTGCTCTCCTCTTACTGGAACGGCGCCGCGACCTATTATCGCGGCCTGCTGCGCGACCTCGCCGGGCGCGGCTACGAGATCACCTTCTACGAGCCCGATGTTTTCGAGCGGCAGCAGCACCGCGACATCGACCCGCCGCAATGGGCGCGCTCAGTGGTCTATCCCGCCACGCCCGAGGCGCTGCGCGGCGTGCTCGAAGAAGCCAGGGCCGCCGACATCGTGGTCAAGGCCAGCGGCGTCGGCGTGTTCGACACCGAATTGCTCGAAGGCATCGTCGCGCACAGCCGCCCCGATGCGATCCGGATCTTCTGGGACGTCGACGCCGCCGCCACGCTCGACGAGATGCGCGGCGACGAGAGCCACGTCGTCCGGCGCATGATCGACCGGCTCGACATGGTGCTGACCTATGGCGGCGGCCCGCCCGTCATCGAGGGCTATGAAGGGTTCGGCGCGCGGCGCTGCGTTCCCGTCTACAACGCGCTCGATCCGACGACCCACCATCCGGTCGATCCCGACGAGCGCTTCGCCTCGGACCTCGCCTTCCTCGGCAACCGCTTGCCCGACCGCGAAGCGCGGGTGGAGGAATTCTTCCTGCGGGCCGCCGCCGAGCTTCCGCAGCGCCGCTTCCTGATCGGCGGCAACGGCTGGGAGACGAAGGCGATGCCGGCCAACGTGCGGCACCTCGGCCACGTCTACACGCACCAGCACAACGCCTTCAATTGCACGCCGCTGGCGGTGCTCAACGTCGCGCGCGACAGCATGGCCCATATCGGCTTCTCGCCGGCCACCCGCGTGTTCGAAGCCGCCGGCGCCGCCGCCTGCCTGATCACCGACGCCTGGCAGGGCATCGAGCTGTTCCTGGCTCCCGACCGCGAAGTGCTCGTCGCCCGCGACGGCCGCGATGTCGCCGATCACGTCCGCACGCTCTCCCCCGAACGCGCCCAAGCCATCGGGCGGGCGGCGCTGGAGCGCATCCTCGCCGAGCACACCTACGCCCACCGCGGCGCGCAGGTCGATTCGATCCTGCGCCGCGAGCTGCAGCTGGAGCGGAGCGCGGCCTGATGCGCCTCGTCGTCCTGGGGCTCAGCCTGTCCTCCTCCTGGGGCAACGGCCACGCCACGACGTTCCGCGCGCTCCTCAAGGCGTTCGCCCAGCGCGGCCACGACGTCCTGTTCCTCGAGCGCGACGTTCCCTGGTACGCCAGCCACCGCGACTGCCCCGATCCCGGATATTGCCGGCTCGAATTCTACGCCGACCTCGCCGGCCTGGAGCGGTGGCGGGGCGAGATCGCCTCCGCGGACGCGGTGATCGTGGGCTCCTACGTTCCCCAAGGCGTCGATGTGGCGCTGTTCGTGCAGCGCCACGCGGGCGGCGTCACCGCCTTCTACGACATCGACACGCCCGTCACGCTCGCCAAGCTCGAACGGGGCGACTTCGAATATCTCTCGCCGCAAGTGATCCCCGGCTTCGACCTCTACCTCTCCTTCACCGGCGGCCCCACGCTCGACCTGATCGAGCGCCGCTACGGCTCGCCGGCCGCCCGGGCGCTCTACTGCTCGGTCGACCCGGAGGCTTATCCCCCGCTCGCCGTCCCCAAGAAATGGGACCTCTCCTACCTCGGCACCTACAGCCCCGACCGCCAGCCGACGCTCGAGCGGCTGCTGGTCGAGCCGGCGCGGCGCCTGCCGGAGCGGCGCTTCGTCGTCGCCGGACCGCAATATCCGCCGGACATCGACTGGCCGGCCAACGTCGAGCGGATCGAGCACCTGCCGCCCAGCGACCATGCCGCTTTCTACGCCGCGTCTCGCTTCACCCTCAACGTCACCCGCGCCGACATGATCGCCGCCGGATGGTCGCCCTCGGTGCGCCTGTTCGAGGCCGCCGCCTGCGCGGTCCCGGTGATCTCCGATCGCTGGCAGGGCATCGACAGCCTGTTCGCGCCCGGCCGCGAGATCCTGCTCGCCGACACCTCGGACCAGGTCGTCGAGTTCCTCCGCGCCGATGCGGCCGCGATCGGCCGCGCCGCACGCTCCCGGATCCTCGACGGCCACACCGCCGCCGCTCGCGCCGCCGAGCTGGAGCATCATCTCATCGACGCTTCCGCCGCCGCCCCGGCACGAGTTCATCAATCTTCATAACGTGGGTTAACCAAGTCGTTTCATTCGTGAACCAAGCCGGACTCGTCGAGTTACAGCACTGACGCTTCGGAAGAAGATGAAGAAGAAGAAGCTAAGGGAGCGACGCGTGAGATCAGGCGGCAAAACGGCATTGGTGACGGGTGGCGCCGGCTTTATTGGGTCCCACCTTTGCGATGCGCTGCTCGCCGAAGGCGCCACCGTCGTCGCCCTCGACAACTACCTGACGGGCCGTCCCGCCAACCTGCGCCATCTCGAGCACGAGCCCCGCTTCGATCTCATCGAAGCCGACGTGATCGAACGCCTGCCCCCCAGGCTCAGGCTCGGCAAGACCCGCTTCACCCACATCTACAACCTCGCCTGCGCCGCCTCGCCGCCGCACTACCAGGCCGATCCCGAGCATACGATGCTGACCTGCGTCCTCGGCACCCGCAACCTGCTCCGGCTGGCCGAGGAGATGGGGGCGCGGTTCCTGCTGAGCTCGACCAGCGAGGTCTATGGCGACCCGGAGATGCACCCGCAGCCCGAAAGCTACCGCGGCTGGGTCAACTGCACCGGCCCGCGCGCCTGCTACGACGAGGGCAAGCGCGCCGCCGAGACCCTGGCGTTCGATTTCTCGCGTCTCGGCCGCGCCGACGTCCGGGTCGCCCGCATCTTCAACACCTACGGCCCGCGCATGCGTCCCGACGACGGCCGGGTCGTCTCCAACGTCGTCTGCCAGGCGATCGCCGGCGACGACATCACGATCTACGGCGACGGATCGCAGACCCGCAGCTTCTGCTACGTCAGCGACCTCGTCGACGGCCTGATGCGGCTGATGTTCAGCGAGAGTGCGGTCAAGATGCCGGTGAATCTCGGCAATCCGGTCGAGCTCACCGTCTGCGACCTGGTCGATCGGGTCCTCGCCATGACCGGCTCGAGCTCGAAGGTCGCCTACCTGCCGCTGCCCGAGGACGACCCCCGCCGCCGCCGCCCCGACATCAGCCGCGCCGCCGAGCTGCTCGGATGGCAGCCGCGGGTCGATCTCCAGCCGGGCCTTGAGAAGACCGTCGAATGGTTCGCCGGCGAGCGCCAGCGCCGGCAATGGAGCGTCGCCGACGCCCGCTCAACCGCGGCCGAGCGCGCCCTGATCGACGTCGCCGCGGAATAGCTCCTGTTCGGGCTTCGGCCCGCGGGCGCGCAGCAGGATTCCCAAGGGTGCCCGTGCTTCCACGGCAGCGGCCGGCGCAGCGCCATGTCTAACGACATCTTAACCACTCGGTCCTTAACTGGCGGCACGAAGGCATCTTTAGCGGGTACGAGATCATGGGCGGCACGAGGAGCGAGCGGAACCTGGTGAGGATCGAGGATCGCTTCGTCCTGTTCGACCTCGACGGCAACCTGGCCGCCGACGCCAAGGAGCTGTGGGCGATCGTCGCGCCCGAGGAGGAGCTCGTCGCACGCGCCTTCTGGGTGCAGTTCGATCGCTCGCGCTCGCTCGATCCGGTGCCCCGCGCCGATTGCGACGAGCTGCTCCAGCAGTTCCTCCCCTACATGGTGCTCAAGTTCGGCGATCTCGCCAGCCAGCGCTGGGTCGACGTCGCGCATGACTATGTCGGCCAGGCGGCCGCGGCCGGTATCTCGATGACCGCCTTGATCTCGGCGACGTCGGCGGCGGCATCGGTCGGACACGACATCCTGATCCGGGTGCTCGGCAGCGATCCCGAGCGGCTCGCCCGGCTCGGCAAGGCGCTGACCCAGGCCACTCTGCTCGAGGTCGACGTGTTCGCCGCCCACCACGATGCGCTGCGCACCCGCGACGAGCGCCAGCGCCGGAGCGCGCGCGGGGTCGAATTCAACAACGAGATGATGGTCGTGGTCGATCGCACCGCGGCCGACAGCCGCTCGCTGAGGGCGCAGGCGGCCGACGCCTCGGTGGCCGTCCGCGGCATGCTGGGGCGGACCTCCGAGGTCGCGGCGGCGGCGGAGCAGTCGGCGGTGGCGATGCGCGAGGCCGCGCAGACCGCAGCCGGCCTGATCCGCGCGATCGAGGATGCGCGCAACGAAGTCGAAGTGGCGGCGGGCGTCGCCACCCGCGCCGGCGGCCAGGCTTCCGAAGCGGTCAAGGTCAGCCAGGCGCTCTCGTCCCACGTCGAGGCGATCGAATCGATCCTCGGCCTGATTCGCGACATCGCCGGCCAGACCAATCTGCTCGCGCTCAACGCCACCATCGAGGCGGCACGCGCCGGCGATGCCGGCCGCGGCTTCGCGGTCGTCGCCCAGGAAGTGAAGTCGCTCGCCTCGCAGACCGCGCGCGCGACCGACGACATCACCGCCAAGATCACCGCCATCCAGCAGGCGACCCGGCAGACGGTCGAGGCCAACGGCTCGATCCGCCAGACGGTGGAGGAGGTGCAGACCAGCGCCGACCGGATCCGCCAGGCGATGGAGACGCAGGCGCAAACGGTGACGATGATCACCGCCGCGGTCGACGAGACCGCGCTCGCCGCGGATTCGATGAGCTCGACGATCGCGACCATCCGCAAGGACACCGAGACGGTCGCCAGCGAGATCGACAATGTCGAACGCAATTTCGGCCTGGTCGACGCGCAGATGGCGAAGTTCAAGGCAGCCACGAGCCAGTTCGTCAGCAGCTTCGCGGCTTAGGCTTTCCCTCGCCGCCGCGCGCCTCTACCGGTGCGCGCCATGGACCCCCGCAACATACTCGTCACCGGCAGCAGCCGCGGCATCGGCAGCGCGATCCTCGCGGCGCTCGCGGGCCACCGCGCGCTCGGCCACTCGACCGCGGGCGGCGGCAGCCTCCTCGCCGCCGATCTTGCGCAGCCCGGCGCCGCGGAGCGGCTGTGGGGCGCGGCGCTGGAGCGGCTCGGCGGCCGCATCGACGTGCTCGTCAACAATGCCGGGATCTTCGAAGCCGCCCCGATCGACCAGCCGCACGGCGCCTGGGTCGGCGACTGGGAACGGACGATGCGGATCAACCTCACCGCCGCGGCCGAGCTCTGCCGCCTGGCGGTGATCCATTTCCGCGAGTCCGGCGGCGGCCGGATCGTCAACGTCGCCAGCCGCGCCGCCTATCGCGGGGATTCGCCGCAGCATTGGCATTATGCCGCGTCCAAGGCGGGCATGATCGGAATGACCAAGACGATCGCGCGCGGCTATGCGGCCGACAACATCCTCGCCTTCGCCGTCTGCCCGGGCTTCACCGCCACCGGAATGGCCGAGGATTACATGGCCAGCCGCGGCGGCGACAAGATCCTGGCGGATATCCCGCTCGGCCGGGTCGCGACCTCGAACGAGGTGGCGGAGACGGTGCGCTGGCTAGCGGTCGATGCGCCGCCCTCCGCCACCGGCGCGGTGATCGACGTCAACGGCGCCAGCTATGTGCGCTGATACGCCGATCAGCTGGAAGGTCACCCTGCCCTGCACCCGCGCCGAAGCGGAGGCGATGCAGGCGGACATCAGCCCGCTGGCGATGCTCGATTCGCCGCCGGTGCTGATGACCAGCGAAGCCGATCCGTCGCGGCCCGAGGAATGGCGGCTCGACGCCTATTTCGAGGCGGAGCCCGGCGCCGACGTGCTGGATCAGCTCAAGGCGCTGGTGCCGAGCGCCGCGGGCGCGCGAGCGCTGGCGGAGCGGGTCGAGGAGCAGGACTGGGTGACGCTCAGCCAGCGCGGGCTGGAGCCGATCCGCGCCGGCCGCTTCTTCGTCCACACGCCGCAGCATCGCGGGCAGGTCCCGCCCGGCGCGATCGCGCTCGAGATCGACGCCGGCCGCGCCTTCGGCACCGGCCATCACGAGACCACCACCGGCTGCCTGGAAGCGCTCGACCGGCTGAAGTCGGGCGGCGCAAGCTTCGCGAACATCCTCGATCTCGGCACTGGCACCGGCCTGCTCGCCTTCGCCGCGCTGCGGCTATGGCCGGTGGCGCGGGTCGCCGCTTCCGACATCGATCCCATCTCGGTCGAGGTGACCCGCGAGAATGCCGCCGTCAACGCCGTCCGCCGCGGCCGCTCCCGCGGCCAGGTCGAGACGATCGCCGCCGCCGGCCTGGATGACGCCCGGCTGAAGTCGCGCGCGCCCTACGACCTGATCATCGCCAACATCCTCGCCGGCCCGCTGATCGATCTCGCGCCGTCGGTCGCTCGGGCGCTGAAAGCCGGCGGCCGGCTGATCCTCGCCGGACTGCTCGACTCGCAGGCCCCCGCCGTCGCCGCCGCCTATCGCCGGCAGGGGCTGATGGCGAGCTTCACGATCGCCCGCGGCGACTGGCCCACCCTGGTGATGCGCAAGCGCCGCGCGTTCGGCTGGCGCTAGCCGCCGGCCGCGGCGACGATCTCGTTCCAGGCGGCCTCGTCGATCACCTCGATGCCGAGCTCGGCGGCCTTCTTGAGCTTGGAGCCGGCGCCCGGCCCGGCGACCACCAGGTCGGTCTTGGCCGATACCGATCCCGCCACCTTGGCGCCCAGCGCCTCCGCCTGCGCCTTCGCCTCGTCGCGCGACAGCGTCTCGAGGCTTCCGGTGAAGACCAGTGTCTTGCCGCTCACCCGCGATTCCACGGCCTCGACCGTGAAGGCCGGCGGCGACACCTCCCGCATGAGATCGTCCACGACCTCCAGATTGTGCGGCTCGGCGAAGAAGTCGACCACCGCCTGGGCTACGATCGGCCCGATCCCTTCGATGCAGACCAGCTCGGCCAGCGCTTCCGGATCGGTGGCCGCCCGGGCGGCCGCGTCGCGCAACGAGTCCATCGTCCCGAAATGGCGGGCAAGGTCGCGCGCCGTCACCTGCCCGACATGGCGGATCCCGAGCCCGAACAGCAGCCGGTCGAGCGGCGGCCGGCGCTTTGCCTCGATCGCCTTGACGAGGTTGCGCGCCGAAACCTCCGCCCAGCGCTCGCGCTTCAGCAAGTCCTCGACCTTGATCCGGAAGATGTCGGCAGGCGACTGGATGAGGCCGTCGCGGATGAAGGCTTCGATATGCGTGGCGCCGAGCCCCTCGATGTCGAGCGCGTGGCGCGACACGAAATGGCGCAGCCGCTCGAACCGCTGCGCGGGGCAGATCAGGCCGCCGGTGCAGCGCCGGACCACCTCGTCCGCCTCGCGCACCGCCTCCGATCCGCATTCGGGGCAGTTTGTCGGGAATACGTAAGCCGGCCGCTCCTCCTCCGGCGTCAGGTTCTCCAGGATCTGCGGGATCACGTCGCCGGCGCGCTGCAGCGTCACCCGGTCCCCGGGCCGCACCCCGAGCCGCCCGATCTCGTCCTCGTTGTGAAGGGTCGCGTTGGTGACGACGACTCCGCCGACATTGACCGGCTCCAGCCGCGCCACCGGAGTCAGCGCGCCGGTGCGGCCGACCTGGATGTCGATCGCCTTGAGGATCGTCTCGGCGCGCTCCGCCGGGAATTTGTGCGCGGTCGCCCAGCGGGGCGCCTTGGCGACCTGCCCGAGCCGGCGCTGCCAGTCGAGCCGGTCGACCTTGTAGACGACTCCGTCGATGTCGAACGGCAGGTCGGCGCGCTTCGCCGCGATCGATCGATAGTGGGCGAACAGCGCTTCGAGGTCGGTGAAGCGCCCGAAATCGTCCGAGACCGGCAGGCCCCAGGCGGCGATGGCGCGGACGACCTCGCTCTGCGTCTCCCCGGGCAGCGCCGAAGCCTCGCCCCAGCCGTGGGCAAGGAACTTCAAGGGCCGCGCCGCGGTGATCGAAGGGTCCTTCTGCCTGAGCGAGCCGGCCGCCGCATTGCGGGGATTGGCGAAGATCTTGCCCCCGGCCTGCGCCTGCCGGACGTTGAGCGCGGCGAAATCCTCCTTGCTCATGTAAACCTCGCCCCGCACCTCGAACACGTCCGGTAATCCGGCATCGTTCGTCCCGAGCGAAGTCGAGGGGCGCCCCTCGGAGTCTGTACCGAGCCGGGCGGGAATGTCCTCGATCGTGCGCGCGTTCGCAGTCACGTCCTCCCCGGTCGAGCCGTCGCCGCGCGTCGCCGCCAGCACCAGCCGCCCCTTCTCGTAGCGCAGCGAGCAGGACAGTCCGTCGATCTTGGGCTCGGCGGTGAGCGCCACCGGCTCGTCCTCGGCCAGGTTCAGGAACCGCCGCACCCGCCCGACGAAATCGCGCACGTCCTCCTCGCTGAACGCATTGTCGAGGCTGAGCATCGGCAGCGCGTGCCGGACCTTGGCGAGGTGCGCGGCCGGCGCCGCGCCGACCTGCCGGCTCGGGCTGTCCTCGCGCACCAGGTGCGGGAAAAGCGCCTCGAGCTCGGAATTGCGCCGGACCAGCGCGTCATAGTCGGCGTCGCTGATCTCCGGCGCGTCCTCGCCATGATAAAGCCGGTTGTGACGCGCGATTTCCCTGGCGAGCCGTTCCAGCTCGGCCGACGCCTCCGCTTCGCTCACGCCGCCTCCAGCAGCCGCACCGCCTGCGCCCGCGCTTCGTCCGTCACCTGGGCGCCCGACAGCATCCGTGCGATCTCCTCGCGGCGCTTCGCCTCGTCGAGCGCCTGGACGCTGGTGCGGGTGACGAGGCCCTGATGGCTCTTCTCGATCAGCAGGTGGCGGTTGCCGCGGGCGGCGACCTGCGGGCTGTGGGTGACGACGAGCAGCTGGGCGCGGGCCGCGAGGCGATGGAGGCGCTCGCCGATCGCGCTCGCCACCGCACCGCCGACGCCGCGGTCGATCTCGTCGAACAGCATGGTGCGCGCGCCAATATTCTCGGCGAGCGCCACCTTGAGCGCGAGGATGAAGCGCGAAAGCTCGCCGCCGCTGGCGATTCGGGTGAGCGGCGCGAACGGCGCGCCGGGGTTGGTCGCGACCTCGAACTCGACCCGGTCGCGGCCGCGCGCGCTCCAGCCCGCCTCGACCACCGGTTCGATCACGGTCTTGAAGCGGGCGGTGTCGAGCCTGAGCGGCGCGAGCTCGCCGGCGACGGCGGCATCCAGCCGGATCGCGGCGGCGGCGCGAAGCGCGCTGAGCCGCGCCGCCTCGGCCTCGAACGCGGCGCGGCTGTCGCGGACATTCTTCTCGAGCCCGGCCAGGCCCCGTTCGCCCGCCTCGATCGCGCCGAGCCTGGCGGCGAGCTCCTCGGCCAGCCCGGGCAGCGCGTCCGGGGCGACGCGGTGCTTGCGCGCGAGCGCCCGAAGCTCGAACAGCCGCGTCTCCGCCTCTTCCAGCCGGGCCGGATCGTAAGCGAGCGCGTCGGCGGCCTCGGCGAGCCGGTCCTCGGCCTCGGACGCTTCGATCACGGCGCGGTCGATCGCGGCCAGCGCGTCCGCCAGCTTGGCATGCTCGCCCGCGATCCGGTCGAGCCGCCGCGCCGCCTGGCGAAGCAGCGAGAGGGCGCCGTCCGATCCTTCGAGCAGCCCGCCGGCCGCGGCGATGTCCTCGGCCAGCCGGGCGCCCTTCTGCATGTTCGCGCGTAGCCCGGCGAGCTCCTCCTCCTCGCCGGCCTCGGGCGCGAGCGCGCCGAGCTCGGCGACCGCGTGCTCCAGCCATTCCCGATCCCGCGCCGCCTGCTCCAGCTCGTCGCGCGCGCCCGCCAGCGCCGCTTCCGCCGAGCGCCAGTCCGCGAAGGCGCGCTCGCACCCGCGCGTGTCGATCTGCGCATAGGTGTCGAGCAAGGCGCGGTGGCCGCGCGGGTTGAGCAGGCCGCGGTCGTCGTGCTGGCCGTGGACTTCGACGAGCAGGGCGCCGAGGTCGCGCAGCAGCGCCACCGACGCGGACTGGTCGTTGACGAGCGCCCGGCTGCCGCCGTCGGCGCGGACGATCCGGCGGATGACGATCGGCTCGCCCGCGCCGCCCTCGAGCCCGTTGTCGGCGAGCAGGTCGAGCGCGGGGTGGCCGGGCGGCACCTCGAAGGTCGCGCCGACCACCGCCTGCGCCTGGCCGTTGCGGACGAGGCCGCTGTCGGCACGGCTGCCGAGCGCGAGTCCGAGCGCGTCGAGCAGGATCGATTTTCCCGCCCCGGTCTCGCCCGTGAGCACGCCGAGGCCGGGGCCGAACTCCAGGTCCAGCGTGTCTATGAGAACGACGTCGCGGATGGAGAGGCTGGTCAGCACGACAAGCCTCTTAGGACGTCACGAGGCGGCGGTGCCACCGCCGTGCTTTTGAACCAGCTCGTAGGCGCGCTCGTACCATTCGGTGCCCGGATAATTGGCGCCCAGCACCGCGGCCGCCTTGCGCGCTTCCTCCGGCACGCCGAGCGCCAGGTAGGATTCGGTGAGCCGCATCAGCGCCTCGGGCGTATGGGTGGTGGTCTGGTATTCGTCGATCACGGTGCGGAAGCGGCTGATCGAGGCGAGCCACTGGTGGCGGCGCTGGTAGAAGCGGCCGATCTCCATCTCCTTGCCGGCGAGATGGTCGCGCACCAGGTCGGTCTTCAGCCGGGCGTCGGCGGCGAAGCGGGTGTCGGGATAGCGTCGAACCACCTCGCCCAGCGAATCGAGCGCCTGCTTGGTGATCGACTGGTCCCGGTTCACGTCCTCGATCTGCTCGTAATAATTGATGGCGATCAGGTAGGTCGCGTAGGGCGCGTCCTTGTTGCCGGGGTGGATCGACAGGAAGCGGCGGGCGCTGTCGATCGACTTGGTATGCTCCTTGGCGAGATAATAGCTGAACGCGCTCATCAGCTGCGCGCGGCGCGCCCAGACCGAATAGGGATGCTGGCGCTCGACCTCGTCGAACAGCGCGGCCGCCGTGGCGTAATTGCCGTTGTCGAGCCGCTGCTTGGCGGTGTTGTAGAGCGTGTTGACGTCGCGCGCGACATATTGGGTGTCGGCGCGGGAGGCCCGGTCGCCCCGGCTGGCGCAGGCGGCCAGCGGCGAGAGCGCGGCCAGGATCAAAAGCGCGGCAAGCGGACGGGGGTATTTGTGGAGCATGATCGGCTTCTTAGCTGAGGCGTTGGCGGAGGCCAAGCGGCACTTGGAGGTTGAAGCCGAGCCGGGCTGAACGGCGGTTTAATGCACATGGCGCGGATGAATGCTATGGGCGCGAAACATGCTGCGCGTGCTGACCCTTTCGACACTGTTCCCGAACGCGGCGGAGCCGACGCTCGGCGTGTTCGTCGAACGGCAGACGCTGGGCCTGGCGGCGCTCGACGGAGTCGAGGTCGAGGTCGTCTCGCCGATCGGCCTGCCGCCCTGGCCGCTCCACCTCCACCGCCATTATGCGAAGCGGGCGCGACTGCCGCGCAGCGAGGAATGGAAGGGGCTAACCGTCCACCGGCCCCGCTTCCGGGTGCTGCCCAGGATCGGCGACCGTCGCTCGGCGCACTCGATGGCGCGCGCGCTGCTGCCGCTGCTGCGCAAGATCCGCGAGCGCTTTGCGTTCGACGTCATCGACGCCGAATTCTTCTGGCCCGACGGCCCGGCCGCGATGCAGCTGGCGCGCGCGCTCGGCGTGCCCTTCTCGGTCAAGGCGCGCGGCGCCGACATCCAATATTGGGCGTACCGGCCCGGCACCGGCCGGCAGATCCTCGATTCCGGGCGCGCCGCGGGCGGGCTGCTCGCGGTCAGCGCCGCGCTCAAGCAGGTGATGGTGTCGCGCGGCATGCAGCCGGACAAGATCCGGGTCCATTATACGGGCGTCGATCTCGACAGGTTCAGGCCGGTCGATCGGGCCGCGGCCAAGGCGAAGCTCGGCGTCGCCGGTCCGCTGGTCGTCAGCGCCGGAGCGCTGATCCCGCGCAAGGGCTACAGCCTGTCGATCGCGGCGATGGCAAAGCTCAAGGATGCGACCATGCTGATCGTCGGCGAGGGGCCGCAGCGCCGCTGCCTCGAGCAGACCGTGGCCAAGCACAGGCTCGGCGGCCGAGTCCGCTTCCTCGGCAGCCGGCCGCACGCGGAGCTTCCGGGCCTGCTCGCCGCCGCCGACGTCATGGTCCTGCCGTCAAGCTCGGAGGGTCTTGCCAATGTCTGGGTGGAGGCGCTCGCCTGCGGCACGCCGATCGTGATCAGCGACGTCGGCGGCGCCCGCGAGGTGCTCGACCGGCCGGAGGCGGGCCGGATCGTCCCCTTCCACCCCCACGCCATCGCCGATGCGGTGCGCGACATCCTCGCCGACCCGCCGGAGCCCGCGGCGGTCCGGGCCGCGGCCGAACGCTTCACCTGGCAGGCGAACGCCGAGGCGCTGCGCGATCATCTCGCCGCCATCGCCGCGGCGGCGCGGCCGGCCTAGAGCGGCATCAGCGCCGCGGCGATCCAGCGTTCCTCGGCGCGCAGCACGCCCCAGGTCCGGGCGGCGGCGCGGCTGTCCATCGCCTCGATGCCAATGCCGCGCTCATCCAGCGCCCGCACCAGCGCGCGCGGCGCGAAGGCCATCGCCGGGCCGGTTCCGAGCAGCAGGAATTCGGGCGGCGGATCGAGCGCCAGCAACGGCGCCAGATGCTCGATCGTCAGCTCGGCGAGCGGCGGCGGCGCCCAGCCGTCGGCGCGTTGCGGGGTCAGCAGCAGCCCTTCATAGACGCCGCCGTCGACCCTGAAGCCGCGGCCGGTGAAGCCCTGCACCAGCGGGCCGGACGCTTTCGCCTCCCGGTCCCAGCTCGGCACGGCGTCAGAAGCCTTCGTTGTGGGTGCGCACCCGCTCGGCGCTGCCCGCCGTCGGCGTCGTCGGAACGAAGCTGTCGGAAGTCACCTTCAGCCAGATCAGGAACGGCGCGGCGATGTAGACGGTCGAATAGGTGCCGACGACGACGCTGATCAGCAACGCGGTGGTGAAGCTCTGGATCACGTCCGGGCCCAGCAGCATCAGCGAGCCCAGCGCCAGCAGCATCGCGAAGTTGGTCGCGACCGTGCGCGCCAGCGTCTCGTTCATCGACAGGTTGAGCAGCGCGGTGATGTCCATCTTGCGGTATTTGCGCAGATTCTCGCGGACCCGGTCGTAGATGACGATGGTGTCGTTGAGCGAGTAGCCGATCAGCGTCAGCAAAGCGGCGATGACGTTGAGGTCGAACTCCATCTGGGTCAGCGCGAAGAAGCCGAGCGTCAGAGTGACGTCGTGGAACAGCGAGAACAGCGCGCCGATTCCGAACTGCCACTCGAAGCGTATCCAGATGTAGATCGAAATGCCGATCGCCGCGAGCAGCAGCGCCAGCGCGCCCGACCGGATCAGCTCGCCCGAGACCTTGCCCGATACCGTCTCGACCGCGTCGATGCGCGCGCCGGGATATTGCTGGACCAGCAGCTGCCGAACGCGCGACGCGGCGATGTTGGCGCCCTCCTCGCCGCCTTCGGGAAGCGGCAGCCGGATCGAGACCTCGCGCGGCGATCCGAACTCCTGGATGCTGGGATCGCCGAGGCCGAGCCCGCCGACCCGGCTGCGCAGGTCGTCGAGCGAGGGCGGCTGGCTGAACGATACCCGCAGCAATTGCCCGCCGGCGAAGTCGACTCCGAAATTGAGGCCCTTGATCGCGATCAGCGCGATCGAGGCGGCGAGCAGCAGCGTCGAGAACGAGATGGCGAACGTGCGCCAGCGCAGGAAATCGAAGTTGGTGTCGTCAGGGACGAATTTGAGCAGGCGCATCTCGATTCCCTAGACGAGCAGGGTGGTCGGCCGCTTGCGGCTGAGCCACAGCGACACGAACATGCGGGTGACGGTGACGGCGGTGAACACCGACGTGACAATGCCGATCAGCATCACCACGGCAAAGCCGCGCACCGGGCCGCTGCCGAAGTAGAACAGCAGCACGCCGGCGATGACGTTGGTGATGTTGGCGTCGAAGATCGCGGTCTGCGCTTCCTTGTAGCCATGCTCGATCGCCTGGACGATCGTGCGCCCGCGCTTGTGCTCCTCGCGGATGCGCTCGTTGATGATCACGTTGGCGTCGACCGCGGCGCCGATCGTCAGGACGAAGCCGGCGATGCCCGGCAGGGTCAGGGTCGCGTTGAACAGCGCCATGATGCCCAGGATCAGGATCACGTTCAGGATCAGCGCGATGTCGGCATAAAATCCGAAGCGGCCGTAGGTGAGGAACATGAAGGCCAGGATGAGGACGGTGCCGACCACGCCCGCGATGACTCCGAGGCGGATCGAATCCGCGCCGAGGTCGGGGCCGACGGTGCGCTCCTCGATCACGCGCAGCTCGACCGGCAGCTTGCCCGAGCGCAGCTGGACCGCGAGCTCGTTGGCGGTCTCGACGGTGAAGCTGCCCGAGATCTGCGCGGAGCCGCCGAGGATCGGCTCGTTGATGTTCGGCGCCGAGAGCACGACGTCGTCGAGGATGATCGCGAACGGCTTGCCGACATTCTCCTGCGTCACCCGAGCGAAGCGGCGGCCGCCGGCGCCGTCGAAGCGGATGTTGACGACCGGCTCGCTGGTGGTCTGGTCGAAGCCCTGCTGGGCGTCGATCAATTGGTCGCCCGTCACCATCGCGCGCCGGATGACCGCGATCCGGCCGCCCTCGGACATCGGCAGCACCTGGCTTCCGACCGGGGCGCGGCCCTGGGCGAGGAGGTTGGGATCGGCCGTGAGGTCGACCAGCTTGAACTCGAGCCGGGCGGTCTTGCCGAGCAGCGCCTTCAGCCCCTCCGGGTCCTGCAGCCCCGGCACCTGGACCAGGATCCGGTCCTTGCCCTGGCGCACGACGGTGACTTCCCGCGTTCCATCCGGATCGACGCGGTTATAGACGACCTCGCGCGCGGTGTTCATCGCGCTCTCGAGCGCTTCGTTGAGCCCCGCCTGGGTCGGCACCATCACGATCCGGCTGCTGTCGATGACGTTGACGTTCCAGGTGCGCTGGCCGCCGAGCCCGACCGGCTGGGTCTGGTTGCGCGCGATCTCGACCGCCGCGTCGACCTGCGCCGGGTTGCGCACCATGAAGGTCAGCCGCCCTCCGGCCGTCGAGATGTCGCCGATCTCGATGCGCGGGTCGCTGCGCCGCATCTCGGCGCGGATCACTTCCTCCATCTGATCGAGCCGCTGCTTGGCGACGTCGCTGGTGTCGGCCTCGAGCAGCAGATGGCTTCCGCCGGCGAGGTCGAGCCCCAGGTTGATGCGCGCGCTCGGCAGGAAGCCGGGCAGCTTGGCCACCTGGGATTCCGGGAAGAAGCTCGGGATCGCCATCGCGATGCCGAGCAGCACGATCAACGATACAGTCCAGACCTTCCAGCGCGGAAAATCGAGCATCAGTCGTTCGCGGGCTTGGCGCCGTGGGGCCGGACCTCGGTCAGCGTCCCCTTGATCGCCTTGACGCGAACGTTGGGCGCGATCTCGACCTCCACTTCGGACTCGTCGACCTTGACGACCTTGCCGACCAGCCCGCCGCCGGTCACCACCACGTCGTTGCGCTTGACCGCCGCGATCATCGCCTGGTGCTGCTTCATCCGCCGCTGCTGCGGCCGGATCAGGAGGAAGTAGAAAATCACGAAGATGAGGACGAGCGGGAACACCGACACGAAGAAACCCGCGGCTCCTCCGGATGCGGGAGCGCCGGCGGATGCGTAGGCGGGAGATGCGAACATGGTTGGTTGGTTACCTGAAAGCAGGCCGGCGGCCTCGAGAAGGGCGCGCGACTATCATGGCGATGCCACTATGCGCAAGGTTGGCGCGGGCGTAAGAGGGCGCGGGGCAGGATTGGGCAGCCATGATCATCGTCGTTGGAGAGGTGCGCTTCGGCAAGGGTGAGCTGCAGCGGCTGCGCACATCCCTGGAGATGCTCGCCGCCGCCAGCCGCCATGAGCCCGGCTGCCTCCACTTCTCGCTGGCCTACGACGCGCTCGACCCCGATCTGCTGATCGTCAGCCACCGCTGGAGCGACGAGCATTCGATGGGCGCCCACTACCGCTCCGGCCATGTGCTCCAGCTCAACGACCTGGTCGACGAGGACAAGATCGAGGCGATGAGCATCAAGGCCTATGACGGACGGCTGATCCGGACCCTGATGAGCCGGTAGCGCTCGAAAAAGGCCGGTAGCGCTTGAAAAAGGAACGCCCGCGAAGGGCGTCCAGTGGGTTCGCCGCTCCCAACGGAAAGGGGATAGCTTTTCGCAGAGCGGCGCCCCCTGTTCGCGCGCGAACGTCAGCCGCACCGCGAAAGCAGCGTCAGGATCGCGTAAATTCGGTGTCAAAGCGGCGCGGGGGCGCTCAGCGCGGCCGCAGGATCATCAGCGTCGAGGTGCCGTGGGCGAGCAGCTTGCCTTCGGCGGAGGTGAGCCTGGCCTCGGCGGTTGCGATCTGGCGCCCCTGCGAGACGACGCGGCCTTCGCAGCGCACGGTGCCGTCGCCGGCACCGATGGGGCGGGTCATGTTCACCTTGGTCTCGACCGTGGTGTAGCCGACTCCTGCCGGCAGCAGCGTGTGCAGCGCGCAGCCGGTGGCGCTGTCGACCAGGGTCATCGCCCAGCCGCCGTGGACGCTGCCGAGCGGGTTGAGCAGATGCGGCCCGGGATCGCCCTCGAAGACCGCGAGGCCGTCGCCGACCTCGACCAGCCGGAAGCCGAGCGTCCGGCCGATCGGCGGCGCTGGCAGGCGTCCCGCGACCATCGCCTCGAGCATCTCGCGGCCGGTCATGCCCGCAATGTCCTCCGGGCCGCAGACGCCGTAGCTGATGGTGGCCATGCGCCTCTCCAGTTGCTTTTCGCAACTAACCGGCTCGCCCGCTCCCGGTCAAGACGGTTGCCTTGGCCGGCGCCACCGCTTAGATGCGCGCCTTCGGGTCCGCCAGCGGCGGCCACCCGCGGTCGGGGCGTAGCGCAGCCTGGTAGCGCATCACACTGGGGGTGTGGGGGTCGCTGGTTCGAATCCAGTCGCCCCGACCATTTGCTGGAAGCCGGCACCCGGGAGTGCGGCTTACGCTCATCACATCCCCCGCAGATTCCGGTCCCTGTCGACGAGCCGAGCCGAACCTGCGGTTCAACCGATTGAGAGATTTACTTTTTGTAAAGCGCCCGCAGCCCATCCGGATCGCACATTGCGGGGGGGTATCCAAGGAGTACTCGGATGCCCAGCAAGTCGAAATACAGCGTTTCTACCAGTGCCAAAGCCATCGCGACCGGAGCCTTGCCGCTCCTGGCCGGCGGCGCGGCATTCCTCATCGCCGGCCCGGCGGCCGCGCAGAGCGTGTGCGTGACGGCGCCCGGCGTCGTCATCGATTGCACCGCGCCCGTTCCCGGCGCGCCGCCGGCCAGCGCCGCGATCGACCTCACCGGCTCGGCCGATCCGATCACGGTGAACCTTGCCGACGGCTTCGTCTCGAACGGGCCGGTCAATCTCGGCACCGTCGGCGCGGCCGACATCAACGTCGTCTCGGCCGGCACCTCGACCATCCAGAGCACCGGGCCGGGCCTCGTCGCCACCTCCGGCCGCGACATCAATGCCGAAGTCACCAACGTCAGCACCACCGGCGACACCGCCACGGGCGTGCTGCTGCGCGCCGCCGACGACATCGTCTTCACCTCCGACGGCACGATCTCGACCGCCGGCGCCGATGCCGACGCGGTCAATGCGCAGGGCGGCAGCGTCACTCTCGACCTCACCAACGTCAGCACCACCGGCCCCAACGCCCAGGGCATCGAGACCGGCGCGGTCAACGGCCCGACCGTGGTCACGGTCGATGTCGTCAACACGTCCGGCGACGGCTCCACCGGCGCGATCATCCGCGGCACCGGCGACAACAGCCTGTCCGGCAACGCGATCCGCACCGGCGGCACCGACGCCGCCGCCTTCGACATCTCCAACGACGCCGCGGCCTGCGTGGTGCTCGGCGCCGGCGGCTGCGACAACACCGTCGCGCTCGACGAAGTCACCACCGACGGCTTCGGCAGCACCGGCGGCCTGGTCTCGTCGGCCGGCACGACCAACGTCACCATCGGCGCGCTTCGCACCGGCGGCGACGAGGCCGCGGGGCTCAGCCTCACCGCCGATCCGGCGAGCTGCGCCGTGCTCGGCACCGGCGCCTGCGATACCGCCTTCACCGTCAACCAGCTCACCACCGAGGGCGCCCGTTCGCCCGGCGCGGTGGTGCGCGGCGCCGGCGGCATCGACGCCAATGTCGGGGTGCTGCGCACCGCCGGCGACGAAGCGGTCGGCCTCGACCTGGCTTCCGATCCCACGGCCTGCGCGGTGCTCGGCGCCGGCGGCTGCGACACGTCGTTCAGCGTCGGCGAGCTCACCACCAGCGGCGATGGCGCCACCGGCCTGCTCGTCCGCTCCGCCGGCGGCACCAGCGGCGACGTCGGCGTGCTCAGCACCCAGGGCAACGACGCCGCCGGCATCGACATCGCCAGCGACCCCGCCACCTGCATCCTGCTCGGCGCCGGCGCCTGCGACGTCGGCCTCGCCGCCGATTCGGTCTCGACCCAGGGCGACGGCGCCGCGGCGGTGCTGATCGGCGGTCCCGGCGCGATCGTCGCGGACCTCGGCCGCCTCGCCACCGGCGGCGCCGGCTCGCCCGGCCTCGGCATCACCCAGGATCCCGCGACCTGCGTCGCGATCGGCCCCGGCTCGTGCAGCGTCCGCGCCGCGGCGGACAGCGTCGAGACCGAAGGCGCCGATTCGCCCGGAATATCGATCGACAGCCCGGGCCCGGTCGATGTCGTCGCCGGCCCGATCGAGACCAGCGGCCCCGGCAGCGACGGCATCGTCGTCGACGGCGGCGACCAGCCCGTGTTCGTCGATGCCGGAGCGATCGTCACCACCGGCCCTGACAGCGACGGAATCGACGTCACCACGGTCAACGGCGACATCCGCATCCTGGCCGGTCCGGTCCGGGTCAGCGGCCTCGGCTCCGACGCCGTCGTGGCGGCGAGCGTCTGCGGCGACATCGACATCACCGCCCGCGACGATCTCTCCTCGGCGCAGGGTTCGGCGGTGGTCGCCACCACCGGCTGCAACGCCGCGGTGACGACTCTTCCGGGCGCCGCCGTCACCGGCGCGCTCGCCGGCATCGACGTGACTTCGGGCACCGGCGCGACGATCACGATCGGCGACGCGGTCGGCGCCACCGCCGGCCCGGCGATCGACGCCGATGGCGGCGCGGCGCTGGTCGCGATCACTCCGACCGGCACCGTCGCCGGCCGGATCGACCTCACCGGCAATGCCGACGTGCTGAACAATGCCGGCCTGTTCGCGCCGGCCGGCACCAGCGACTTCGGCGCCGGCGTCGACCTGCTCGACAACAGCGGCACGATCCGGGTGAACGGCGCGGCCACGCTCGCCGGCCTCGAAAACCTGGTCAACCGCGGCCCGGTCGACCTCGCCGACGGCGCTCCGGACGATACCCTCACCGTGTCCGGCAACTTCACCGGCCAGGCCGGCAGCCGGCTCGCGCTGGACGTCGCCGCGGGAACGGCCGGAACGCCGGCCGACCGCCTGGTCGTCGGCGGCACCGCCGGCGGCACCACCGTGCTCGACCTCAACCTGGTCGGCGGGCCCGCGGTGCTGAACCCGACCGGCACCGTGATCGTCGATGCCGGCACGACCGCGGCGGGAGCGTTCACGCTGCCCGGCGGACGGGTCCGCTCCGGCTTCGTCAGCTTCTCGCTCGGCGCCAACGCGGCGGGCGACACGGTGCTGCTCGCGCTTCCGAACGAAGCCGCGGTCGAGCCGCTGCTGCTGCCGCAGCTCGGCCAGACCTTCTGGTACCAGTCGGCCGACGCCTTCTCGACCGCCGCGGCGCTGCGCCGGGACGATCTGCGCGCGGCCGGCCGCCGAAGCGGCCTCTGGGTGCAGGCCTATGGCGGCACCGAGGAGTGGGGCGACGTTCGCTCGATCGACCTGTTCGGCACGCCGACCGATGTCGATCTCACCCACGACACCTTCCGCTACGGCGCCCAGGCGGGCTTCGACTTCCAGGGGGGGCCGGGCACGTTCGGAGCGACCGGCGGCTACCAGCGCGCGGAATCGAACTTCGAATCGAGCGCCAACGCCACCCTCGAAGGCTATAATATCGGCGCCTACTTCCTCTACGGAGCCCCCCGCGGCTTCTACGCGGAAGCGCTCGCCAAGGTCGATTTCTTCGACGCCCGGATCGACAATGGCGCATTGTTCGACGGCGGCGATTTCGACGGCAAGAGCTACGGCGTCGAGCTCGAGCTCGGCTACCGCATGCCCACGCAGTCGCTCGACATCGATCTCGGCGCGGGCCTGGCCTATGTCCGCACCGACCTCGACGGCTTCGAGGCGAGCGGCGCCCGCTTCGAATTCGATGATGCCGAGAGCCTTCGCGGCCGCGCCGGAGTCCGGGTCACCGCCGCGAGTGGCGGCGCCAGGCCCTATGCCGACTTCAAGGTCCTGCACGAGTTCGCCGGCGACAACCGCACGACCTTCTCCAGCGGCGGCTTCGATCTGGCGCTTCAGGACCGCGGCGTCGGCACCTGGTTCCGCGGCGAGGTCGGCCTGACCGCGCTTCCGGGCGTGACCGGCGGCTACCTCGCCGCCTGGGGCGAGGCCGGCGACGTGAAGGGCTACGGAGTCAGGCTCGGCCTGCGCTGGTAAGGGCCCGGCGGGGCGGCGGCTTCACGAAAGCCGCCGCCTCCGTCACGACGGCGCCGGCGCCCTGGCAAGCACGCTGCCGTAGAGCTTGCCGATGCCGATCAAGGCGATCCCGAGGCCGAGGAAGGAGAGGATCCGAAGCACTCCCTCGAGCGCGGCGGCATCGATCAGGAACACCTTGAAGATCGTCGCCGTGAGCAGCGCCAGCCCCGCCACCCGAAGCGCCTTGTCGCCGCTCCGGATCCCGGCCAGCAGCAGCCCGATCGAAAGCAGCAGCCCCGCCAGCGAATAGCCGTAGAATTCGCCGCGCGGCATCTCCGCCCCGCTGAGGACCGCGCCCTGGAAGCCCTGCCGGACGAGCAGCATCACGCCGGCCACCAGCGCCGCCAGCGCCAGCGCCAGCCACACGCCCGCGAGCGGCCCGCCCCGCGCCCGCGCCGCCAGCAGCCACGCGGCGCCGCCGAGATAGGCCGGAAGCAGCAGGTTGAGCAGCGGCAGCGTGCCGACCCACTGGTCCGCCAGCGCCGGATTGTGGACCAGCAGGTCGAACCACAGCAGTCGAAGCGCGGCCAGCACGGTCAGCGCCGTGCCGGTCGCGGCCAGCGCCGGGCGGCGGGCGAGCAGGAAGCCGGCCAGGAACAGCGCCTGCGTGATCAGCATCCGCTCGGCAAAGCCGCGCTCGGCGAAGTCGACGGCCTCGCTCAGCGCGAACACCTGCTTGGCCGGGACGTAGAGGCCGCCGAGCACAAGCACCGCGGCGGCGATCGCCAGCGCCGCGCGCGGCTCGCGCCCGAGCGCGCCCATCAGGCGCGCCAGCACCAGCAGGAGCGCCCCCGGCACGAGCAGGACGATGATCGCCCGGCCCGGCGCCGGCAGGGCGGTCGCCAACGCCGGCTCCCCCGCCAGCGACCCGGCCACCGTCTCCCACAGCGCCGGCGCCAGCAGCAGCGCCGCGACGACCGCGAGCGCGGCGAGCGCGAGGGCGATCTGCCTGAGGCCGAGGTCGCCCAGCCGCCGCGCCGCCAGCGCCACGCCGAGCGCGAGCAGCAGCCACGCCGCCGGCAGCGCCCGCGCCGGCAGCAGGTCGCCCAGCGCCAGCACCAGCAGCAGGATCGTCGCTGCGCCGGCGGCGAGCAGCGGCGGCGACGGCCGCTCCGCGCTGGCGAGCTTGCGCTGAGTCCAGCCGAGCCAGCCGGTGCCGAGCGCCGGCAGGATCATCACGCCTGCCCAGGCGGCGGCGGGCATCAGGCCCGGCTCGAACAGCCGCAGGATGATGACGGGCAGCGCCAGCGCCGCCGATGCCATCGCGGTCCAGGCAAAGGCGCCGCTGCGCAGCGCGAGCGGCACCGCGAAGCCGCCGAACAGCAGGGTGATCGCCGCCGCGATCGGCGCTCCGAGCGGCTCCGGCCTCATCGCCGTCTCGACCGCCAGCAGGATCAGCGCCAGCGCCAGCGCGAGCGGCGGCAGCAGCCGGAATTCGGCGCGCCGCGTCGACAGGAACAGGCACGCCGCCGCGAGCGCTCCGAACAGCGCCCAGGCGGCGATCCCAAGGTCCTGCCGCCCGACCAGCAAGGCCAGCTGGACCAGGCCGATCGCGGCCGGCTGCATCAGCCGCAGCGCGCGCCCCTCGCCGGGCCGAGCCAGCGAGGCGGCGATTCCGAGCGCGACGATGAACACGCCGCCCGCCAGCGCGTCGCCCGGGTCCGGCTCGATCAGCAGCACCGCCGTCCAGACGAAGCTCAGCGCCACCGCCGCCGCGGCGAGCCAGCCCCAGCCGCGCCGCTGCGCGAGCCCGAACAAAGCGGCGTTGAGCAGCGCCAGGTAGGCGAGCAGCGGCACCGGGCTGGAATCGGGATCGCCGACCAGCAGCGGCGTCAGGAATCCGCCGGTCAGCCCCATCGCCGCGACGGGCGCGCCGTGGCGGAGCGAGAGCGCCAGCGCCGCCGCGGTGATCAGCGCCATCAGCGCCGCCGCCGCCGCCAGGCCGATCAGCGCGTACAGCGTCAGCGACCCGTAGGCGGCCGAGTAGAGGACGAGGATGCCGGCGCCGACCAGCGCCTGCGCGATCCGGGCGTCGCCGGCGCGGCCGCGCGCCGCCTCGCCGGCGCCGACGAGCAGCAGCCCGAACCCGGCCGCGACCAGCATCCGCACCGGCGGCGTCGCCAGCCCGATCTCGACCGAATAGCGCACCAGGAAGACGCCCGCGACCGCGAGCGAGATCCCGCCGACCCAGATCAGCAGCCGCCCGGCGACGAACCGCTCGAACAAGGCGGCGTAAGTCTCCCGCGCCGGAACCGGCTCCTCCAGGCGCGGCTCGGCCTCGGGCCCGGCGGCGGGCAGCGGCGGCCACGGCGTCTGGTCCGCTGCTTCCACCGGCCGGGCTTCCACTGGCCGGGCTTCCAGGGCTGGCTGGGCGGATCGCAGCTCGTGACGGAGCTGCTCCAGCTGCTGCTCCAGCGCGCCGACCCGCATCAGCAGACTGCGGTGGGCGGCGAAGAGGGCGAGCAGCCCCGCCAGCAGGATCAGCGAGATCATCGCGCGAAAGGCTAACCCGCCCCCGCCCGCCAGACCAGAAACCATTTTCCTACAGCTATCTGTTCTGCCTATGTTCTCCCGACTCGCGGATTTGGAGGAGCGGCGGCATGGACGTGGACGAGCTGATCGAAGAGGTGATCGGCCGCGAGGGCGGTTATTCCAACCATCCCGCCGATGCGGGCGGCCCCACCCGCTGGGGGATTACCCAGGCGGTCGCCCGCGCCCACGGCTTCACCGGCGACATGCGCCACTATCCGCGCGATGAGGCGAAGGCGGTCTACCGCCGGCTCTACTGGCTGCGCCCGGGCTTCGACCGGATCGCCGCGCAGGCGCCGCGGGTCGCCGCCGAGCTGTTCGACACCGGCGTCAACATGGGTCCGGCCGTCGCCGTCGGCTTCCTCCAGCGCGCACTCAACGCGCTCAATCGGGGCGCGAGCGACTATGCCGACATCCCGGTCGACCGCCGCGTCGGCGACTCCACGATCGGAGCGCTCGCCGGCTTCCTCGCCCGCCGCGGCGCGGGCGGCGAGGCGGTGCTCCTGAAGGCGCTCGAGGCGCTTCAGGGCGAACGCTACCTGCGCCTCGCCGAGCAGCGGCCGGCCAACGAGGCCTTCCTCTACGGCTGGCTCGCCAACCGCCTCGGGTGAAGAGCCCTCGCCCGTGTCAACTTCGTGTCAACTTCACTGCCAACCACCAGCAAGGAGAAGCGAAATGTTCGGATCGATCCTGAAGAAGGCCCTGCCGGTGATCGTCGCCAACGCGCCGGCGATCATCGCCATGTTCAAGGAGCTGAAGCGCGCGTTGAAGAAGCCCGCGCCCAAAGCCTGAGCTCCCTCCCGCTCGCGGGAGGGCGGGCCGCCGACTTTCCCCCCTGGGTCGGCGGCCCCTGCCCGAACCCCCCGCGACTGGCTGCGAGGAACTGGCCAGTCGAGGTTCCAGGAGGAATGGTTTCCCGGCCAGGATCGCCGTGTTGCACCTCCCGGCCGCTCATCCCACATAGCGCCCGACAAAGAGCGGGAGTTTAGATTGGAAAGCTGGCACGGGACGACGATCCTGGCGGTACGCAAGAACGGCCACGCGGTGGTCGCGGGCGACGGGCAGGTGTCGCTCGGCAACACGGTGATCAAGCCCAACGCGAAGAAGGTGCGGCGGCTCGGCGACGGATCGGTGATCGGCGGCTTCGCCGGCGCCACCGCCGACGCCTTCACCCTGTTCGAGCGGCTGGAGCGCAAGCTCGAGCAGCATCACGGCGCGCTGCTGCGCGCCGCGGTCGAGCTCGCCAAGGACTGGCGCACCGACAAATATCTCAGGAACCTGGAGGCGATGATGATCGTCGCCGACAAGGACGTGACCCTGATCCTCACCGGCAACGGCGACGTGCTCGAGCCGCAGGACGGGGTCGCGGCGATCGGCTCTGGCGGCAACTTCGCGCTCGCCGCCGCCCGCGCGCTCGACGAATATGAGGCCGATGCAGAGACCATCGCCCGCAAGGCGATGAAGATCGCCGCCGAGGTCTGCGTCTACACCAACGACCATCTCACCATCGAAAAGATCGAGAACGCCGCCTGACGCGGCGGCTTGTGCCGGACCTTGCCCCGATCAGGGTGGGGGGATGCACAGCCTCCCGCCGACGATCGACCGCCGCCGCCTGATCGGATCGGCGGCTGTTCGAAGGCTTCCGCTGCACCGCTTGATCCCCGCTCGCCAGCATCCATCTAGAGGCGGAGCGAACATTTCCACGGATCCCATGAACGACAATCTCACACCCAAGGCGGTCGTTGCCGCCCTCGATGCCCATATCGTCGGCCAGAACGAGGCCAAGCGCGCCGTCGCCGTCGCCCTCAGGAACCGCTGGCGCCGCCAGCGCCTGTCCGACGAGCTGCGCGAGGAGGTCACGCCCAAGAACATCCTGATGATCGGCCCCACCGGCTGCGGCAAGACCGAGATCAGCCGGCGCCTGGCCAAGCTCGCCGACGCGCCGTTCGTCAAGGTCGAGGCGACCAAGTTCACCGAGGTCGGCTATGTCGGCCGCGACGTCGAGCAGATCGCCCGCGACCTGGTCGAGGAAGCGGTCCGGCTCGAGAAGGAGCGCCGCCGGGTCGCCGTCAAGGACGCGGCCGAGGAAGCGGCGATGGAGCGGCTGCTCGACGCCCTCACCGGCAAGGGCGCCAGCGAGGCGACCCGCGCCAGCTTCCGCCAGCGCTTCCGCGACGGCCATCTCGACGCTTCCGAGATCGAGGTCGAGGTCAACGACAGCCCCGCCGCCCCCTTCGAGATCCCCGGCCTCGGCGGCCAGGTCGGAATGATCAACCTCAGCGAGATGATGGGCAAGGCGCTCGGCCAGGCGCCGAAGAAGCGCCGCCGCCTCAAGGTGCGCGAGGCCTGGCCCAAGCTGGTCGAGGAGGAGGCGGACAAGCGCCTCGACAATGACGACGTCAACCGCGCCGCTCTGGCCGACGCGGAAGCGAACGGGATCGTCTTCCTCGACGAGATCGACAAGATCGCGGTCAGCGACGTGCGCGGCGGCTCCGTCAGCCGCGAGGGCGTGCAGCGCGACCTGCTGCCGCTGATCGAGGGCACCACCGTCGCCACCAAATACGGGCCGATGAAGACCGACCACATATTGTTCATCGCCTCGGGCGCGTTCCACGTCGCCAAGCCGTCCGATCTGCTCCCCGAGCTCCAGGGCCGGCTGCCGATCCGGGTCGAGCTGAAGGCGCTGACCGAGGAGGATTTCGTCCGCATCCTCTCCGCCACCCAGGCCAGCCTGACCGAGCAGTACAGCGCCCTGATCGCCACCGAAGGGGTCAGCGTCAGCTTCACCGACGACGGCATCCGCGCCATCGCCCGCATCGCCGCCGAGGTGAACGGCCAGGTCGAGAATATCGGCGCCCGCCGCCTCCAGACCGTGATGGAGAAGCTGCTCGAGGACGTCAGCTTCGAAGCCGAGGAGCGGCGCGGCGACACGGTCGTCGTCGACGGCGCCTATGTCGACAAGCAGCTCGCCGACATCGCGCGCAATACCGACCTGAGTAAGTACGTGCTCTAGGCGCTTGTGCTACGGGTGAGGTGTGTCGACCCGCACCGAACCCGCCGCCGGCGACCTCGCGCCAACGGCACTGCCGCGGCGCCCGCGGCTGTACCGGCTCGGCAAGCGGCTGCGCGGGCGGCTCGACCGGCTGATCGCGCGCTCGTCGCTGATCCCCGACGATGCGGTGCTCGATCCGTCGCTCTTCCCCTGGACGGACACGCTCCGCGGCGAGTGGCGCACGATCCGCGCCGAAGCCGAGGCGCTGCTGCCGCGGATGGCGGCGGTGCCGCCGCTTCGCGCCGTGTCGCCCGACCACCGGCGGATCTCCCCGAACGACCTGTGGAAGTCGTTCTTCCTGTGGGGCTACGGCTATCGGATGGACGGCAATTGCGCGCGCTGCCCCGCCACCGCCGCGCTGGTCGATCGCATCCCCGGCCTCAACAGCGCCTTCTTCTCGATCCTTCTGCCCGGCACCCACATCAAGCCCCACCGCGGCCCCACCAAGGGGCTGGTGACCTGCCACCTCGGCCTGATGGTGCCGCCCGGCGATTCCTGCCGGATGCAGGTCGGCGACGGCCTGGTCGGCTGGCGCGAGGGCGAATGGCTGGTGTTCGACGACACCTGCCGCCACGAGGTCCGGCACGGAGGCGAGATCCCGCGCATCGTCCTCCTCGTCCAGGTCAGGCGCCCGCTGCGCGCCCCGGGCCGCCAGGTCGCCGCTTTGTTCCTCGCCGGCATGCGCCGTTCGCCCTTCGTCCAGGAAGCGCGCCGCAACATGGCCGCGTGGGATCGGGCGCTGAAGGTCGGCGAACGCGGCTGAGCCGGCGCCGCGAGCAGCTCGTCGCTCGCCTCGCCCCGGCGCTATCCCGGTTCGTCGAAAGAAACGGGGTCGCTTGCGTCTTATGGTTGTTGTCGCACCAGGTCGGGCGGTCCGCCGCCCTGGATTTGGAGCATAAGGTGAGTCGCAAGAACCTGTTCGTCGGCACGGCGACGGTCATGGCCATGGCGCTAACGGCAGTCGCGACGATCGCCGTCCCCGCCATCGCTCAGCCCCTGGGCCAGGAGGTCGAACGCCAGGCCGGCCGATGAAGCCGCCGGTCCGATCGCGGGTCCGCCGCTTCCTCCACGCCGCCGCGGCCGATCTCGAGCGCGACGTCGACCGGATCGACGATTTCTTCTCCGCCGGCGACGATCCCGAGCGCAAGGTCCGGCTGCTCGCTTATGCCGGCTACCGCAACGACAGCCTCGTCCGGCTGAAGGGCCGCATCGTCCGCTACGAGCGCCCGCTCGACGCCGGCGAGGGCACGCTGACCCGGCTGCGCGCGATGATGGAGATCTACAACAGCAACGAGCTGCCGGACGTCGCCGTTCGGCTCGAAGGCTACGGCCGCATCCTCGAGACGGTCACCGACGAGGAAGGCTATTTCGACTTCGAGCTTCCGGCCGGCCTCCCGCTGCCCGGCAAGACGCAATGGGAGCAGGTGACGATCTCGACTCCCGGCCGCGAGGCGCAGAGGCCGAGCGTCGAGGTGCCGGTGATGGCGCCCGGAACCGACAATCATTGGGGCATCATCTCCGACATAGACGACACGGTGGTCGAGACCGGAGCGACCAATTTCCTGAAGAACTGGCGCCGGGTCCTCGTCGATCGGCCGCAGGACCGGCTCGCCGTCCCCGGCGCCTCGACGCTCTACCGGATGATCGCCGAGGATCATGTCGCCCCGGTCCGACCCTTCTTCTACGTCTCCTCCTCGCCCTGGAACCTCTACGGGTTCATCACCGAGTTCATGGAGCTGAACGGGATCCCGCACGGGCCGATGTTCCTCAAGGATTACGGCATCGACGACGATCAGCTGATCAAGGGCAGCCACGATTCGCACAAGCTCGCCGCGATCGAGACCGTGCTCGCTTTCTATCCCGGCTTCCGCTTCCTGCTGATCGGCGACAACGGCCAGCGCGACGTCGAGATCTACGCCCGGGCCGTCGAGGATTTCCCCACCCGCGTCGCCGCCGTCTTCATCCGCGACGTCACCGGCACCTGCCGCACCGGCGCCAAGGCGGCGCTGCTCGCCGGCATCGAGGCGCGCGGCATCCCCACCTTCTGCGGGGCCGGCTTCGACGATGCCGTCGCGGTGGTGAAGAGCCTCGACCTCGACCGCCCGCTCGAGGCGGCAAAGGCAGTGGTGGAGCCCGCTTCCAACTCCTGACTGTCATCCCCGCGAAATGATGGGGCCCCCCTCGCGCTGTCCGGGGGACAGCGCAGCCCCATCATGGGACCCAGCTTCTTCTTTCGGCAACTTCAGCTAACAAGAGCTGGGTTCCCGCTGTCGCGGGAATGACGGATTTTTCGGAGTGGCGTGAATGAAATTCCTGGCCCTGTTGCTTGCCCTCGCACTCGCCGCGCCCGCTTCCGCCAAGCCCAGCGCGCCCGAGCAGCGCATGATCCAGACCGTCGACCGGGAGCAGGAGCGCTCGCTCGCCCTGCTCGAAAAGCTGGTCAACCAGAACAGCGGCTCGCTCAACCTGGCCGGCGTCGAAGCGGTCGGCCGGATGATGCGCGCGGAGCTGGAGCCTTTGGGCTTCGACGTGCGCTGGGTGCCGATGAAGGAGACCGGCCGCGCCGGCCACCTGATCGCGACCCATCGCGGCAACGGCCGCGGCAAGCGCCTGCTGCTGATCGGCCATCTCGACACCGTGTTCGAGCCGGACTCGCCGTTCCAGCGGTTCGTCCGCAAGAGCCCGACGGAGGCGGAAGGCCCGGGCGTCGGCGACAACAAGGGCGGCATGGTGGTGATGGTCGCGGCGCTTCGGGCGATGCAGGCGGCGGGCACGCTCGCGGCTGCCGACATCGAGATCGTCCTCACCGGCGACGAGGAGGATAGCGGCGACCCGATCGAGATCGCCCGCCGCGACCTGATCGCCGCCGGCCGGCGCGCCGACGTCGCGCTCGATTTCGAAGGTCTCGCCCGGCAGGACGGCCGCGACATGGGCTCGATCGCCCGCCGAAGCTCGGCGAGCTGGGAAGTGCGCGCCGCCGCCCGCACCGGCCATTCGAGCGGGATCTTCAGCCCGTCCGCCGGCGACGGCGCGATCTACGAGCTCGCCCGGATCCTCGCCGCCTTCCGCGCCGAGCTGCCCGAGCCCAACCTCACCTTCAACGTCGGCCTGATCGCCGGCGGCGCCACCGCCGAGCTCGACCCGGGCAAGGTGCGCGCCCACGCCACCGGCAAGACCAACATCATCCCCGCCGTCGCCATCGCCCGCGGCGACATCCGCACCCTCAGCCGGGAGCAGGAGGAGCGGGTGCGCGGCAAGATGCGCGCGATCGTCGCCAGGCACCTGCCCGGCGCGCGCGCCGAGATCGTGTTCTCCGCCGACGGCTACCCGCCGATGCCGCCGACGCCGGGCAACCGCGCCCTGCTCGCCCGCCTCAACCGGGTGAACCGCGACCTGGGCCTGCCGCCGATGGCCGAGCTCGATCCGCTGAAGCGCGGCGCCGGCGACATCAGCTTCGTGGCGCAGGACGTCGACGGGCTGATCGGCCTCGGCGCCGCCAGCGAGGGCGATCATGCCCCGGGCGAAACCGTCGACCTCCCCAGCATCCCCCGCCAGGCCAAGCGCGCCGCCCTCCTGATGAGCCGCCTGGCGCTCGAGCCGAGAGGCAATTGAGACTCTTGTAAGTAGATCCAAATCCCTGCATCCATGTCTTAATTATGACGGCCCGCGCGAAGCGGCGCCGCGATCGGGGGAGGGTGGGGATGCGCTTTTCAACGAAGCTTTGCTGTGCCGTAGCGTCAACCGCGCTGCTCGCGGGGGCGCCCGCCGCCGCCCAGCAGGTCGACCGCATCGTCGCGTTCGGCGACAGCTATGCCGACGACGGCAATCTGTTCGAGCTGCTCGGCATCCCCCGGCCCGGGGTCTACGCCAACGGCCGCTTCTCCAACGGCACCAACTTCGTCGACACCATGGCGCAACGGCTCAACGTGCCGGTCGACAATTTCGCGATCGGCGGCGCCTTCACCGGCAACGGCAACATCAACGGCCCCGGCATCCCGGGCTTCGTCACCGAATACCAGTCGTTCCTCGCCGGCGGCGGCCCCGCCGCCTTCCCGCGGGTCAGCGGCCGCTTCGACGCCAACGACCTCGCCGTCATCTCGATCGGCGGCAACGACGCCCGCGCCTACGAGCGCAGCCTCGGGCTCAACCCGACCAGCGCGCAGATCGCGGGGCTCATCGCCGGCGTTCCCGGCCAGGCGTCGCTGCGCGTCGCGGAAGCCACGACGGGCCTCAACGCGCTGGTCGGCGCCGGCGCGCAGAACATCACCTTCCTGGTCGGCGACGTCGGCCGCCTTCCCGAAGTGCGCGGCCTTCCGGTCGCCGCGGTCGGCACCGCCTACGCCACCGCCTTCAACAGCGGCATCCAGTCCTCGCTGGCGACGATCGCGGCGAGCGGCGTGACCGTGAACTATCTCGACCTCACCCAGATCGGCAACGTCGTCGAGGCGAACCTCGCCGCCTTCGGCCTGCAGAGCGCCGGCGCGTGCCCGGTCGCCTGCGTCACCACCAATCCGGAACTGCTCGACCGCTTCCTGTTCTACGTCGATCAGGTCCACCTCACTTCGGCCGGCTTCGCGATCGTCGGCCGCTACGCGGTGCGCCAGCTCGAGGCGCCGCAGACGTTCGAGGCGCAGACCGACGTCGGAGTCTCGGCGGCGAGCGGCTTCGGCCAGCTGATGGGCGGCCGGCTCGATCTTGCCGGCGAGGATGATGTCGGGCTCTCCTTCTTCGTCGTCGGCACCGCCGCCAGCCACGACGTCGGCCGCTCCTCGACCACGCTGGCCTACGATTACGACAGCACCGGCGTCGCCGGCGGCGCCGAATATGGCTTCGGCTCGGGCGTGGTCGGCCTCGCCGTCTCTTATTCCCGGCCCGAGGGCGACTTCCTCAGCGGCAACGGCCGCGCCCGCGCCGACGCCTGGCAGGTCGGCGGCTACGCCCGGTTCGGGATGAGCGGGGGCTTCGTGGAAGGCTATGCCGGCTACGGCTGGCTCGACTACGACATCCGCCGGGCCGCGGTGATCGACGAGATCCAGGCCGAGGCCGACGGCACCAGCCTCGTTGCCGGCGCCGAGGCGGGCTATCTGTTCGACCTCGGCGGGCTTCAGGCGGGGCCGGTGATCGGCGTCCAATATGCCCGCGCCGAGCTCGACGGCTACACCGAGCGCGGCGATCCGGTGCTGACCCTCACCGTCTCCGACCAGCGCGCCAGCCAGACGGTCGGCTTCGCCGGCGTGGAGGCCGATTTCCGCACCGAGATCGGCGGCCTCGCGGTCGAGCCCTACGTCAAGCTGCTCGCCGAAAAGGAGCTCGACGGCAGCCGCCGGACGATCCGCTACGCGGGCACCGCCTCCCCCGGAATCGTCAACAGCTACGACCTCGAAGAGGCCGATGACGACATTTACGGGCGCATCGACGGCGGCGTCTCGCTCGACATCGCCCGGGGCATCGCCGTCCAGCTCCAGGCGACCGCCACCCTCGAGCATCCCGAACGCGACGAATTCTCGGGCTTCCTCGGCGTCAAGCTCGGCTTCTAGCGCTTCCGCCCTCCTCCCGGCGGGTTGGGGGAGGTCGAACATCTCGACCGATTTGCGCGTCGCGCGAGTCGCGCCCCGGCGCGGGTCGGCGGACGCGGCTTGTTGCGCCCTTGTGCTGCGCTGCTTTGCCGCCCTTGCCCCTGAAAGCGTCAACTCCTACATTGAACGAAACGGGAACAGAGAATCGGCTCCAGCCATGGTGAAAAATATTTTTACGACGTTGACAGGATCGAAAAGGACTCTTTTCCGGCGCGTCGCATGGGCCCCGAAGCGCGCGGGCCGAAACGGTTCCGGGGTGCCCCTATTGTCAAACTCCGGGCGGCGGTATTAGCCCTGGCATCACAATAAGTAGCAGCATTGTTGGTGCACACCGCCTAGATGTTGTGTATAAGACGGGGAGAAAGCTGTGGATTTTTCGTTGACCGATTCCGTGCAGGTCGAAGAGACGCTGGCCAAGAGCGCTGCCGACAGCAAGTCGGTGGCGCCCAAGCGATTCCCGGTGAAGACGGACGCGTCGCGTGACGCCCTGCTGACCGATTTCGGCAAGGACACGCTGACCGACCGCTACCTGCTCCCCAACGAGACGTATCAGGATCTGTTCGCCCGCGTGGCCTCGGCCTATGCCGACGACGCCGAGCACGCCCAGCGCGTCTACGACTATATCTCGAAGCTCTGGTTCATGCCGGCCACCCCGGTGCTGTCGAACGGCGGCACCGGCCGGGGCCTGCCCATCTCCTGCTACCTGAACTCGGTCGACGACAGCCTGAACGGCATCGTCAACACCTGGAACGAGAATGTCTGGCTGGCCGCGCGCGGCGGCGGCATCGGCACCTATTGGGGCTCGGTGCGCGGCATCGGCGAGCCGGTCGGCCTCAACGGCAAGACCAGCGGCATCATCCCGTTCGTCCGCGTGATGGACAGCCTGACGCTGGCGATCAGCCAGGGCAGCCTGCGCCGCGGCTCGGCCGCCTGCTACCTCGACATCAACCATCCCGAGATCGAGGAATTCCTCGAGATCAGGAAGCCGTCGGGCGACTTCAACCGCAAGGCGCTCAACCTCCACCACGGCGTTCTCGTCACCGACGCGTTCATGGAGGCGGTGCGCGCCGGCGACGAGTGGGTGCTGCGCTCGCCCAAGGACGGCTCCGAGCGCGCCCGGGTGGACGCGCGCAGCCTGTTCCAGAAGCTGGTCGAGACCCGCCTGGCGACCGGCGAGCCGTACATCATCTTCATCGACAAGGTGAACGCGACCATGCCGCGCCACCAGCGCGAGCTCGGCCTCAAGGTCTCGACCTCGAACCTGTGCAGCGAGATCACCCTGCCGACGGGGCGCGACCATCTCGGCAACGACCGCACCGCCGTCTGCTGCCTCTCCAGCCTCAACCTGGAAACCTGGGACGACTGGAACGGCGACAAGATGTTCATCGAAGACATCATGCGCTTCCTCGACAACGTGCTCAGCGACTATATCGAGCGCGCGCCCGACGAGATGGCCCGCGCCAAGTACAGCGCCGAGCGCGAGCGCAGCGTCGGCCTCGGCGTGATGGGCTTCCACTCCTTCCTCCAGGCGCGCGGCCTGCCCTTCGAGGGCGCGATGGCCAAGTCGTGGAACCTCAAGATCTTCCGCCACATCTCAGCGCAGGTGAACGAGGCCTCGATGATGCTCGCCACCGAGCGCGGCCCCTGCCCCGACGCGGCCGACCGCGGCGTGATGGAGCGCTTCTCCTGCAAGATGGCGATCGCTCCGACCGCTTCGATCTCGATCATCTGCGGCGGCACCTCGGCCTGCATCGAGCCGATCCCGGCCAACATCTACACCCACAAGACGCTGTCGGGCAGCTTCTCGATCAAGAACCCGTATCTGGAGAAGCTGCTCATGGAGAAGAGCAAGAACTCGGACGCGGTGTGGAACTCGATCCTCGAGAAGGGCGGCTCGGTCCAGCACCTCGACTTCCTCAGCCAGGAGGAAAAGGACACCTACAAGACCAGCTTCGAGATCGACCAGCGCTGGCTGCTCGAGCTCGCCGCCGACCGCACGCCCTATATCGACCAGTCGGCCTCGCTCAACCTGTTCATCCCGGCCGACGTCGACAAGTGGGACCTGCTGATGCTCCACTACCGGGCGTGGGAATTGGGTATCAAATCCCTATATTACCTTCGGTCCAAGAGCGTTCAGCGCGCCGGCTTCGCGGGCGGCGTCGAGGCCGACAACACGCCGGACCTCAAGCAGATCGAGCTTCAGACGACCGACTACGACGAATGCCTCGCCTGCCAATAGCAGGTGCGTGATCCCCGGGCGGGGGGTGCCCATGCCTTCTCCCTTCGGCATGGGAACACTGGCGGGGAAGGGACGAGGAGAGGCGGCAAGGCCTAACCGCATCGGCCGCACGCCCGGTGCCTCCCCTCGGCCCCCCCGCCGGTTTTGACGGAGATGAAAGTGACGGCACGAGCGAGCATGAAAGGAACGATCGCCCTGGCGGCCGCGCTTCTGCTCGCCGGCTGCCAGGCCACCCAGACCGGCGCCGCGGTTCAGCCGGACGCGCCCGGCTTCCTGTTCGGCCTCTGGCACGGCTTCATCTTCCCGGTCGCCTGGGCCGTCTCGCTCTTCTTCGACAACGTCTCGGTCTACGCGGTGCCTAACAATGGCGGCTGGTACGATTTCGGCTATTTCCTCGGCATCGTCGTCTTCGGCGTCGGCGCCCGCCAAAGCCGCACCGTCTACCGCGACCGGGTGGTGCGGCGGTGAGCAATGTCGGTAGAGCTGGGCATCTTCTTGGCGGCCGCGATTTTCGCAGCGCTGTTGGCCTATCTGCACGTGCGCGGCGTGCCGGCGCCTGCAAACCCCGCGCTGCGGGTCGCTGTCAGAATAGCGATTTGGGCGTTCGCCGCAGTGGCCGTCCTTTTCGCGATCGCCTGGATCCTCCTAGTCGGTTTTTTGGCTCTGGGAGCTCCCTGAAGCCCAACCTCACACAAGCAATCTTTGAACTCCTGGGGAGTAACTGAAATGCCACTCACTCAAGTCCGCCATCAGTATAAGCCCTTCGAATATCCCTGGGCCTACGATTTCTGGAAGCGCCAGCAGCAGATCCACTGGATGCCGGAGGAGGTGCCCTTGGGCGAGGATTGCCGCGACTGGGCTCAGAAACTGACCGCCCACGAGCGCAACCTGCTCACCCAGATCTTCCGCTTCTTCACTCAGGCCGACATCGAGGTGCAGGATTGCTACCACGAGAAATACGGCCGAATCTTCAAGCCGGTCGAGATCAAGATGATGCTCGCCGCCTTCTCCAACATGGAGACGGTGCACATCGCCGCCTACTCGCACCTGCTCGACACGATCGGCATGCCCGAGAGCGAATACGGCGCCTTCCTCCAGTATAAGGAGATGAAGGACAAGCACGATTACCTCTCGACCTTCGGCGTCGATACCGACGAGGACATCGCCAAGACGCTCGCCATGTTCGGCGGCTTCACCGAAGGGTTGCAGCTCTTCGCCAGCTTCGCGATGCTGATGAACTTCCCGCGCTTCAACAAGATGAAGGGCATGGGCCAGATCGTCAGCTGGAGCGTGCGCGACGAGAGCCTTCACTGCGAGGGCATCATCAAGCTCTTCCACGCCTTCGTGAAGGAGCGCGACTGCTTCACCCCCGCGGTCCGCAAGGAGATCCGCGACGTCTGCCACCACACGGTCGAGCTCGAGGACGCGTTCATCGACCTGGCGTTCGAGATGGGCCCGGTCCCCGGCATGAACCCGAAGGAGATCAAGCAGTACATCCGCTTCATCGCCGACTGGCGCCTCGGCCAGCTCGGCCTGAAGCCGATGTTCATGATCGACGAGCACCCGCTGCCCTGGCTCGCGCCCCTGCTCAACGGCGTCGAGCACGCCAACTTCTTCGAAACCCGCGCCACCGAATATTCCAAGGCCGCCACCCGCGGCAACTGGGGCGAAGTCTGGGACAATTTCGACCGCCGCAAGAGCGCCAATGCGGCCAACGACGTGCCGGAAGGCGAAGGCGACGCGGACATGTTCGCGCAGGCGGGCATGGCGGCGGAGTAGCCCCCTCTCCCGCTTGCGGGAGAGGGTTGGGGTGAGGCTCTGTAATGCCTGTCGTCTTCCGCTGGAATGGCCACCGCTTTCACTTTTTCGCGAACGAAGGCGATCCGCGCGAACCGGCCCACATCCACGTTTCGCGTGCGGGGGCCACGGCCAAGTTCTGGCTGTCTCCCGACGTGGAACTCGCCTATAACCGCCATTTCGACGCCCGCACGATCAAGCGCCTGCAAGAGATCGTAGAGCAGCATCGCGCGGAGCTTGAGGAAGCGTGGAATGACTTTTTCGCCTAGCCCGACCGCCGTTCGGTTTGACGATGCTCAAATGTGGGTGGAGCTCGAAGACGGCCGCACACTTGGCATCCCGCTTGTTTGGTTCCCGCGCCTCCTGCACGGATCGGCCGAACAGCGCGAAGCCTTCTTCCTCAGCCCGGACGGCCTCCACTGGGAAGAGCTTGACGAGGACATCTCCATCGCCGGCCTCCTCGCCGGCCGCGGCGACCAGACGGCAACTCGAAAGAGCGCCGCATGAGCGCGAGCTGGAGGGGGGCTGGGAGAGCGTAGCCCGCCGGGGCGCAGGCGAAGCCGGCCGCCAACAAGGCCAAGGCGGCCACGTCACGCCCGAAGGCGAGGGCGGCCCGAACATGTTCCAGCAGGCGGGCGGCTGAATAGCATGTATCCTGTATTCATTGACGCAAGCGTCCACTTCCGAGCCGCGGACTAGGCACGACGCCGTCGGCCCCACCCCACGCGCCGCCCGGCCCCAGCCTAGCGCGGCAGGATCACGAAGTTGGAATTGGCGAGCTCGGCCGCGACGGCATAATCCAGGCCGTCCAGCATCTCGAGGAACCGGGCCCTGTTGTGCGGGTCCACCTCGACGAAGACCGCGGGCTTGTGCCGCGCGAGCGTGCCGCGGATGCCCTCGATCACGTCCAGCTCCAGGGCCTCGACATCGATCTTGATCAGCGCCGGCGCCTCGTCCGCGAGCGCGTCGTCGCCCCGCATCAAGCGCAGCGTCCCGCCAGCGGCATGGCTCAGCTGCGTGGCTCCCAGATTGTGCTCGGGAGACCTCGCGACGTTCGCCATCGATGGCGCGGAGGCCAGGCCGACGTCGCGCAGCACCACCCGGTCCGACAGGCCGTTGAGCAGCACATTGTAGCGGCAGAT